>JBARYG010000036.1:0-98260 GCA_049647745.1 Mesorhizobium sp.
CCCTTGCGGGCGCACGAAAGTAAAAATGGCAACTATGTGTCTAGAACTATTCCAGAAACTTCTCTATATCCGGCATACCAACCCCAGCGGTCGGGGAAGGCAACCTTTATTGCGCCGAATCGGCGCCATGCCGCAAGGCACGGCGCACGGGAGCGGACAGCGGAAATGGCCGTACCCGCACCCTTGCGCGTGATTGCATGCCATCGGAGTCCGTTCCTAGGCCGAACTGACCAGAATGGGATCGCACGCCGTGTCCAAATCTCTCGATAGTTTCAACTGCCGCCGCACCCTGACCGCCGGGGGCGCCGACTATGCCTATTACAGCCTCGTCGAGGCCGAAAAGAACGGCCTCACCGGTATTTCCCAGCTGCCCTATTCGATGAAGGTGCTGCTGGAGAACCTGTTGCGCAACGAGGACGGCCGCACCGTCACCAAGGCCTCCATCCAGGCGGTGGCCGACTGGTTGACCGACAAGGGCACGGCCGGCGTCGAGATCGCCTACCGCCCGGCACGCGTTCTCATGCAGGATTTCACCGGCGTTCCGGCCGTGGTCGATCTGGCGGCGATGCGCGACGCCATGGTTTCGCTTGGCGGCGACCCGCAGAAGATCAACCCGCTGGTCCCGGTCGATCTGGTCATCGATCACTCGGTCATCGTCGACGAGTTCGGTACGCCGCTGGCGTTTTCGCGCAACGTCGAACTGGAATACCAGCGCAATGAAGAGCGCTACAAGTTCCTGAAATGGGGCCAGCAGGCATTCCGCAATTTCCGCGTCGTGCCGCCCGGCACCGGCATCTGCCATCAGGTCAACCTCGAATATCTTGGCCAGGTGGTGTGGACCAACAATGACGACGGCGAGACCACGGCTTATCCCGATACCTGTGTCGGCACCGATTCCCATACCACAATGATCAACGGCCTCGGCGTGCTCGGCTGGGGCGTCGGCGGCATCGAGGCGGAGGCGGCCATGCTCGGCCAGCCGGTATCGATGCTGCTGCCGGAGGTCATCGGTTTCCGCCTCACCGGCAAGGTCAAGGAAGGCGTCACCGCCACCGACCTGGTGCTGACGGTCACGCAGATGCTGCGCAAGAAGGGCGTCGTCGGCAAGTTCGTCGAGTTTTTCGGCCCCGGCCTGTCCTCGATGACGCTGGCCGACCGCGCCACCATCGGCAACATGAGCCCGGAATATGGCGCGACCTGCGGGTTCTTCCCGGTCGATGTCGAGACTGTGCGCTATCTCCATATGTCGGGCCGCAGCGAGGCGCGCATCGCGCTGGTCGAGGAATACGCCAAGGCGCAAGGCCTGTGGCGCGACAATTCCTCTGCCGATCCGGTATTCACCGACCTGCTCGAACTCGATCTCGGCGACGTGGTGCCTTCCATGGCCGGCCCGAAGCGACCGGAAGGCAGGCAGGCGCTGGAGGACATTCCCGCCGGCTTCGCCAAGGCGATGGACAGCGAGTACAAGAAGGCCGCCGAAATCCACAAGCGCTACCCGGTCGAGGGCGCCGGCTACGATCTTGGCCATGGCGACGTGGTCATCGCCGCCATCACGTCCTGCACCAACACGTCCAACCCCTCCGTGCTGATCGGCGCGGGCCTGCTCGCCCGCAACGCCAACCGGCTCGGCCTCAAGCAGAAACCGTGGGTCAAGACCTCGCTGGCGCCGGGCAGCCAAGTCGTCGCCGAATATCTGGAAAAGTCCGGCTTGCAGAAGGAACTGGACCAGATCGGCTTCAACCTCGTCGGCTTCGGCTGCACCACCTGCATCGGTAATTCCGGTCCGCTGCCCGCGCCGATATCCAGGACCATCAACGACAAGGGTTTGATCGGGGCTGCCGTGCTTTCCGGCAACCGCAATTTCGAAGGCCGCGTCTCGCCCGACGTGCAGGCCAACTACCTCGCTTCCCCGCCGCTGGTGGTGGCGCATGCGCTGGCCGGCACGGTGACGAAGGATCTCACCAAAGAGCCGCTCGGCGAGGGAAGCGACGGCAAGCCGGTCTATCTCAAGGACATCTGGCCAAGCTCGGCCGAGATACAGGAGTTCATCGAGAAGAACGTCACGCGCGAACTGTTCGCCCGCAAATATGCCGACGTCTTCAAGGGCGACGAGAACTGGCAGAAGGTGAAGGCGCCCGCGGGCCAGACCTATGCCTGGGACGACAACTCGACCTATGTGCAGAACCCGCCCTATTTCGTCGGCATGGGTAAGGGCACCGGGCAGATCGCCGACATCAAGGGCGCGCGCGTGCTCGGCCTGTTCGGCGACAAGATCACCACCGACCACATCTCGCCCGCCGGTTCGATCAAGGCGGCCTCGCCCGCCGGCAAGTACCTGACCGACCATGGCGTCGGCGTCGCTGACTTCAACCAATACGGTACGCGGCGCGGCAACCATGAGGTGATGATGCGCGGCACCTTCGCCAATATCCGCATCCGCAACCACATGCTGGGCGAGAACGGCAAGGAGGGCGGCTACACCATCCACTATCCGTCCAAGGAAGAGGAGTCGATCTACGACGCCGCCATGCAGTACAAGCAGGAAGGCGTGCCGCTGGTCGTCTTCGCCGGTGTCGAATACGGCAATGGCTCGTCGCGCGACTGGGCGGCCAAGGGTACCAACCTGCTCGGCGTGCGCGCCGTCATCGCCCAGTCGTTCGAACGCATCCACCGCTCGAACCTCGTCGGTATGGGCGTGGTGCCGTTCACCTTCGAGGAAGGCACTTCGTGGGCTTCGCTCAACCTCAAGGGCGACGAACTGGTCGAGATCGACGGGCTGGCCTCGATCAAGCCGCGCCAGAAGATGATCGCCAAGGTGACGTATGGCGACGGCACGGTGAAGAACGTGCCGATCCTGTGCCGCATCGATACGCTGGACGAACTCGACTACTTTAAGAACGGCGGCATATTGCAGTATGTGCTGCGCGATCTGGCCGCATAGTCGGTTCCGTATCGATAAGCTGAACAAACCGCCGGGGCGAAAGCCCCGGCGGTTTTGTCTGAGCGGGTGAAAAATTTCACCGCAACGTGACTTCCCGTTGACTGCCGCTTCTGCCACATATTTTAGCAACGAAAAGAAGAGCCGGTATCACCGGCGGGAATCGGAACGGCCATGGCATCTCGAAATTTTTTACGGCCGGCGGTAGCCGTGGCGGCCTTTTTCGCCTTTGCCGGCGTCGGCCTTGCCGGGCAGGCGGATGCGCCGAAAAATGATGTGCCGCTGGGCGTGGTCGAGCTTTTCACCAGCCAGGGTTGCAGTTCCTGTCCGCCTGCCGATGAGTTTTTTGCCGAACTTGTCGCCCGGCCGGACATCGTGGCGCTCGCCTATCATGTCGACTACTGGGATTATCTCGGCTGGAAAGACACGCTGAGCAGCAAGAAGAATACCGAGCGCCAATACTCTTATATGCGTGCCTTCGGCGCCCGCTCGGTCTACACGCCGCAGGCAGTCATCAACGGGCGCACCCATGTCAACGGCGCCAGTCGGGCCGCGGTGGACAATGCGCTTGCCAGCATGGGCAAGGCGGCGGAAGGCATGCGCGTTCCCGTCAAGATCACGCATGAAGGCGACGGCGTGATGATCGACGCCGGCGATGCCGGCGCCAACCCGGCAACGCCATCGAATGCCCATGTCATCGTCGTCTATTTCGACAGGCCGCAGACGATCAGCATCGGCAAGGGCGAAAACAGCGGCCGCAAGGAGACGTACTGGAACGCGGTTACCGACATCCAGACCGCCGGCATGTGGCACGGCAAGGCGCAGCGCTATGAATTGCCGATGAGCGAGATATCGAAAAAGGGCGGCAGCGCCGTGCTGTTGCAGGCGGTGGGCAAGGATGGCCTGCCGGGGCCGATCCTCGGCGCGGCGATGATCCACAAGCCGTAGCCGGTTCTCCGCGGCCCCGCCGCCACAGGTCCCCGTTTCAGTGGTAGCCGATGTCGTGGCGTACCTTGCCGCGGAACACCCAGTACGACCAGCCCGAATAGACGAGGATGACGGGAAGCAAAAACAGCGTGCCGACAAGCAGGAAGGCTTGCGTCGAGGGCGATGAAGCCGCGTCCCATAGCGTGAAGGTGTGCGGCACGATGAATGGCCACAGGCTGACGGCGATGCCGAGATAGGACAGCGCGAACAGCACCACCGCACCGATGAAGGGGCCGGCATGCGAATTTCCCCCCAGCGATCGCCAGACAAGAAAGGCGGTCAGCAGCGTGACGAGGGGGATCGGCGCGAGGATAAAAATATTCGGCCAGGAAAACCAGCGCTCGGCGATCTCGGTGCTGACCAGTGGCGTCCACAGACTGACGATACCGATGCCAATCAGGACGCCGACCAGGCTGAAACGGCCATGCTTGCGGGCGCGGTTTTGGATGTCGCCTTCCGTTTTCAGGACCAGCCATCCGGCGCCAAGCAGGCTGTAGCCGAAAACGAGGGCCAGCCCGGTGATCAGCGAAAAGGGAGTGAGGAAGTCAAGCGAACTGCCGACGAATTCGCGGCCCTCGATCTTGAAGCCCTGGATATAGGCGCCCAGCATCACGCCCTGCGCGAAGGCGGTTATGGCCGAGCCGTAACAAAAGCCATGATCCCAGAACGTCTTGTGGGCGACGTCGCGGAAGCGGAACTCGAAGGCGACGCCCCGAAAGACCAATGCCAGCAGCATGACGAGCACGGGGAAATAGAGCGCCGGCACCACGATGGCGAAGGCGAGCGGGAAGGCGGCAAGCAAAGCGAGGCCGCCCAGCACCAGCCAGGTTTCATTGCCGTCCCAGATCGGTGCTATCGAGTTCATGACGAGGTTGCGGGACTGAACGTCAGGCTCGAATCCGTAGAGGATGCCGACGCCGAGGTCGAAGCCGTCGAGCAGGACATAGAAGAAAATACCGGCGGCAAGGATCGTCGCCCAGATCGGCACGAAGCTGAATACGGTATCCATCACACGCCTCCGTGCGGATGCAGTTCGACGGTGACCGGCTGGCTGGGTCGCCCGCCTTCGATCAGCGGTTCGTCGTCGGGTTCGTCATCGGTGGTTTGCGGCCCCTTGCGGATGATGCGCAGCATGACGAACGCCCCGGCGGGGAAAATGATGAGATAGACCGCCATGTAGAAGAGCAGCGAGGTGAGCACGTTCCACCCCGTCAACGAAGGCGAAACGGCGTCGGCGGTGCGCAGCAATCCGTAGACAACCCAAGGCTGCCGCCCCACTTCCGTCGTGGTCCATCCGGCCAGCACGGCGAGGAAACCCATCGGGCCCATGAACAGGCAGGCGCGAAGGAAGTTCGGGCTGTCGAACAGCCGCCCGCGCCAGCGCAGCCACCAGCTTGAAACCACCAGCGCCAGCATGAGCAAGCCGATGCCGACCATGGCGCGGAAAGCGAAGAAGGGAAGTGCCACCGGCGGCCGCTGGTCCGCCGGGAAATCCTTGAGGCCCTTGACCGTGCCGTCGAGGCTGTGCGTCAGGATCAGGCTGCCGAGCTTCGGCACTTCGACGGTGAAGCGATTGGCTTCGGCGGCATCGCTGGGAAGGGTAAACAGGACCAGCGGCATGCCGCTTGTCGTTTCCCAAAGCGCTTCCATCGCCGCTACCTTGGCCGGCTGGTGTTCCAGCGTGTTGAGCCCGTGCTGGTCGCCGATAAATATCTGCAAGGGCACCAGGATCGTCAGCAACCACAGCGTGATCGACGTCATGGTGCGGGCTTCGGTCGAAGCGGCCTGTTTGCGGATCAGGTAGGCGCCGACCGCGACGACCACGAAACCGGTGGTGATGTAAAAGCCGACGACCGTGTGGGCGAAGCGGTAGGGGAAGGAGGGATTGAAAACGACCGCGAACCAGTCGGTGGGGAAGAAGCGGCCGTCGATCATCTTGTAGCCGGCCGGCGTCTGCATCCAACTGTTGGCGGCGAGAATCCAGAACGACGACAAAAGCGTGCCGAACGCCACCATCAGCGCCGCGAAGAAATGCGCCCAGGCCGGCACCAGCTTGCGCCCGAACAGGAGCACACCGAGGAACGCCGCCTCCAGGAAGAACGCCGTCAGCCCCTCATAGGCGAACAGAGGCGCCAGCACGTTGGCGGTTACGTCCGAATAGCGGCTCCAGTTGGTGCCGAACTGGAACGGCATGATGATGCCGGATACGACGCCGACGCCGAAGGCGACCGAGAAAATCTTTGTCCAGAAAGTCGAGAGGCGGAAGTAGATTTCCTTGCCGGTGAAGAAATACAGGCCTTCCAGCAGGGCGATGAAAGAGGCAAGGCCGACAGTCAGCGCCGGCATCAGGATGTGCCATGCGATGAGCCAGGCAAACTGAAGGCGCGAAAGGAAAAGGGGATCAAGTTCCATTGCGGTCTGTCCTGCCCGACGACCGCCGGCGCGTGGAACAGGAAGCGCAACAGGCGGTTATCGAATCCTTTGCGGCCAGTGTGACAGCCTATCGCCGTCGAGGCAACGGATGAATCGGGCGTGAGACGGTGCGTCGCAAGCGGGTGCCGGACGGTCCCGTTAGCCGGCTTCGGTTGGCGCCGGAGTCTGCTCTTGCCACGCAAAGCGGGTTGCGGCGAAGACCTTGGCCTGCCTCTTAGAAAGGGCAGTCCATGCCTCGCGGGTGGCGGGGTTCGGCGCTATCGTTTCTGCTACGCTGGTCATGGCGTCCGCGGCTTTTTCGAAGCTGTCGAACCAGCCGATGCCGACTGCCGCGCTGATGGCGGCGCCGAGCGAGGACGCTTCGGCGCTCTGGCCTTTCTGGATGGGAATCCCGGTCGAGTCCGCGATCATGGTGGTCCATAGCGGGCTGGCCGCGCCGCCGCCGATGGCCACGATGCGGCGCGGGGAAAGGCCTTGCCGACGCATCTCTTCGAGGGCGCGGGCGGTTTGCAGCGTAATCGCCTCCAGCCCGGCGCGATAGAAATGGCCAAGGGTGTGGGAAGGGTGCATGCCGATGAAACTGGCGCGCGCGCTCATGTCCCAATGGGGGTCCATGCAGCCGACAAGCGTGGTGCCGGCCAACAGACCGTCCGATCCGATCGGGATGCCGGCCGCCTCGCGCTCCAGCCGCGCGAAGATCGACGGATCGGCACGACCGCCGGCGAACATGTCGACGAACCAGTTGACGAAATAGGCGCCAGCCCGCTGCACGGCCTCGAGGAAATAGCCGTCGCCGGTCGGCGAGGTCATGGTGCGCCAGAACGGTCCGAACACCGGGTCCGGCGACCACATGCCGGCGATGATCGCCGTGCCGAGATTGAGGTAGACGACCCCGTCGCGCACGGCGTTGGAACCGAGGCCGGCGCACTGGCCATCGCCGCCGCCAGCAATGACGGGCGTGCCTTGCCCCAGGCCCGTTGCCACTGCGGCTTCGGCATGGACAGTGCCGATGCGCGTGCCGGTGCGGACTACCGCCGGCAGTTGCGAAGATTCGATCCCCAGCGCGCCGAGGATCGGCTTCGACCATTCCTTGCGGGAAATATCGAAGATGCCGAACGGGTCGGCGCTGGTCCAGCTCGCGCTCGGCGTGCCGGTCAGCTTCATCGTCAGGTAGCCGTGCACGTCGAGGATCTTCGCGGCACGATCGAGGCGTTCAGGCTCGTTCTCGCGCAGCCATTTCAGCCGGTAGACCACCGGGGTCACGTCGATGGGCTTGCCGGTTATCTCGTGCAGGCGCTCGCGGCCGACCTCTTCGGCGAAACGGTCGACCAGGCCGGCGGCGCGTTCGTCGAGCCACAGGCTTGCCGGGCCGACGGCCTTTCCCTCGGCGTCGATCAGCGCCACCGTCTCGCGCTGGTTGGAAATGGCGATGGCGGCGATGCGTCCGGGGTCGACCGCCTGCGTCACCTGTCGCAGGGCGGTCTGTGCGGCGCTCCACCAGTCGGCCACCTCCTGCTCGACGAAGTCCGGCCTCGGCTTTGCCAGTTCGAGCGGCGCACGGCCTTCGGCAATGGCTTTCCCCTCGCGGTTCCAGGCAATCGCCTTGCAGGACTGGGTGGAACTGTCGAGGCCGACAACCAGGGGTTCGCCGTTGTTGCTCATTGGTCTGTCCTCCCTGTGGGGCGCCCTATTCCAGGAGAACGCGCGCGGTGGCCATGTCGGTGACGAGATGCGTGGCGTAGCCGCCTTCGAGCCCCGCGCGTATGGCGTCGATCTTCTGCGCCCCACCGGCGGCGCAGATGCGCACCGGCACGGCTTTCAGTTCGTCGAGCGTCATGCCGATCATGCGCCGGTCGAGCGGCCCCGGCAGGGCGTGCCCCCGCGCGTCGATCACCCGCCCGATGATGACGCCCACCGCACCCTGTTCGACCATGCCCGCGATCGACGCGGCGTCGGATATTTCGGTTCGGGCATAGGTACTTTCCGGGCCGATGTCGCCGATGCCGAAGATGACCTTGCTGGAAGCGCGGATGATGCGGAACTGGTTGACGAGCATCGGTTCGCGCATCAGTTCGTCATGCAGCCTTTCGCTCGATACGATTGCCGGCGCCAGCAGGTTGATGCAGCGGGCGCCGAGGCGGTTCGCCATCAGCGAGGTACAGAACTCCGGCGAGAAATCGCTGGTGCCGGTGGAGCTCCCGGAAAGCTGCACGACGCTGACATTGCCGGCTCGGCGCGGCCCGGCGATCGAGCGTGCGGCGGCGAGTACCGTCTTGCCCCAGGCAACGCCGATCGTATCGTCGGGCTCGATCATCGACGCCAGCAGCCGGCCTGCAGCCTCGCCGATCCGGCGGTCGACATTTTCCCGCTCGAGATCGGGAATGACCGCAGCACTTTGCAGTGCGTATCTTTCCATCAGTTCGCGGGAACTGAGCGTGCGGGCAAAGGCGTCGTGATTGATCTGTACGGAAACCAGACCGCTTTCGCGGGCTTCCTGGAGATAGTTCACCACGCTCGCCCTGGAAACGTTCATGGCCCGCGCCACCTCGCTCTGGTTGAGCTGGTCGACGTAATAGAGCCATGCCGCCCACGCCACCGCGCCGTCGAATTCCGGCGGTGTCGGAACGGCCGCGCTACGTGTCGAGCCGGGGGCGTCGGAAGCTTCCATGGCGCTGTTGTCATCCGGCTGATGGAACCCTGTCAAGGGTTGGGTGACAAATCAATTGACAAAAGGCACTTATGGGTGACAATTGTTTTCGTGGCTGTTGGCGGCGCGGCGGTCGATGGGTTCCGGCAGGAGATATATTCGATGACAAAACCGGCCATGACGAAACCGGCATCTGGTTCCTGGACGGGTTTGATCGACGATATTCTCGATGGAAGCTGGACCAGTCCGGAAACCGGCAAGAAGGCCGTCGTGCCTTATGACCGCATCGTCATCGAAGACAGTCTCGAAGGGCGCGCGGCCGATCTGGTCAGGGACCTCGCGCTGGGTTCGCGGTTCACGGTCGTCGCGGACGCCGCGACCTACGACGCGCTTGGCGAACGGGTGGCGCGCGAACTGAAGGTGCTTGGCCCCGTCGACGTGGTGATCCTCGATCATCCGCATGCCGACATGGCCAATGTCGAGAGCCTGACCGGCAAGCTTGCCGGAGCGGAGGCTGTCGTGGCGGTCGGCTCCGGCACCGTCAACGATCTCTGCAAATTCGTCACCGGCAGGACCGACCGGCGCTATTGCGTGTTCGGCACGGCGGGCTCGATGAACGGCTATACGTCGACGACCGCCTCGATCACGCTGGAAAGCGGTCTGAAAGTGTCGCTGCCTTCGCACGGTCCGTCGGGTTTCTTCGTGGATCTCGGCGTTTCGGCGGCAGCCCCCACCTATCTGTCGGCGGCGGGGTTCGGCGATTGCCTTTGCCGCTCGGTCGCCCAGATCGACTGGTGGATGTCGCACCGCCTGCTCGGCACCGACTATCACCGCGTTCCGTTCCTCATCCAGGAAAAGGACGAGGTCGAACTCAACAAGCGTGCCGCCAGGCTTGCCGGCCATGACCTTGAGGCCAACGGTTATCTCTACCGGGTGCTGACGCTTTGCGGTCTCGGCATTTCCTTCACGGGCGTTTCCAACCACGGTTCGATGGGCGAGCATCAGATCTCGCATTACATCGACTGTTTTGCCGGCAAGCGCCATCCGGGCACGCTGCATGGAACGCAGGTCGGCGTCGCCTCGCTGACCATGGCGCGGTTGCAGCAGAAGATGCTGGCCGAAGAAAAGCCACCGGTCGTCAAGCCGACGAAAATCGATGCAGCCGGCATGGAGCGCCGCATGGGTGCGGCCGCCGGGCAGTGCCTCGACGAACTGAGGAAGAAGGCCTTCGATGAAAAGGGTGCCACCGCCTTCAACGAGCGCCTCCAGCAACTGTGGCCGGCGCTTCGGCAGGAACTGAAAGCGTTCATGCTACCTGTCGACGAAATGGTCGGCCTGCTCAAGTCGACGGGCGGTCCCACCACCGCAGCCGAACTCGGCGTGCCGGCCGATTTCTATCGCGAGGCGGTCGTTCACTGCCGTGAAATGCGCAACCGTTTCTCGTTCCTGGATATCGCCGCCGACGCGGGCACGCTGGAAGATTTCGCGCGCGGGGAAGCCTAGATGCCGATGCGCGCGCTTGGCGACTTCCCGGCGGATGCAGCAGCCCGCATTCGCGGGGTTTTCTGCGACATCGACGATACGGTCACCACTGACGGGCGGCTGACGGCCGAGGCCTATGGCGCGCTGGAGCGATTGCGCGACGCGGGCCTCGCGGTCGCGCCGATCACCGGCCGGCCGGCCGGCTGGTGCGATATGATCGCCCGCTTCTGGCCGGTTACCGGCGTCGTCGGCGAAAACGGCGCCTTCTATTTCGCCTATGACGAGAAGACGCGAAAGATGGTTCGGGTCTTTGCGGCAAGCAATGTGGAGCGCGCCGATAACCGGCGCAAGCTTGAAGCGATCGAACAGCGTATTCTCAAGGAAGTACCGGGCACGGCGGTGTCGGCCGACCAGGCCTATCGGGAGGCCGACCTGGCCATCGACTTTTGCGAGGACGTGCCACCGCTGCCGGCAAGCGAGGTCCAGCACATCAAGCGCATTTTCGAGGAAGAAGGTGCCGTCGCCAAAATATCCTCGATCCATGTCAACGGCTGGTTCGGCCGTTACGACAAGCTGTCGATGACGCGCCGGTTCGCGACTGACAGGCTGGGCGTCGATCTCGATGCGGCAAAGGATGCCTTTGTCTTCGTCGGAGACAGTCCGAACGATGCGCCGATGTTCGGCTTTTTCCCGAATTCGTGCGGCGTCGCCAATGTCAGGGATTTTTCAGGCCGGATCGAAGCGGAGCCCGCCTTCGTTGCCAGCAAGCGCGGCGGAGCGGGGTTTGTCGAGATTGCCGACATGATTTTGGCGCATCGGCGCTAGGCTGAACGGGAGCGCAGGCCGTGGGAGGCGTCGTGCAGGCTCGAAACCAGGGGAGAAAGGGGAGGGCGGCCGGTTGTCGAAGGGCCGATACTCTGGCGCTTGCCGTTACCCGTTGCAGCCGCCTACAGCGCAGCGCCTGTCTCCTGGTCGGTGATAAGGCCGGTGAAGAAGCCCTTCTCAAGCAGTTTTCCCATCATGCCGACCTTGTTCCTGCCGCCGGAAACCAGGATGCGCTTGGGTATGTTCAACGTATCGAGCGGGGCGACACCGACGATGCGCTGGTTGACCGGGTGGTCGAGGAGGTCGGCGTTGCGGTCGAAGAAGTAGCCGAGGTAGTTGCCGATGGGCTGCATGGCGAGCACGTCTTCGAATTCGGCTTCCGTCATGTAGCCGACGCTGCGCAGCGTCGAACTGTTGGTGCCGCCGACGCTCAGCAGAGCGAGGTCGGCATTCACCGCCTTCTGGATGACCTCGCGGGCGCTCGGCTGTTGCAGGATCGTCTCGCGGCTGTCGTGGCTGTCGCAGATGATCGGTCCCGGAAGGTAATAGGATTCGGCCTGGGTGCGCTGGGCGAAGACGGCGGCGGCGTCGTATTTGTCGATGGACGAACGGCGCGTCAGCGACCCGAGCAGCGGCACCACCGTAACGTTCCTGAGCGCCACCGGCTCGATGTTGGAAGCAAGCCACTTCATCGTCCGGCCCCAGGCCATGGCGATGGTCATGTCATCGTGCAGCAGCGTCTCGACGGTCTGGGCGGCGTAGATGCCGATCACTTCGGAAAGCCCGAGTTCGCCGCTGGTGTCGGTCGGCGTGATGCCGCAGATATCGAGCTTGTATTTGCGGCGCAGCCTATCCTCCAGTTCCAGCGCCTCGGAGGTTCCCGCGTTGATGCGGATCGAGACGATGCCGCGTTCCTTGGCCTCGCTCAGCAGGCGATGGATCTTGGTGCGGTTGATCTGAAGGCGCTCGGCGATGGCCTGCTGGGTTTCGCCCAGCACGAAATACTGATGGGCAACGCGTGCCAGCAAGCCG
Organism: Mesorhizobium sp.; assembly: GCA_049647745.1. Classification (GTDB taxonomy): domain Bacteria; phylum Pseudomonadota; class Alphaproteobacteria; order Rhizobiales; family Rhizobiaceae; genus Mesorhizobium. The sequence goes on from JBARYG010000036.1 coordinate 12,345, forward strand.
ATCGCCGTCATGAAGGTCTCTCCGATGTCCGCCCGATGATTAGGCTCGGGGCTTGCCATGGGCAAGGCGATGTTATAGCACTTGAACAAATGCACAAGCTATGAACAATTGTGCAATGCAAAACGAAGCGCTCGGGAGGAACGCGTGCGGGTTGCCCAGGTAAAACGCTTTGTGATCTCCGATCATCCGTTGCCCTGGCTGTTGCCGCTGGTGGCGATCCTGCTCGTGTTCACCGTCTACCCGCTGATCTACAACATCTGGCTGAGCTTTCACGAATATGCGCCGCGCAGGCGCGCGCTCGAATATGTGGGAACGCAGAACTGGGTGCAGCTGTGGAACGATGCGCGGTTCTGGCAGTCGCTCACCATCACCTTCATTTATTTCGCCGTTGCGCTGGCATTCGAACTGGTGCTCGGCATGGCGATAGCGCTTCTGCTGGACAGCGACGGTTTCGGTTTCGGCTTCCTGCGCGGCGTGCTGACGATGACGCTGGTCATCCCGCCGGCCATTGCCGGCATGATGTTCCTGCTCATGCAGGACCCGCAGTTCGGCGTCATCAGCTACTTCCTGCAATGGGCAGGCCTTCTCGATCCCGCACGCCCGATCCTGGCGACGGCTTCCACCGCGCTTGCCGGCGTGCTGTTGCCTGAAATCTGGCAGTGGACCCCGTTCATGGTGCTGATCTTTCTTGCCGGCCTCAGGGCATTGCCGCGCGAGCCCTATGAAGCGGCGATGATCGACGGCGCTTCGTCGCTGCAGATATTTCGGCGCATCACGCTGCCGATGATGGCCAAGGTGATTGCGATTGCGGTGCTGATCCGTGGCATCGACCTGTTCCGGGTCTTTGACTACGTCTTCGTCATGACCTCGGGCGGGCCGGGGACCTCGACCTATTCGCTCTCGCTTTACGCGTGGCAGCAGACCTTCAGCTTCGTCAAATGGGGTTATGGCGCGACGCTCAGCCTGGTCACGCTGGCCATCATCCTAGTGGTGGCCAGCCTCTTCATCAAGGTCGCGAAGGTGAGGTGGTGAGATGAACCCTTCGTTCGCATCGCGCACGCTGCGCACCGTCGGCGCCTGGGTCGTCGTCGCGATCTTCTTTTTCCCGATCTATTACTGGACTTCGGTAGCGTTCAAACATGGCAACGCTATCTTCAGCCGGCCCCCGAACCTGTTCCATTTCACGCCGACCTTCGACAATTTCCAAAAAGTGTTCGGCATATCGTTCGGCACCGGCGGGGTGACGGTCACGCCCGGCGGCGGCAATTTCTACATGGCGCCGCGCATCTGGGATTCCATCGTGGTGGCGACGCTCTCGACCCTGCTTGCGGTCGTCGTCGCGACGCTTGCCGCCTACGCGCTTTCGCGCATCAATTTTCGCGGCCGGCATGACTTCGTCAACTGGGTGCTGTCGACGCGCATGATGCCGCCGGTCGCCGTCGCGGTGCCGATGTTCTTCATCTACAAGCAGTTCGGCCTCATCGACACCTTCACCGGCATGGTGCTGATCCACGGCCTGATGAACCTGCCGCTTGCCGTCCTGTTGATGAAGAGCTTCTTCGACGACATTCCCGTCGAGATCGACGAGAGCGCCATCGTCGACGGCGCCAGCCGCTTCATGATCTTCCGGCGTATCGTGTTGCCGATGGCCAAGGGCGGCATCGCGGCGACCGCCGTTCTTTGCTTCATTTTCAGCTGGACCGAATTCCTGTTCGCGCTGACGCTGACGACGACCTCTCTCAAGACGGTGCCCGTCGTTTCGTCGACCTTCGTCACGTCCATCGGCACGGCCTGGGGCAACATGGCGGCGTTGGGCGCAGCATCCATCATCCCGGCATTCATCTTCATTCTGTTGGTTCAGAAGCACCTCGTGCGCGGCCTCACCATGGGGTCGCTGAAACAATAGGTGGGAGGCTCAGATTCGCAGCCTTTTCGTAATCGCGAATTGAAACGGAGGAGTAGACAATGAAAGACAGCATGAGGAAGGCCTATCTCGCCTCTGTCACTGATCGCTTCGTCAAGGGACAGATGGACCGCCGCTCGTTTCTTCGCGCCGCGGGCACGCTCGGCCTTGGTGCGGGTGCGCTCGGCATGGGATTGGGCGCGCGCCCGTTTTACGGCATCAGCCGCGCGCAGGCGCAGGACCAGGAACTGAAGCCGAACGCCGACGTCATGAAGTGGCTTGGCGATGTCGGCAAGCCGTTCGCCGGCACGACCCTGAAGCTGGCGACGGAATCGACGCCGCCGTCGAACGCCATCGCCACGCAGCTCAAGCCGTTTTTCGAGGAAGCCACAGGTATCAAGATCGAGATCGAAGTGCTGCCGCTCGAACAGGTGCTGCAGAAGCTGACGCTGGACGTGGCGTCGAGCCTCGGCACTTACGATCTCTACTACATCGACCAGAGTTGGGCGGCTAACTTCAGCCAGGACGTATTCGATCCGCGCGAGCAGTTGAAGAACACCGAGCTCGCGATGCCCAACTACAATATCGACGATTTCCTCAAGCCGCTGGTCGACGGCATCGCCGTCTACAAGGACGCCATGGTCGGCGTGCCCTACGATATCCCGATCTTCATCATGCAGTACCGCAAGGATATCTGGGACGAACTGAAGCTGCCGGCACCGACCACGATGGAGGACCTGCTCAACGCGTCGAAGGCCATCACCGACGCAAAAGGGCCGAACGTCTACGGCACCAGCGGCCAGATGAAGTCGGGCCACTACAGCCTCGAATGCGACTGGACGGCGTGGCTGTGGGGTCATGGCGGCTCCATCTTCGGTGCCGATGGCAAGTTCTGCGGCAATGACGAGCGCGGCCTCGAGGCAATCGCCTACTGGGACAAGCTCAAGGCCACCATGCCGCCCGGCGTCGATGGCTGGACGTGGGACGGCGAGGGCCAGTCGGTGGCGCAGGGCGTCGCCGCCTCGATGCTGTCATGGGGCGAGTTCTTCCCCTTCTTCGACGATCCGAAGGCCTCGAAGGTTTCGGGCCTGATGGAAGCGATCGTTCCGCCGAAGCCCACCACCACGCTGAGGACGGTGAAGGAAACCGCGTTCGGCGAAATTCCGGGCGTCGGCCACCAGGGTGGCTCGTCGCTTGCGGTGTCGAAATACTCCAAGGCGCCGGATGCGGCCTGGATCTTCATGCAGTGGGCGACCTGCGCCGATACGCAGGCGCTGATCACCGTGCTTGGCGGCGGCACAGGCCCGACGCGCAAGAGCGTCTACGACGATCCGCGCGTCAAGGCCAATGCCCGCGTCGGCGCCGGCACCACGCGCCACCTCGACGTGGTGCGCGATACGATCGCCAACTACATGGGCTCGGAGCCGGACCTTCCGGCATGGGCGGAAATCTCCAGCGACACGATCCCGGTCGCGCTCGGCAAATATTTCGCCGGGCAGTCGGGTTCCGCCAAGGAGACGATGGATGCGCTGAAGGTCCAGGTCGACGATATCGTCGCCAAGGGCTGATCTTTTCGCTACCGGGGCGGCGTCTGCGCCGCCCCGGCCTATTCAATCGTGCAAGGGGGTACCATGGCGGGCAAACCATTGGTGGCGGTAACGGGAGCAAGCTCGGGCATCGGCGAGGCTGTCGCCAAGGCATTCTCGGCGGCCGGGCATCCGGTGCTGATGATGGCGCGCCGGCTCGACCGCATGGAGGCGCTCGACCTTCCCGACAGTATGGCGCGCAAGGTCGACGTCCGCGATCGCGCCGCGATCGCCGCCGCCGTGAAGGAAGCGGAGGAAAAGTACGGGCCGGTAGATATGATGTTCGCCAATGCCGGTATCGCGCGGCTCGCCGATATCGGCCGCCAGCCGCCCGAAGAATGGGACGAGATGATCGACATCAACACCAAGGGCATGCTGAACACGGTCCATGCCGTGATGGCAGGCATGATGGAGCGCCGGCAGGGCACGCTGTTCATGATGAGCTCGATCGCCGGCCGCAAGGTCTATCCCGACCACACCGTCTATTGCGGCACCAAGTTTTTCGTCCATGCCATTTCGGAATCGCTGCGCGACTATCTTTCCGATTACGACGTGCGCGTCGTCGTGCTGTCGCCCGGCGTCATCGAAACGGAAGTGCTGAACGCGGTCCTCGATCCGAAGACGCTCGCCAGCTACAAGGCCAACAAGGTCAAGATGGGCGGCGGTATCGGGCCGGAGCATGTCGCGAACCTCATGCTGCACGCCTACCAGATGCCGCAGAACGCGCTGGTGCAGGAAATCGTCATCACACCGACCCGCCAGAAATACTGACGGGTCGGTTCCGGAGAGTGTGAATGGCAACGGTAGAGTACAAAAACATCGCCAAGGTCTTCGGCAATGTCGAGGTGATGCGGGATATTTCACTTAGTATCGCCGACCGTGAATTCGTCGTGCTGCTCGGCCCGTCCGGCTGCGGCAAGACCACACTGTTGCGCATGACCGCCGGGCTGGAAACCGTGACCAAGGGTGACCTGTTTATCGGCGATAAGCGGGTCAACGATGTCCACCCGCGCGACCGCAACATCGCCATGGTGTTCCAGAACTACGCGCTCTACCCGACGATGAAGGTATTCGACAATATCGGCTTCAGCCTGGAGGTGGCCAAGGTCCCGAAGGCGGAGATCAAGAAGAAGGTCGAGTGGGCCGCCGAAATCCTGAACCTTACGCCCTATCTCGGGCGCTACCCGAAGGAGCTTTCGGGAGGCCAGCGCCAGCGCGTCGCCATGGGCCGAGCCATGGTGCGGGAGGCGGAAGTCTTCCTGTTCGACGAGCCGCTGTCCAATCTCGACGCCAAATTGCGAGCGCATATGCGGCTGGAAATCCGCCAGCTTCACAACCGGCTCGGCACCACCACGGTCTACGTCACCCACGACCAGATCGAGGCGATGACCATGGCCGACAAGATCGTGCTGATGCATGCCGGCAAGATCATGCAGATCGGCACCCCGGACGAAGTCTATGAGCGGCCGAACTCGAAATATGTCGCTGATTTCATCGGCTCGCCTTCCATGAATTTCATCGAGGGAACCATAGAGGCCGGCGGTGCCCCCCGTTTCCTCGGGGAGGGCGTTGCCATCGATCTGTCGCCCGACATTGCCGCCAAACCCGGCCAGAAGGTCATTCTCGGCGTGCGGCCAAACGATCTCGCAATATCGGATTCCGGCGGGATAAAGGGCGAGGTGGTTCTGTCCGAAACCACGGGCGCCGACATGCAGGTGCATGCCCGCGTGGGCAAATTCGACACGGTCGCGGTGGTGCCGCGTGGAGAGCGCCGCGCGCCGGGATCGCCGGTCAGCCTTTCGGTGCTGCCCGGCAAGGTGCATCTTTTCGATGCGTCCACCGAACAGCGCATCGGCTGACCAAACGGCATGTGGTCCCTTGAGCCGCATGGCTTGTCGGGTTATAGCCGCGTCATGGAATCCAAAGAACGCAACAAACTGGACGATCTCTCCCGCCGCCTGCGGCAGGAGCAAAAAGGACTGCTGCTTGCTGCTGCCCAATCGGCGGGGCTGCCCAGCCAAAGCACGCTCCAGCGGGTCGCCCAACTGGAGCTGAACATTTCCGCGATCGAGAATACTCTCGCGGACGAGGCGTGAGGGCAGGCTGACGGATATGGCCGGCAGATGCCCTCGCGCCTTGCCTGGTGGCCTGCGGCGGGGACGCCTGACCTTGTGAGGGCAAGCCTCTGCGCTTATGTCAGGCATGTCTGCCGGCTTCCACGTCGGCAAGAAAGAGGCTTCATTCATGCGGAAGCAACTGCAGCCAGGGAATTTGAAAGCGAACGCGACGATCAGCCTGCTGCGCCCTCATTCGACAACAGCTATGCGCGGCTCCCAGACCGTTTCTTCGCGCGACAGGAGCCGAGCCCGGTTCCCGCACCGCGGCTGATCCGCATCAATCGACCCTTGGCTGCCGAACTCGGGCTCGACTCCGATTGGCTGGAAAGTGCCGCCGGGATCGACATGCTTTCCGGCAACCGCTTTCCTGATACCGCACAGCCGATCGCGCTTGCCTATGCCGGTCACCAGTTCGGCAATTTCGTTCCGCAACTCGGCGATGGCCGGGCATTGCTTGTCGGTGAAGTGATCGATGCCAACGGTACTCGACGCGACATCCAGCTTAAGGGGTCGGGCCCGACGCGCTTTTCCCGTAACGGCGACGGGCGCGCGGCGCTCGGGCCGGTGCTGCGCGAATATATCGTCAGCGAAGCGATGGCGGCGCTCGGCATTCCCACGGCGCGCACGCTGGCGGCTGTGCTGACCGGCGATCCCGTCTACCGGGAAACGCGTCTGCCGGGCGCGGTGGTGACGCGGGTGGCGGCAAGCCATGTGCGCATCGGCACGTTCCAGTTCTTCGCCGTGCGCCGTGACGTCGAGGCGCTGAAGACGCTGGCGGACTATGTGATCGGGCGCCACTATCCGGCGCTCGCCGAACGCGACGACTCCTATCTCGCCTTGCTGGAGGCCGTGATTGTCGCACAGGCCGAACTGGTGGCGCGCTGGATGCAGGTGGGCTTCATCCACGGCGTCATGAACACCGACAACATGACCGTTTCCGGCGAGACCATCGATTACGGCCCGTGCGCCTTCATGGACGCCTACGATCCGGCTGCCGTGTTCAGTTCGATCGACGTCCAGGGACGCTATGCTTACGCCAACCAACCGCGCATCGCCGCCTGGAACCTGACGCGGTTCGCCGAAACGCTGCTGCCGCTGCTGGACGATGACGAGAACACGGCAATCGGCAAGGCAGAAGGCGCGCTTAAGACATTCCAGCCCGCCTATCAGGCGGCTTTCCATGGCGGACTGCGAAGAAAGTTCGGCCTGCTTTCCGAGCAGGAGGGTGATATCGCGCTGATGGGCGACCTGTTCGGCATCATGGCGGCCAACCGTGCCGATTTTACCCTGACGTTCCGGGGGCTGGCGGACGAGTTCGACGCGCAAGCCGGCGAGCGCGCTGCCCGCGCCCTGTTTGCCGACCCGGCGGCGTTCGACGGCTGGGCGGATCGCTGGCGGCGCCGGATGGATCAGGAGGCCGACAAGCATTCGAGCCGCGAGGCGATGCTGGCGGTCAATCCCAAATACATTCCCCGCAATCATCGCGTCGAGGCGGTTATCAAGGCTGCCGTCGAGCGTGAGGATTTTGCTCCCTTCGAGGAAATGCTGTCGGTGACCGGCAAACCCTTCGACGAGCAGCCAGCCATGGCGCATTACGCTTTGCCGCCACGTGAGGAAGAGCGCGTTCTCCAGACCTTCTGCGGGACCTAGGCCGAAAGGCTGGCTCCGGATAGGTCGCTCACGCGGCTTGCTGCCTTCAGCCCCTCTGCCGATGCCGGTCGGCTTGCCTCGCGTAGAGCCCCGCACCCCTGACGAATTGATCGCCGCCGGTCGTACCGGCAGGAAAGCGAATGTTCAGAGCCGCCCGAGGCGTTGGCGCAGCGCTGCCGATCCTTTCGGTGGACCCTGCGACAAAAAGACTTGACGCCGACATGGATCGGGACAATCTTCATTGTCGGGAAAAAAACAAAACTGAGAGGAAAGCAAGCTGCCGCTTACCAAGAGCGGGAGCTCTTGCGATCCGTGGGGAGATTTCATGAGTGTAAACACCACTGTCATGGCCGTCGGCGGCGGCGAAAGCCTGCATCGAACGATCAACTGGCGCGGCGCCTTCTGGGTAGCGAGCGGCGTGCCGGCCCTGGTTCTTTTCTCGATCGGCGGCATTGCCGGAACCACCGGCACGCTGGCTTTCATGATCTGGATAGCGTCGATCTGCCTCGGCCTGATCCAGTCTTTCACCTACGCGGAAATCGCCGGGCTTTTCCCGTCCAAGTCCGGCGGCGCCTCGGTTTACGGCGCGACCGCCTGGCTGCGCTATTCGAAGTTCATCGCGCCGCTTTCGGTCTGGTGCAACTGGCTGGCGTGGACGCCAGTGCTGTCGCTGGGCTGCTCCATCGCTGCGGCCTATATCCTCAACGCGCTGGCCCCCATCCCTCTCTTCACCGACGCCTCGCCTGAAGTGGCGCAATATCTTGCCGCCAATGCCGGCGCGACGTCGGCGGACGCCATCGCAGCCCTGACGGCGGGCGCTACGCCGGCCATCCGTACCTGGACGGCGTTCCAGGGTTCGCTCGGACCGGTCAGCTTCTCGCTCAACTCGGTATTCTGGATCGGCGTCGTTCTGATGCTGATCACCTTCGCCATCCAGCATCGTGGCATCCTCGGCACGGCAAGCGTCCAGAAATATATCGGCCTGCTCGTCATCATCCCGATGCTGATCGTCGGCGTCGTGCCCATCCTCACCGGCCAGATCAACTGGGCGAACTATTCGCCGCTGGTGCCGCTCGCCGAAGCCTATGCGCCAGGCGCCGGCGCGTGGAACATATCGGGCTGGACGCTGGTATTCGGCGGCATGTTCATTGCCGCCTGGTCGGCCTACGCCTTCGAAACGGCGATCTGCTACACCAGCGAATTCAAGGACCCCGGCCGCGATACGGTGCGGGCGATTCTGTATTCCGGCCTGCTGTGCCTCGTCCTTTATACGCTGGTGCCGTTCACCTTCCAGGGTGTGCTGGGGCTCAACGGCATGCTGGCGGGTCCCATCGTCGACGGCTCCGGCGTGGCGCATGCCATGGCGCAGATGGTCGGCGGCGGCGGCTTCATCACCAGTGTCATGATGATGCTGATGATCCTCGCCCTCATGCTGGCGATCATGACGGCCATGGCCGGTTCCTCGCGGACCCTTTATCAGGGCTCGGTCGATGGCTGGCTGCCGCGCTATCTCTCGCACGTCAACACACATGGCGCGCCGACCCGCGCCATGTGGACCGACCTGGTCTTCAACCTCTTCCTGCTGGCGATCGCCGCAGCCGACGCGACCAGCTATTTCTTCATCCTGGCCGTCTCGAACTGCGGCTACATCATCTTCAACTTCCTCAACCTGAATTCCGGCTGGATCCATCGCATGGATAACGGCCATATCAAGCGGCCGTGGCGTGCGCCGACCTTCATGATCGCGATCGGCGCTATCCTGTCTTACGTGAACGCCATGTTCATGGGAGCCGGCGCCAAGGTATGGAACCCCTGGGCCTTGTGGGCCGGCCTGATCGCGGCCGCCCTGATCGTTCCGGTGTTCTACTACCGGCACTATATCCAGGACGGCGGCAAGTTCCCGGAGCATATGCTGGACGATCTCGGGATTCGTCAGGCCGACCTGACGGTCAGGAAAGCAGGCATTCTGCCTTACCTGACGCTGCTGGCTGGTCTGACGGTGGTACTTCTCGCGAACTGGTTCTTCGTCATCTGAACCGATCGTTTCCGACAAGAAAGGCCGGCGCGCGTGCCGGCCTTTTTTGTTGCCTGCTGGTTATTGGCCCACCAGGTGTCTGCAGGGACATGGCCTGTCGATGAGGTGCAGTATACCTGAAGGGCAACAAAGTTTCTTGTAATTCAAAAGATGAGTTGTAGTATGAATGGGCTTGGAACCGTGTGGCCAGGCTATCGACCCCATGGATCGAGCAGGCCAAGCGGAGAGGACGACGGTTGCAGGCCTGTTGCCGACAGCCATGTCCCGAGTTTCGAGAGGGTATTGCATGGCCGGCTGAAAAGAGGAGGGTAATGGAATGACCTCGCCGGCGCCGAGAACGCGATCGCTTTATGAGATGATCGGCTCGGAACAGGGTCTGGATAGACTGGTTCAGACATTTTACGACATTATCGAGCAGGACACCGAGGCGCAGGAGCTGCACCTGCTGCATCTTCGGGGACATGGCGTCGCCCATTCCCGCATCGAGCAATTCGATTATCTATCCGGGTTCCTGGGCGGGCCGCGTCATTACCTGCAAAGGCATGGCCATACCCGCTTGCGAGAGATTCACGAGCATATCCCCATCGACCAGAAGATGCGCGACGTCTGGCTGGACTGCATGAGGAAAGCCATTGTCCGCACCGCCATTCCCGCCGAGACGGCCGACGTTCTCATGGCGCATCTGACGCGCGCCGCCGATACGACCATCAACATGTAAGCGGCAAGGCCGTCGCCATGCCGTATCGGCGCGATCGCCGGGACGCTCAAACCGTGTCGTTCAGGCCGGGTCTCCGTCTTCCTTGAACGTATAGCGGAAGTCGCAGTGGTCGGCGCCCTGCATCAGGGTCTGCGTGCGCTGCATCTTGATGCGGGGATCGTAACCCTTGCAGAAGACGCCGTCGCGGTTGCACGACAGGAGGTGCCCGATCTTGCCGAGGCCCATTTCGCGATAGGTTTCGGCATAGCGGCAGCGATGGACGTTGTAGTCGAAATGCTCCGCCGTGGCGCGAACGACCTCGATCTCAAGGGCATCGTCCTTGGTCCACAGGCTCTGCAATGCCTGGAAGGTGAGGAGGTTGGGACCGCCTTCGGTCTTGTCGGCGAAAGCTTTTCCGGCATCGATGGCAGCTTTGCTGATAGCCGCGTCGAGGATAGCCTGGGCGCGTTCCTCGCCGATTTCACGCACCATCCCCTCATAGATGGGGGCGATGATGGCGGCCTCGATCCTGCGGCGCTGCAGAATGCCGATTTCGCCTTCGGTTGCGGAATTGTTCGGGGTCGGGGTATCCATCTTCCTGCGCCTTTTGCGTCTATCCTGCAAACGCGAAGGATAGACGCACTGGCCGGAAAGGTCACCGCATTTCCGATATCTCGACGCCGTATTCAGCGGAAGAGTCCAGCACCGTGTGCCACAGGCTGTCGGCAAAGCTCGAAAACACCAGAAGGTTGAAAACCGGAAAACCATCGGCGCCGTCGGACGAGCGCCACAGATTGACCGTGGTGTGATCGACGGAAGTGGTCGCGGCCGCCCCGACAGGAAAGACGCTTTCGTGAAAATCGAGCGACGATATCTTGGCCAGCGCCTTCGTCGCGTCGGGGCCGGATATCCGGATAAGCGCGCGGCCGTCGGACTGGTCGGACAGGGAGGCAATTCCCTCGAAAGCCTGCTCCAGCCTATCCAGCGGCGGCATGGTGTCCTTGCGCGGCGACAGTGCCATGACCTGACCGGCTCCCGACCAGATAATCGTCGTTTCCTTGCCGGCGACCGCCTTGGGTGCGGTCGGTGCGGCAACGCCGAAATGCGTCTTGATGGCCTTGGCCGTCGCGGCCCATTGTCCGCGCCGCACAAAGATGAGCACGAGATCGAAGTCGCGCACTTCCGACAAGACGACGCCGGGTTTTTGTGCGGCCGCGCCGTGGCGGCCCGCAATGGCGGTGTGCTGCAGCGCAGAGCGGGCGGTCCAGGTGAAATCAGCCACGTTGGCGTCCCCCTTCCGGATCGTAGAAAACCGGGCTGCAGATTTCGACGTCATAGTCCTCGCCGCGCAAGGGGTCGTGCGCGCGCACGATTTCACCGATGCGCTGGCGGCCGCGTTCGACCAGCCCCAGACCGATCCACTGGCCAAGCATCGGCGAGTGGCAGACGGAGGTGACGTAACCCTGGTCCGTATCAGGGCCAACCGGCGCGCCTTTGGGAATGATATGTGCTCCGGAACGGAGCCGGCGCCCCTTGTCGACGGGCCTGATGCCGACCACGACCTGGCGATCCGGGGCGACGAGGGCTTCGCGCCCGGCCATGACGCGCCCGATAAAGTCCTTCTTCTTCGATGCCATCTTGCCTAGGCCGAGGTCGTCGGCGGTGGTCGTGCCGTTGAGTTCGGGGCCGGCGACATGGCCTTTTTCGACGCGCATGACGCCGAGCGCCTCGGTGCCGTAAGGGGTCACGCCGAACGGTTCGCCCGCCAGCATGAGGTTTTCAGCCATCGCTTCGCCATAACGGGCCGGAACGGAAATCTCGAAGGCCATTTCGCCCGAGAACGAGATGCGGAACAGCCTTGCCCGCAGGCCGCCGCGCAGAGCCACTTCACGCGCGGCCATGAACGGAAAGCCTTCGTTGGACAGATCTTCGGACGGGTCCACTATAGCGCGCAGCAGCTCGCGGGTTTTCGGACCGGCGATCGAGAACTGCGCCCACTGGTCGGTGCACGAGGTCAGCTGCACGTCGAGTTCCGGCCACAGCACCTGCCGGCAGAACTCCAGATGCTGCATCACCGGACCGGCCTTGGCGGTGGTGGTGGTCATGAAATAATGGTCTTCCGCCAGCCGCGAAGTGGTGCCGTCGTCCATGACGATGCCATCCTCGCGCAGCATCAGGCCGTAACGCGCCTTGCCGACGGTGAGCGAGGAGAAGGCGTTGATATAGACGCGGTCGAGGAAGGTCCCGGCATCGGGACCCATCACGTCGATCTTGCCGAGGGTGGAGACGTCGCAGAAGCCGACGCCACTCCGCACCGCCAGCACCTCGCGGGTCACGGAAGTCAGCCAGTCGTTTTCGCCGGGGAGCGGATACCACTGGGCGCGCTTCCACAGGCCGGTGTCGACAAACACCGCGCCCCGTGCCGCCGCCCAATGGTGGGACGGCGTCAGCCGCGTGGCGTGGAAGGTCTCGTCGCGGTGGTGGCCGGCGAGCGCGCCGATCGCCACCGGCACCTGCGGCGGGCGGTAGATGGTGGTGCCGGTCTGCGGGATAGACCGGCTGGTCAGTTCGGCCATGATCGCCAGGCCGGTGACGTTCGAATTCTTGCCCTGGTCGGTTGCCATGCCGAGCGTGGTGTAGCGCTTCAGATGCTCGACCGACTCGAAGCCTTCGCGCTGCGCCAGCGCGATATCGGATGCGGTCACGTCGTGCTGGAAATCGACGAAGCCCTTGTGCTTACCCTCGATATGCCAGAGCGGGGCGATGGAAACGGTTTCGTCGGTGGCACTCGGAGCATCGCCCGCCTTGCCGTCATGACCGCAATCGGACGCCGCCGAGACGCCGGCCTGATGGCCTCCGCGCAGACAGGAGCCAAGCGCAAAGTCGCCGTTGGCGGCACCGACCGAGACCATTCCGGGCGGGGCGTCGCCCGGCACGAAAGCGGCGATATCGTCGCGCCATTTCGGCCGCCCGCGATGATGCGAGGACAGGCCGACGGAAGGGTTCCAGCCGCCGGACATGGCCAGCACGTCGGCGGCGATTTTGGCGCGGCTGCCGTTCGCCGCCGCGACTTCGATTTCCGTGATGCCTTTGGCGCCGCCATGGGCGTCCGTGACGGCGCCATGGTAGAGGGTAAAGCCGCCGCTTTGCGCCAGCGCTCGGCAGCGTTCCGATACGGTGCCGCGTGAATCCACGACAGCCACGATCTGGATGCCGGCCCGCATGGCCGCCTCGACTGTTTTCCAGCCGTCGTCATTGTTGGTGAACAGCGCCAGCCGCTTGCCGGGTGCTGCCGCGAACCGCTCGATATAGGTGCGTACCGCCGACGCCATCATTACGCCGGGCCGGTCGTTGCCGGAAAAGACGATCGGGCGCTCGACGGCACCTGCCGCGACCACGCTGCGTTTGGCGATAATGCGCCACAGCCGTTGGCGCACCTGATGCGGAGGCGGTACGGCGAGGTGGTCGTTGACCCGCTCCAGCGCCGCATAGGTTCCGCCGTCGTAGACGCCGACCACTGAGGTCCGGGTCATGATGCGGACATTAGGCAAGGATTTCAGTTCGGCCAGCGTTGCGGCAAGCCAGTCGCCCGCCGGCTTGCCGTCGATCTCGCCGCCGTCCGAGTTCAGCCTGCCACCCGGCACGGGATCTTCTTCGGCCAGGATGACGCGGGCGCCGGCGCGGCCTGCGGCAAGGGCCGCAGCCAGTCCGGTCGGGCCGGCTCCGACGACCAGCACGTCGCAATGCGCCCATGCCTTGTCGTAATGGTCGGGATCGGCGACGCCGCTGGTCACGCCGAGGCCTGCGGCCCGGCGGATGGCGGGCTCGTAGAGCTTTTCCCAGAATTTCGCCGGCCACATGAAGGTCTTGTAGTAGAAGCCGGCAACGAAGATCGGCGACAGCAGCGAGTTCACCGCCATCACGTCGAAACCAAGCGAGGGCCAGCGGTTCTGGCTTTGCGCGGCAAGGCCTTCGTAAAGCTCGATGGTGGTCGCCTTGGTGTTGGCTTCCCTGCGCGCACCGTCGCGCAACTCGACCAGCGCATTCGGCTCTTCAGGCCCGGCAGTCAGGATGCCGCGCGGGCGGTGATATTTGAACGAGCGGCCGACTAGTTTGACGCCGTTGGCGACCAGCGCGGAGGCCAGCGTGTCGCCGGCAAAGCCGGTCATCGCCTCGCCGTCGAAGGTGAAGGAGAGCGGCTCGTTACGGTCGATCAGCCCGCCTTTGGCGAGGCGGTTGGGTTGCGAGACCATCAGCGCGCCCCCGCTTTTTCGGCGCCTGCGCCGGGTGCAGCCCGCACCGCCGAGATTTCATGCGACAGCGTGTTGCGCTCGACGATCAGCCACGAGCGGCAGCCGCCGCCGTGATACCAGTATTCGCTCATCTGGCCGGCGACGTTGTCGCGCAGATAGACATAGTCATAAAAGGCAGCTTCTTCCGCTGCCGGGTCGGTGGTGGTGTCGCGTGCGATCATGGCCGGGCGTTTCGGCTTGGCGTCCCCCAGATAGGTGAACTCGCCGCTTTCCCGCTCGCCGCAAAATGGGCATGCAATACGCATTCCTGACCCGCCTCAGTGCAAATTCGGTTGGGCGCCTACGCCCTTCTCGTCGATCATCGCGCCGCGCTGGAAGCGGTCGAGGCGGAAGCGCCTGGCTTCCTCATGCGGCGTGTCGGTGGCCAGAAGGTGCGCGAATACCAAGCCGGAGCCGGGTGTCGCCTTGAAGCCGCCATAGCACCAGCCGGCGTTGAGATAGAGCCCGTCTATCGGCGTCTTGTCGATGATCGGCGTGCCGTCCATGGACATGTCCATCAAGCCACCCCACTGGCGCAGCAGGCGCACGCGGCCGATCATCGGCATCAGCGCCATGCCGCCTTCGCACACGTCTTCCATGGTCGGCATGTTGCCGCGCTGGGCATAGGAATTGTAGCCGTCGAGATCGCCGCCGAAGACCAGCCCGCCCTTGTCGGATTGGCTGACGTAGAAATGGCCGGCGCCGAAGGTGATGACGCCGGGAATGAGCGGCTTGATCGCCTCCGACACGAAGGCCTGCAACACATGGCTTTCGATGGGCAGGCGCATGCCGGCCATCGCGGCGACGCGCGAGGAACTGCCGGCGACCGCCATGCCGACCTTGCCGGCGCCGATCTTTCCGCGGCTTGTCTCGACGCCCGTCACTTTGCCGTTCTGGTCGCGGATAAAGCCGGTGACCTCGCAATTCTGGATGACGTCGACGCCGAGCCGGTCGCCGGCATGGGCATAGCCCCAGACGACCGCGTCGTGGCGCGCGGTGCCGGCGCGGCGCTGCAACAGTCCGCCCTGGATCGGGAAGCGCGCATTCTCGAAATTGAGGAACGGCATCATCTTGCGGACCTGCGCCTGGTCCAGCAGTTCGGCATCGATGCCGTTGATGCGCATGGTGTTGCCACGCCGGGCGAAGGCGTCGCGCTGGGCATCGGAGTGGTAGAGATTGACGATGCCGCGCTGGCTGACCATCGTGTTGTAGTTGAGGTCCTGCTCCATGCTCTCCCACAGCTTCATCGACAATTCGTAGAAGCCGGTATTGCCGGGAAGGCCGTAGTTGGAGCGGATGATGGTGGTGTTGCGGCCGGCATTGCCGCCGCCGATCCAGCCTTTTTCCAGCACCGCGACGTTGCGGATGCCATATTTCTCGGCAAGGAAATAGGCGGTGGCGAGGCCGTGCCCGCCGCCGCCTATGATGACCACGTCGTAATGTGGCTTGGGCGCCGGGTCGCGCCAGGTTCGAGGCCAGTCCCGGTGCCCCGACAGGGCAGCGCGCGCCAGGGAGAAGATCGAATATTTCATCGTGATTTTTCCGCCGCGCGGCCCGCCGTCAGACGTCCAGCGTGTGATCGCGCTCCCACTGGGTGAAGTGCGAGGCGTAGGCGTTCCATTCCTTCATCTTGAGCTTGACGAAGGCGTCGACCAGTTCCGCGCCGAGTATCCCCTTGAACTCCGTGCTTGCCTCCAGGAGCCGCAGGGCGTCCAGAAGGTTCAGCGGAAGCCGTGGCGCATCCTTGATGGTGTGGCCGTCCTCATACATGTTGATGTCGCTGCGTGCTCCCGGATCGAGCTTGTCGCGAAGCCCGGCGAGGCCGGCCGCGAGAATGACGGCCTGCATGAGATACGGGTTCGCCGCGCCGTCGGGCAGGCGCAGTTCGAACCGTCCGGGGCCGGGGACGCGCACCATGTGGCTGCGGTTGTTGCCGGTCCAGGTCACCGCGTTCGGCGCCCAGGTCGCACCGGAGGTGGTGCGCGGGGCGTTGATGCGCTTGTAGGAATTGACGGTCGGGCAGATGATCGCCGTCATCGCCGGGGCGTATTTCATGATGCCGCCGAGGAAATGCAGGCCCTGCTCGGAAAGTCCGTTTGCCGACGCATCGTCGGCGAACACGTTCTTCTTGCCGGCCAAGTCCCACGCCGAGATGTGCGCATGGCAGCCGTTTCCGGTCAGGCCGGGGAACGGCTTCGGCATGAAGGTAGCACGCACACCGTGCTTCTCGGCGATCGTCTTGATCATGAACTTGAAGAACGAGTAGCGATCGGCCGTCACCAGAACGTCGTCGTAGCGCCAGTTCATCTCGAACTGGCCGTTGGCGTCCTCGTGGTCGTTCTGATAGGGCTCCCAACCCAGTTCGTTCATGGCGTCGCTGGCTTCGGCGATGATATCGAAGCGGCGCATCAGCGCCTGCTGGTCGTAGCAGGGCTTGGCCATGCGGTCGTGCTCGTCGGCGATCAGCGAGCCGTCCGGGGAAGTCAGGAAAAATTCCGGCTCGACGCCGGTCTTGACGCGGATTCCTTGAGCCGCGGCCTCGGCGATCAGCCGCTTTAGCGTGTTGCGGGGCGCCTGGTCGACCTTCTTGCCATCCATCACGCAGTCCGATGCCAGCCAGGCGACTTCCGGCTTCCACGGCAGCCGGATCACTGAATCGGGGTCCGGTACCGCCAGCATGTCGGAGTTGGCGGGCGTCATGTCCATGCCGCCGGCGAAACCGGCAAAGCCGGCTCCGTCCTTTTGCATGTCGGTGATGGCGCGCGCAGGCACGAGCTTGGCTCGTTGATAGCCCATCACATCGGTATAGGTGATCATGAAGAACTTGATGTCGCGCGCCTTGGCATAGGCGGCCAGATCGTTCTGCACCTTCGATTCCGGTTTGGTATTGAATTCAGTTCCCAAGAATTGTTCCTCCCAATTCGAACGCTTTAAAAGGTACCCCTGCCCGGTATCCAGTTCGTTCCCGCCAGCGGTACGCCGGCCATGGCGGATGCTTCTATGGTCAGTGCACAGAGGTCCTCCGGCTCCAGATTGTGCAGATGACTTTTGCCGCAGGCGCGCGCGATCGTTTGTGCTTCCAGCGTCATCACTTTCAGATAATTCGCCAGCCTCCGTCCTGCCGCAACCGGATCGACACGTTTCATCAATTCCGGGTCCTGTGTCGTGATGCCTGCGGGGTCCTTTCCCTCATGCCAGTCGTCATAGGCTCCGGCATGCGTGCCCAGCTTCTGGTATTCGGCCTCCCAGCGGGGATCGTTGTCGCCGAGCGCGACCAGGGCGGCCGTTCCGATCGACACCGCGTCGGCGCCCAGTGCCAGCGCCTTGGCAACGTCGGCGCCGTTCCTGATGCCGCCTGAGACGATGAGCTGCACCTTGCGATGCATGCCGAGGTCCTGCAGCGCCTGAACGGCTGGCCGGATGCAGGCGAGCGTCGGCTGGCCGACGTTTTCGATGAACACTTCCTGGGTCGCGGCGGTGCCGCCCTGCATGCCGTCGAGCACTACGACGTCGGCGCCGGCTTTCACCGCAAGGGCTGTGTCATAATAGGGGCGCGCGCCGCCGATCTTCACGTAGATCGGCTTTTCCCAGTCCGTGATCTCGCGGATTTCCAGGATCTTGATCTCGAGGTCGTCCGGGCCGGTCCAGTCGGGATGGCGCGAGGCCGAGCGCTGGTCGATACCCTTCGGCAAGGTGCGCATCTCGGCGACGCGGTCGGAAATCTTCTGGCCGAGCAGCATGCCGCCGCCGCCGGGCTTGGCACCCTGTCCGACCACGACTTCGATGGCGTCGGCCCGGCGCAGGTCGTGCGGGTTCATGCCATAGCGGGAGGGCAGGTATTGGTAGACCAGCGTTTGCGAATGGCCGCGCTCTTCTTCCGTCATGCCGCCGTCGCCGGTCGTCGTCGACGTTCCGGAAAGGGTGGCGCCGCGTCCAAGCGCTTCCTTGGCGGGGCCGGACAGAGAACCGAAGCTCATGCCGGCGATGGTGATCGGGATTTTCAGTTCGATAGGCTTCTTGGCGTGGCGGGCACCAAGCACGACGCTGGTATCGCATTTTTCGCGATAGCCTTCGAGCGGGTAGCGCGAGATCGAGGCGCCCAGGAATAGCAGGTCGTCGAAATGCGGGACCTTACGCTTGGCACCGGCGCCGCGAATATCATAGATGCCGGTAGCCGCGGCGCGGCGGATTTCGGAAAGCGTGTATTCGTCGAAGGTTGCGGACCGGCGCGGTGTGGTCGGGGGGTTCTGGTAGGTCATGCTGTTCTGGCCTCAATACGCGTCGGCGTTGTCGATATTGAAATTATAGAGCGTGCGGGCCGAACCGTAGCGGGTGAACTCCTCCGGCTTGACGTCCTTGACGCCGGCGCGGTCGAGCAGGTCCTTCAGAAGTGCGATATGCTCCGGCCGCATTTCCTTCTTGATGCAGTCGGCACCGAGACTGTTGACGCTGCCGCGCACGAACAGGCGAGCCTCGTAGATCGAATCGCCGAGCGCGTCGCCCGCATCGCCGACGACGACGAGATTGCCCGATTGCGCCATGAAGGCCGACATATGGCCGATATTGCCATGAACGACGATATCGATACCCTTCATCGAAATGCCGCAGCGCGACGAGGCATTGCCTTCGATCACCAGCAAGCCACCCCGGCCGGTAGCACCGGCGTACTGGCTGGCATCGCCCTTGATGACGATGGCGCCCGACATCATGTTTTCACCGACGCCCGGACCGGCCGAACCATGTACGGTGATGGTCGCCTCGCTGTTCATGCCGCCGCAATAGTAGCCGACATTGCCTTTGACATCGACGCTGATGGGCGCATCGACGCCGGCCGCCACGGCGTGGCTGCCCTTGGGGTTCAAGACTTCCCAGGCGGTCTCGTTCGATCCGTCCCTGACGGCGTGTAGCGCCTGGTTGAGTTCGCGCAACGGCGCCTTCGCAAGATCGAAGACCCGCATGCCCGAGGTCCTTTCCGCCACGTCGATGACATCGTGTTTCACGGTTTCAGTGCTCCCAAAAATAGACGGTGGAGGGTTCAGGCTCCCAGACCTTGGCGTCTTCGATGCCGGGAAGCTTCGCCAGCGCGCGATATTCCGTGCCGAAGGCCACATACTGGTCCGTTTCGGCCAGAACGGCAGGCTTGCAGGCGATGGGATCGCGCACCACGCCGAAACCGTTCTTGGTGCCGACGACGAAGGTGAAGAAGCCGTCGAGGTCGGCCAGGCTCGATTCCAGCGCATCGCCCAAATCCTGGCCCTTGGCGAGCCTGGAAGAAAGATAGGCGGCCGCCACCTCGGTATCGTTTTCGGTTTCGAACTTTATGCCCTCGCGCTTCAGTTCGCGGCGCACATTGTTGTGGTTGGAAAGCGAGCCGTTGTGGACGAGGCACTGGTCAGGCCCGGTCGAGAACGGGTGCGCGCCCATCGTCGTCACCGCCGATTCCGTCGCCATGCGGGTATGGCCGATGCCGTGGGTGCCGGTCATCTTCGAAACTTCGAAGCGCTTCGCCACGTCCGCCGGCAGGCCGACCTCCTTGAAGATCTCGATGGCCTCGCCCATGCCCATGACGCGGGCGTTGGGTCGCAGTTCGACGATCGCATCGCGTGCGGCCGCCAGCTTTTCGCGCGGCACGTCGAAAACCGCATGGGTCGACTTGATCGCCATCTTGACCGGCGAGCCGATCTTCTTGCCAAGCTCGCTGTCCAGCCCGGCGAAATCCTGTGCCGGCGACGGCGACTGGACGGTGATCCTGCCGTGATCCTTCTGGCCGGGACTGTAGATGGCGATGCCGGCGCTGTCCGGACCGCGATCGGTCAATGAAACAAGCATCTCCGAAAGCATGGCGCCCAGTTGGGGCTCCAGCGCCTTGTCTTTCAGGAACAATCCAACAATGCCACACATCGGCTTCCAACTCCTTCAATTGCCGGCTTCAGTGCTAGCAGTTTTACAAAATCACTTCAACTGTTGTGAATTTTTTTTTCATGTTAGAAAACAAAACGGTGGGTTTGGTTCTGCCGCCCTGAATGGCGTCGCAAGGTCGGGGCAGAGGGGCTGCGGGCGTTTGGACGATTTACCTGCCAATGAAATTTTTTGCATACCAGTATTGCGCGCGAGGATTTTTGAGGCAGTATGGCGACACCCTTTGCGGCTCCGGGAGGCGGACCGACAAAGACCAAGAAAAAGGTGGGAGTGAGCATCATGACGGCATCCTGGCGGTTTTCGACATTGGCCGATCGCCATCGCGCCCTCGGGTCCAAGCTGGAAGACTGGAGCGGCATGGGCACAGCCTGGTCCTACGACAAGGACGCCGACGAGGAATATGTCGCGATCCGCACCAAGGCCGGCCTGATGGACGTTTCGGGCCTGAAGAAGGTGCACGTCACCGGGCCGCATGCCGCGCACCTGATCGATCTGGCGACCACGCGCAATGTCGAGAAGATCATGCCCGGCCGCTCGGTCTATGCCTGCATGCTGAACGAAGCCGGCAAGTTCACCGACGACTGCATCATCTACCGCCTCGCGCCCAACAGCTGGATGGTGGTGCACGGTTCCGGCACCGGCCATGAGGAATTGCAACGCGCCGCGGTCGGGCGCGACGTGTCGATCCGCTTCGACGACAATCTTCACGACCTTTCCCTGCAGGGACCGCTGGCCGTCGATTATCTCGCCAAGCATGTGCCCGGCATCCGCGACCTCAACTATTTCAGCCATATGCAGACGCAGCTTTTCGGCTTTCCCGTCATGATTTCGCGCACCGGCTATACCGGCGAGCGCGGCTACGAGATTTTCTGCCGGGGGCAGGATGCGGGGACGATCTGGGACACGATCGTCAAAGAAGGCAAGGGAATGGGGATCATCCCGTGCCGCTTCACCACGCTCGACATGCTGCGGGTGGAAAGCTACCTGCTGTTTTATCCTTACGACAATTCTCAGAAATATCCCTTTGCCAATGAAGGCCCCGGCGATACTTTGTGGGAACTCGGCCTCGACTTCACCGTTAGTCCCGGCAAGACCGGCTTTCGCGGCGCCGAGGAGCATTACCGCCTGAAAGGCAAGGAACGCTTCAAGATTTTCGGCGTGCTGCTGGACGGCAAGGAGCCGGCCGACGAAGGCGCCGAAGTGTTCCGCAACGGCAAGAAGGTGGGCGTGGTCACCTGCGCGATGTATTCGCCGCTTGCCGAGAAATCCATGGGCATCGCCCGTCTGGATGCCGACTGCGCCGTGCAAGGCACGCCGCTCGAAATCCATAACGCCAGCGGCAAGATCAAGGCTTCGGCCCACACCCTGCCGTTCGATGACCCGAAGAAGTTGAAACGCACCGCGAAGGGCTAACGTGGGAATGCCCGCTACGCCGATCATAAGCCGGCCTATCTATGGGACGCTTTCGCCGCAACCCGGCACGCATCATTTGTTCGTGGCCGATGCCGAGGGAGCGGTGGCGATCCTCGACATGGCAAAAGATGCGCCCGCTGGCTTTTTCGACAACGCGCATGTCATCTTCATTCCCGGAAATACCGGTTCGCGCCATGTCGATGCCCTTGCTGGCTTGAAGCCGGCGCAGTTCCATCAAAGCCCGTCCTTCGCCAGCGCATTGCCGCGCCTGAAGCAGGTACTGGCCAACGCGCATATGGGAATCCGGCTTTATCTGTCGGGCACCGAAGGGCTGATCGGCCAGGCGATGCTCGCGGCATCGGAAGCCGGGATCGATCACCTGTCGATCCAGACCGAGCACCGTGGCTCACTGGCGCGGCGGGTGCAGTGCGTGCACTGCAAAGGCATTACCGAGAACGTTACCACGCAGCCTGCCACCTGCTCGCATTGCGGCCTGCTGCTTCTGGTGCGCGACCACTATTCGCGGCGCTTCGCCGCTTTCCAGGGAGTTTGCATCAACGCCGAGGACTCGAGCGAGAACCCCCCGAAGGAGGAGGTTTTCAAATGAGTGCCGGCACGAACAAGATCGACGTTACGGTCACCGATGTCGTTCCCGTGACCGACCTGGTCAAGCGGTTTCATTTCCGGCGCAACGACGGCGGGCTTTTGCCGACGTTTTCCGGCGGGGCGCATGTCGTCGTCGAAATGCGCGAGGATGGCCAAACCAGGCTCAATCCCTATTCGCTGATGAGCTCGCCGCTCGACACCACCGACTACACGATCAGCGTCAGGCGCGACGATCAGGGACGCGGCGGCTCGCTGTTCATGCACAACCAGGTCAAGCCCGGCCAGCGCATGGTGATCAGCAACCCGGTCAATCTGTTCTCGCTCGATCTCAGGGCAAAAAAGCACCTGATGATCGCTGGCGGCATCGGCATTACGCCTTTCATGGCCCAGATTGCCCAACTTGCCTCGGAGGGCGGCAATTTCGACCTGCATTACTGCAGCCGCGCGCTGACCCATGGCGCCTATGCCGATGTGCTGCGTTCGCGCCACGGCAATCGGGTAACCCTTTACCACAGCGAGGAAAACAACCGACTGAATATCGAGCGCCTGCTTTCCACCCAGCCGGTAGGCACGCATCTTTATGTGTGCGGTCCGGCGCGGTTGATTGATGCCGTACTGGCGACGGCCAAAGCGCTGGGTTGGCCAGACGAAGCCGTCCATTCGGAGCATTTCACCGCGCCGCAGAACGGCGTGCCCTTCGACGTCACGCTTGCGGTTAGCGGCAAGCAGATCCATGTCGGCGAGCAGCAGAGCCTGCTCGAAGCGATCGAGGCGGCTGGCGTCGATGCGCCGTATCTCTGCCGCGGCGGCGTTTGCGGCCAATGCGAGACCAACGTCATCTCCTATGACGGAAAGTTCGTCCACAACGATCATTTCCTGTCGGAGGAAGAACACCGCTGCGGCAGGAAGATCATGCCGTGCGTGTCGCGGTTCGAAGGCAAATCGCTCGTCCTGGAGCGCTAGGCCGATGTCGATGCCGGCCTGCCCGGTGGGGCGGACCGATTGAAATTCCGTAGCGCCCGCTATCTCATGGGGTGCGCGGCGTTCTGGTGGATCGGGAGGAAACCATGACGATCAACTTCAGGCAGGAAACGTTTCGGGACGATTTCTCGTTCAGGAACAGCCCCGAGCAGGTTCGGCGCTTTCCGTTTCCGTTCCACGAAGACGGCTACATGTATTCGGTCAATATCGAACCGCATGTAAGGGGCAGCAACGACACCGTCTTCGAGCATCTTTTCGACGTCGACGAGCATTATGTCTCGGAAATGCACGACCGCGCGCTGGTGCTTGCCGAAGACCCGCTGCGCTGCCAGTCGCTTCCGCACATGACGCTCGCCGGCTGGGACACGCTCGAACTTCTGATGACGGAGAAGGCACGAGACTATCCCGAATATTTCACGCTGACGCGGGACGGCGATCGCTGGCACTGGATCAACCGGCCGCTCGGCATCGACCAGCACTTCATCTTCGGCGACACCTCGACCCTGCCTTACGGGCCGATGGAATACATCACGCGGCAGAGCCAGGGCGATTTCGCCGTACTCGACCAGCGCGAGGGCAATCTGTGGATGGATGCCGGCATGGTGACTACCCAAGCCGACTGGTCGCTGGATTTCGACATCGGCATGAATTTCTTCGAATGGCATGCGCCGGTGCCGCTGGCCCATGAGATGGGGGTGTTCACGCGCGCCCTGAAATTCCTGACGGCCATGCAGCAGGGCCAGCCGGCGCGCCGGCTGAACTGGACGATGACCATCAATCCGCGCCTCGACACCAGCCCCGAGAACTATCACAAATGGGGTTCGGACCGGATGACGGTGACGCCGGAGAATGTCGGCCAGAAGGTGCATCTGCGCGTTGAGGTGCAGATGTTCTTCCGTTTGCCGCGCTCCAACGGCCTTTTGTTCCCGATCCGCTGCTACCTGATCAAGATGGACGAACTGGTGACGTCGCCGAAATGGGCACGCCGTTTCCATCGGGTGCTGCGCGACGTGCCGAAGGAACTGGCCGAATACAAGGGGCTGACGCGCTACCGGCCGACCGTGGTCGAGTGGCTGTCCAAATATGACGACGGCGCGCCCACTTCTTCGGGATTCGGGCCGGATTGAAGCTTCGGCCCGAAAAGTCGAATCCGGTTGAAAGATCGCGCTGTGGTCAGCCTTCCCGGCCGCCACCTTGGCGGTAAGAGATAATCGACAGGTACTTCATGGGCAGCTTGGTCAGTTCATGCGGGCCATGCGGCGCGTCTGCGTCGAAGAACAGGCTGTCGCCCGGCATCATCCGGTAAAGGTTGTTGCCATGGCGGTAAACGACCTCGCCTTCGAGCATGTAGAGAAATTCCATGCCGTCGTGCTGGAATGTCGGGAACACGTCGGAATCTTCGGTAAGCGTAATGAGATAGGGCTCGACGACGACGCCAGCGGTGTTGGAGCCGATGTGGCCTAGAAGCGTGTACTGGTGGCCGGCCCGTGTGCCCCGGCGTTCCACGTCCACGCCTTCACCAGCCTTCACGAACACGGCGTTGCGGTCTTCCTCGAACCGGCGCATGAAGGCGGTGACCGGAACACCAAGCGCCCGCGACAGGGATTGCAGCGTGGTCAGCGACGGCGAGGTATTGCCGTTCTCGATCTTCGACAGCATGCCGAGCGAAATATTGGTGGCGGCGGCAAGATCGGCGACCGTGATGCCGAGTTTCTTGCGGAAGGCCCGGACCTCGTGGCCGATGGCGACTTCCAGAACGTTCTCTCTGGTGTCGCGGATGGCGTGGGGGTCCTGGGTCAGCGGCTTGGGGCGGATGGCGCTACCCGCGCCGGTCTTCTTGCCTTCCGGAAGCGGAACGGCCGCCTCCTGTTCGTCTGCCGCGATCTTCTTGAATTTTCCCACTGCGCCGCCCTGCCGTTCACCAAGCCGTTATTTCACCTTGGTAAACATAGTAGCCCTGTGGTTCAAGTCCATCGTTGTTTTTGAAGCAGGGCTTTCAGGCCCGATTGATGAAGGCCGGCTGCGCCTGCAGAGCCACCAACGGCTCCTGTCGCAAGCCTGTCGCTACGACGGAAACCCGGAATTTCCCCTGCAGCGCTTTGTCGAAGATGGCGCCGACAATGATGTCGGCATCGGCGTCGACCTCCTCGCGAATGCGGGTCGCCGCCTCGTCGACCTCGAACAGCGTCATGTCCATACCGCCCGAAATCGAGACGAGGACGCCCTTGGCGCCGATCATCGAAGCTTCGTCGAGCAGCGGATTGGCGATCGCCGCTTCGGCAGCCTGTTTGGCGCGCCCGTCCCCGGTCGCCTCGCCGGTGCCCATCATCGCGCGGCCCATGTCGCGCATCACCGATTTCACATCGGCGAAGTCGAGATTGATGAGCCCTTCCTTGACGATCAGGTCGGTAATGCAGCCGACGCCCGAATAGAGAACATGATCGGCCATGGCGAAGGCATCGGCGAAGGTCGTCTTGGCGTCCGCCACGCGAAACAGGTTCTGGTTGGGGATGACGATCACGGTATCGACGCAGGCGCGCAGCTTTTCGATGCCTTGCTCGGCTGCCTGCATCCGCCTCTTGCCCTCGAAGGCGAAGGGCTTTGTGACGACCCCCACCGTCAGGATCCCCGCATCGCGTGCGGCTTTCGCGATCACTGGCGCCGCGCCCGTTCCGGTGCCGCCCCCCATGCCCGCCGTCACGAAGCACATATGCGTGCCCGAGAGGTGGTCCATGATCTCGTCGATGGATTCTACGGCGGCCGCCTCGCCGACTTCGGGCAGCGAGCCCGCGCCGAGGCCTTCGGTGACATGCACGCCCAATTGAATGAGCCGCGTCGCCTTGGACATGGAGAGGGCCTGCGCGTCGGTATTGGCGACGATGAATTCGGCCCCTTCAAGGCTTTTGGAAATCATGTTGTTGACGGCATTGCCGCCGCCGCCGCCTACGCCGACCACGGATATCTTCGGTCTCATTTCGGCAATTTCCGGCCTGGGCTTGGTGTTCATGACTGGAAATCCTCAAGAAGAAGCCGGCACGAAGCCAGCGATGGGTTTCTCCCCGGCTGGATCGCCGTGCACCCTAACGGATGCAAAATGGCGATTTATCTCTTTGTTCGAGCATCGGATATTCCCGAAAACCGGGTTCCACTTTCCGGTCCGATGCTCGAAAAACAGGCGAATCGGGGCGGTACAGTTTCGCGCCAAGGAATCAGAGGGCGCAGCGCCGCGCAAGCGGGAACTGCTTTCGGGCCAGCCGCCGTCTACAGGAACCGGCGCTCAAGCGGCCGTTTCAGGCGAATACATGCGCCTTTCCATTGACGCTGATGCGCACGATCTCACCTACCGCCGGGGCGTCCATGCCGGGCTTGCGCAGCATAAGCGGCGTGTTGCCGATGGCTGCCGCGTCCGGGGGTTCCGGACTGTTCATCAGGCGCACCGCGACGGTACAGGTAGGCCCGCCGAATTCGAGGTCCGTCACTTCTCCAAACAGCATGTCCGGCGTGCCCGACATGCCTTCCCGGGACGTCCGTTTCAAAAGCAGTTGTTCAGGCCGCAGCATGATGCGGGCATTGTCGCGGGCATCCTTGCTGTCCACGGCGACGCGGCCGAGCGTGCATTGCGCGAAGCCGCCCCGGATGCTTGCCGGCAGGATGATGGCGTCGCCCAGGAATTCCGCCACCATTCTGTCCTTGGGTTTCAGGTATAGTTCGCGCGGTGTGCCGACCTGCGAAAACTTGCCGTCGCGCATCACCGCCACCTGATCGGCGAAAGACAGCGCTTCGGCCTGGTCGTGGGTGACCAGGATGGTCGCAATCCCGGCGGCCTCGAGCAACTCGGCGACCGCTTTTCGCATGGAGACCCTGAGGCCGGTGTCGAGTGCCGAAAACGGCTCGTCGAGGAGCATGAGCCGGGGTTTGCACGCCATCGCCCGTGCCAGCGCCACGCGCTGCTGCTGGCCGCCGGAAAGCTCATGCGGCCGGCGCTTCAGGATCGCCTTGTCCAGGCCGACGATATAGGCGAGTTCGGTGATGCGGGCGTCGCGTCCGGCCTCGTGCCGGCCGATGCCGAAGCCGATATTGTCGGCGATGGTCAGGTGCGGGAACAGTGCGCCGTCCTGCGCCACCAGGCCGATGCCGCGCAGATGCGCCGGCGTGGCGCTGCCGCCTTCGGCCAGAACCTGGCCGTCGAGGACGATGCGGCCTTCGTCCGGCGCTTCGAAGCCGGCGATCAGCCGCAGCAACGTCGTCTTGCCGCAGCCGGATGGGCCGACGATCGCCGTACGACTGGCTGCCCCGACACCGAGGTCGACGCCGGCAAGGGCGGCAACCGGGCCGTAGTGCTTGTGGATGGAATGGAATTCGAGAAAGCTCATCGTCCGGCCATCCGCTTCGATTGGACGTAGAGCAGCCACGTCAGCGGCATTGACGCCGCCACCATGATCAGCGCGTAGGGCGCGGCCGCTGCATAATCGATTTCGCCGCTATAGGCCCAGAACGCCAGCGCCAGCGTGCGGGTGCCGTTGGGGGCAAGCATCTGGGTCGCCGTCAGTTCGTTCATGATGCCGAGCGCGACCAGCGCCATGCCGGCAGCCGCCCCCGGCGCCGAAAGGCGGATCGTCGTTACCCACAGCGCGTTGAGCGGGCGCCGCCCCAGACTACCGGCCGCGCGCTCCAGTTCTATCGGCGCCTGCGCGATCGAGGCGCGCAGCGAAATCAGCGCGCGCGGCAAAAACATCAGCGCATAGGCGACGACGATGGTGAAAACCGTCTGGTAGAGCGGCAGCGCCACGCGCACGGTGACGGTTACCAGCGCCAGCGCGATGACGACGCCCGGAAGCGAGCCAACGATATAGTTGCAACCTTCGAGCACGCGCTGCAACGGACCCGGCGCGCGGATCGACAGCCATGCCATCGGAATGGCCGCGATCGTCGCCAGCATGCCGCCGGCTACCGCCAGGAACAGGGTCTGGCCAAGCGCCAGGCCGATCTCGTCCAGCCGCCACACCTGCGCGCCGCCGGCATAGAGCCAGCGCCCGATGGTGGTGAACGGAACGCCAAGTGACAGAAGCGTGGTGAAGCCCATCAAGAGCAGGCAGGGAAGGGTGGCGCGGCCGAGTTTCACCGGCGGCAGCTGGCGCGCCGCGCCTGAACCGACACGGGCGTAGCGTTCTTCGCCGCGCACCAGCACCTCGATTGCCAGAAGCACGAGGCAGCAGGTCACCAGCACGCCGGCCAGCATGTTGGCCGCCGGCCCGTTGAAGGTCGACTGGAACTGGTCGACGATCGCCGTGGTGAAAGTGTCGAAGCGGATGAAGACGAACAGCCCGTATTCGGCCAGCAGGTGCAGGCCGACCAGCAGCGAGCCGCCGCAGATGGCCAGCCGCAACTGCGGCAGCACGACGCGCAGGAAAACCCGCCATGGTGCATGGCCGAGCGAGGCGGCGGCATCCTCCAGCGCCGGATCGAGGCGGCGCAGCGACGCCGAAACCGGCAGATACAGAAACGGGAAATAGGCGATTACCGACACCAGCACGCCGGCTCCAAGCCCGTGCAGCCCCGGCACCAGCGTGATCCAGGCATAGGAATGGACGAAGGCCGGCACCGCCAGCGGCGCAACCGACAGCCAGGCCCACCACCGCGCACCTGGCAGGTCGCTGCGCTCGGTCAGCCATGCCAGCGCCACCGAGAGCGCGATGCAGATGGGCACGGCAAGGATCATCAGCAGGACGGTGTTGGCGAGAAGCTCACCGACCCGTGGGCGGAATACCAGCGTGGAGACGGTTTCCCACCCGCTCTGGATGGCGACGACGATGACGAAGCCGAGCGGGAGCAAGGCGAACAGCGAAACGCCGATGGCGGCGAGCGTGATCCATGACAACGGCAGCCTGCGGAGCAGGCGAGCGCGTGCCGCGCTGGCTGGTGCTGCGGCATCCGCATAGGGGAGCGCGGGCTGCATCAAGCTGGATGCACCGTGCTTGGTATGCTCGGAAGGCCGAAGGGCCGGCTTGCTGTCATCGGCAGATGCCATTTTGAATACGAATGCTCCCGCGAAGAATATCCGCGGGAGCGCAGTCGGTTCGTCCTTTTAGGACGTGTTGCGGCTAAAGCAAGCCGGCGGCGGTCATCAGATCGGTTACCTTCTTCGAGTTCAGTTGCGACGGCTCGACCTTGGGGGCCTGAAGATCGGCCAGCGGCACCAGCTTCGGATTGGACTCCGCTCCGTTGCCGACGGCATATTCATAGGAAGTGCCGTTCTTCAGGATGTCCTGACCGCCCTTGCCGGCAATCCACTTGACGAAGGCCTGTGCTTCCTTGGGATGCTTGCTCGAAGCCAGCACGCCGCCGCCCGAGATCGAGACGAACGCGCCCGGGTCCTCGTTCTTGAAATAGTGCAGCGCGACGTTCTTGCTGTTCTCGCCGGTCTTGGCCTGATCGCCGAACCAGTAATAGTGGTAGATGACGCCGCCGTCGATCTCGCCGGCATTGACGGCCTTCATCACCGTGCCGTTGCCCTTGTAGGCGGTGAAGTTTTCCTTCATCGCCTTCAGCCAGTTTGTGGTGGCTTCCTCGCCCTTGAGTTCGAGCAGGGCGCTGACGATGGCCTGGAAATCGGCGCCCGAAGGCGAGGCGGCCCAGCGGCCTTTCCAGCTCGGATCGGCAAGATCGAGCAGCGACTTGGGCAACTGGTCTTGCTTGAGCTTGTCCTTGTTGTAGGCGAACACGGTGCTGCGCGCGGCAATGCCGATCCATGCGCCGCTGGCCGGGCGGAAGTTCTCCGGCACCTCGGCCAGCGTGTCGGCGTCGAGCGGAGCGAACAGGCCGGCGTTTTCGACCAGCACCATGGCCGGCGAGTTTTCGGTCAGGAACACGTCGGCCGGCGAGGATGCGCCTTCGGCGACGATCTGGTTGGAGAATTCGCTGTCGCCGCCATTGCGCAGCGTGACCGGTATGCCGGTTTCCTTGGTGAAGCCCTCGGCCCATTCCTTGGCCAGGCTTTCATGCTGGGCATTATAGACGACGATGCCGCCGTCTTGCGCGAAGGCCGGGGCAATGGCGAGGCCGATTACGGCGACTGCACCGGTCATGGCGGAAAGAACGAACTTCATGGGGTTCTCCAACAGGGTAATGTCTGCGGCACGCACCTATAAATATATGAGTTAGAAGGTCAAGATTATTCTGTTCCTGAAAGGGAGGAAGGTTGCCGGTTGTCCGGCTTCGAAACGCGGTATCTCTTCATACTGACGTCTGCTGCCACGATCACCGCCCCCTAACGTGTTCGCGCCCTCCGCCAAACCGCCTTGAAATGGTTGGAGAAAACGTTGGCGGCGTGCGTTCGTCCTGCCGCGTCGCATGTGCCGTCACAGCCGTCTCATCAACTTTTCTGACTATTTTACGCCGCAACTTTCCTGTAGAAGGCGCCCTCCGCCGATCACGGCGATTTGAACGGAGCGTGCGCGTACCCATATGAGGCTCGCGCCGAACAAGAGCGCGGCCGGCCAAAGCCCTGCACCGGAAAGACGACAATGCCGAAATTCAGGTTTCACAAGCTTGCCGCCCTCATTGTGCTCATCGGATTCGCCGCCTGGGTGGCGACCGGCGAGTTTTCCTCGGTCGGGAGCGCTTCCGACACCGAAAAGCCGAAGGTTGCCGACAAGGAGCAGCTCAAGGCGTCAGCCCGCACGGTTGCGGTGGTGACGCCGCCGCGCAGCATGCATGCGCGCGCTATCCGCATCTCGGGGCTGACGGAAGCCGACAAGCGCGCCGTTCTGGCCACGCGGGTCGGCGGGGTCATCGCCAGGCTGCCGGTCAGGCAGGGGCAGCGCGTCAAGGCGGGCGACCTGATCCTGATGCTCGACGCCGAGGAAAAGGTTTCCGGGGTCGACAACGCCAAACAGTTGCTTGTGCAGCGCCAGGCCGAACTGGATGCGGCCGAGCGGCTGGCCAAGTCCGGCAATTTACCCAAGCTGCAACTCGATACGGCGCGCTCCAACCTGACTTCGGCGCAGTCGGCGCTGCGTACCGCGCAGGCCGAACTCGACCGCAACGAGGTCAAGGCACCGTTCGACGGCATCGTCGACCGGGTGCCGGTCGAACTTGGTAGCGCGGTCATGCAGGGCGGCGAGGTGGCCACCATTCTTGCGCTCGATCCGATCGTCGCCAGGGGCGAAATCAGCGAACGCGACCTGCGTTTCATCAGGAACGGCGACGAGGCCGACATAAGGCTGGTCAACGGAGAGACGGTCACCGGCAAGCTGCGCTACATCAGCCGTGATGCTTCGGCGGCGACCCGCACGTTCCGCGTCGAGATCGCGATACCGAATGCCGAAGGCGCCATTCCCGCCGGCATGACGGCGGAAATAACGCTGCGGGCGGCTCCTACCGATGCCGTCATGCTGCCGCGCTCGGTGGTGACGCTGAGCGGCGAGGGCGATCTCGGCATTCGCGCGGTCGACCAGAACAACAAGGTGGTGTTCTTTCCGATCGACCTGATCGACGACACGCCGAAAGGCCTGGTTCTGGCCGGCATCCCGGCGGATGCCCGGGTCATCGTCGCCGGGCAGGAACTGGTGGCGGAAGGCGACGTCGTCGAGCCGGTCGAGGCCGACGCGGAGACCATCCAGAAGCTGGCGGGTGAAACCGGCACCGGAATCCAGTAGCGATGGATATCGTCAAGCTTGCCATCCGCAATGCGCGGCTCACTATTTCCGTTCTGCTGTTCCTCGTCCTGGCGGGGGCGGTAGCCTATCAGTCCGTGCCGAAGGAAGCCGAGCCGGACGTGCCGATCCCGATGATGTATGTCAGCCTGATCTATCAGGGCATCTCGCCGGAGGATTCCGAACGGCTGCTGCTGCGGCCGATGGAAACCAAGCTGAAGAACCTCAAGGGCCTCAAGGAAATGCGTTCCGCCGCCTTCCAGGGCGGCGGCTACGTGCTGGTGGAGTTCGAGCCGTCGGTCGACCTGGCGACGGCGTTGCAGGACACGCGCTCCAAGGTGCAGGACGCCAAGGCGGATCTGCCGCAGGCGGCCGAGGAGCCGACCGTCAACGAGGTCAACATTTCCGAATTCCCGGTGCTCGTGGTGACGCTGTCCGGGCATGTGCCGGAACGCGCGCTGACGGCGGCGGCGCGGCAGTTGCGCGACCGCATCGAGGAAGTGCCCGGCGTGCTGGAGGGCTCGCTGCAGGGCGCCCGCGACGATCTGGTCGAAGTCGTCATCGATCCGGTGAAGCTTTCGTCCTATGGGCTACAGCTCGACCAGATGATCCAGGGGGTCGCCGCCTCCAACAATCTCGTCGCCGCAGGCAATCTCGAAGGGTCGGAAGGCAAATACGCGGTCAAGGTGCCGTCGCTGATCGAAACGCCGGAGGACGTCGCCAACTTGCCGATTGTCACCGGCCCCAACGCCGTGGTGCAGGCGAAGGATATTGCTACCGTCCGCTCGACCTTCAAGGATGCCGAAACGACGACGCGGCTCGACGGCAAGCCGGCCATCGCCATCGAGGTCAAGAAGCGCATCGGGTCCAACCTGATCGACACGATCGCGCAGGTGAAGACGGTGGCCGACAGCTTCGTCAAGACCATGCCGCAGGGTATGGAGGTAACCTATACGCAGGACAAGTCCGTGTTCGTCAACCAGTTGCTGGGCGATCTCCAGAACCATGTGATGATCGCGGTGATCCTGGTGTTCATCGTCATCCTTTATGCCTTGTCGGGGCGCGCCTCGCTTTTGATCGGGCTCGCGATCCCCTCGTCCTTCCTGATCGGCATCCTGCTGCTTGCGCTGATGGGCTACACGATCAACATGATCGTGCTGTTCAGCCTGATCCTGGCGGTCGGCATGCTGGTCGACGACGCCATCATCGTCACCGAATTCGCCGAGCGACGCATGAGCGAGGGCATGCCGAAGGAGGAAGCCTTCGCGCTGGCCGCCAAGCGCATGGCCGGCCCGGTGATCGCCGCGACGATGACGCGTATCGCGGCGTTCTCGCCGCTGCTTTTCTGGCCGGGCATCATCGGCGACTTCATGAAATATTTGCCGATCACGCTGATCGTGACGCTCGCTGCTTCCATGCTCTACGCGCTGGTGTTCGCGCCGACGCTGGGTGCGATGTTCGCCAAGGCGCCCAAGCACCACGAAGGCGAGCACCGTGACGGGTGGTACATGGCGGTGGTCAAGAAGGCTGTGCATTTCCCGAAAACCGTGCTGGTGCTGACCGTGGTGCTGCTCGTCGGTATCCAGTTTTCCTATTCCAAATTCGGCGCGGGCGTCGAATTCTTCCCCAGCGTCGAGCCGGATTACGGCCTGCTCTACGTTCATGCGCGCGGCAATCTTTCGCTGGCCGAAATGGACGCTGCGACCAGGGAAGCCGAAAACCGGCTGCTCGGATGGCCCGGCGTAAAATCCGTCTATACGCGCGTCGGCAAGACGCAAGGCGGCGGCGCCGACATTCCCGAAGACGTGGTCGGTGTCATCCAGTACGAATTCGTCGACTGGCGCGAACGCAAGTCGGCCAACCAGATTCTCGACGATCTGCGCAAGGTGATGGCCGGCATTCCCGGCATCGACGTCGAGGTGCGCGTGCCGGAGGCCGGGCCGCCGACCGGCAAGGCGATCCAGCTACGGCTGTCGGCCGTCGATCCGGCTGGCCTGAACGACAAGGCGCGTGCGGTTGCGGCCCGTATCGCCAAGGTTCCCGGCGTCATCGACGTTTCCGACGGCCTGCCGCCTCCCGGCGTTGACTGGGCGCTCAACGTCGATCGCGCCAAGGCGGCGCAATACGGCATCAGCCCGAGTTCCGTCGGAACCGTGGTGCAACTGGTGACCAACGGCCTGAAACTGTCCGAATACAGGCCGGCCGGCGCGGACGACGCCGTCGATATCCGACTGCGCTTGCCGGAAGACCAGCGCACGCTGTTGACGCTCGACGAATTGCGGGTGCAGACCAGCCAGGGCGCGGTGCCGATTTCGAACTTCGTCGTGCGCAAGGCCGAACAGCGGGTCGGCACGCTGAACCGCATCGACGGCGCGCGCACCGTGGTGGTGCAGGCCAACGTCGCCGCCGACAAGCAGGTCGCCGCCGTCCAGCAGGAGGTCACCAAGGCCATCTCCGAGATGGAGTTGGGGTCCAACATCCGCTGGAAGCTCGCCGGCTCCAACGAAGACAGCGCGGAGGCTTCCGCCTTCCTGTCGAAGGCTTTCGGCGCGGCGATCTTCCTGATCTTCATCGTGCTTCTGGCGCAGTTCAACAAGTTCACCAGCGTGTGGCTGGTGCTGTCTTGCGTGGTGATGGCGACGATCGGCGTGTTCCTAGGTCTTTTGATCACCGGCGAGACATTCGGCATCGTCATGTCCGGCATCGGCGTGATTGCGCTGGCCGGCGTGGTTGTGAACAACAATATCGTGCTGATCGACACCTACGACCGGCTGCGCGAGGAAGGGTGGGACAGGACGGAGGCAGTGCTGCAAACCTGCCGCGAGCGCGCCCGCCCCGTGGTGCTGACGGCGGTGTCGGCCATTCTGGGGGTGCTGCCGATCGCCTTTGGCCTCGGGCTCGAAATCTTCCATCACGAGACGACGATCAACGCGCCGTCGACCCAGTGGTGGATTTCGCTGTCCTCGGCCATCGTCTTCGGTCTGTCCTTCGCCACCGTGCTGACGCTGATCGTGACGCCGTCTATGCTGATGGTGTTTACGAGGGCCAAGGTGGAACCCGGTCAACACCGCAGCTGGTGGCGCCGGCTGTTTCGGCGGGAGAAGAAAAGCGCAACCGCGAAGGAGAAATCCGGGTCCGTCGCCGAACCGGGGCTCGCTTTGCCGAAGACCGCGGATTAGCCGGGCTTTCTGCTCCGCTTCATGAAAAGGGCCGTCCGGGAACAACCGGGCGGCCTTTTGCATTGTTGTGCACCGAAACAGTTCGGGCGCGAGGGCTTCGTCATGACACTGACCACCATCCTGATCCTGATCCTGATCCTGATCCTCATCGGCGCGGTGCCAAGCTGGCCTTATTCGCGCGGCTGGGGCTACGGTCCGTCCGGGATCGTCGGCGTGATCCTGCTGGTCGTTCTGATCCTGATCCTGATGGGCCGCATCTGACCTTTGCGAGCTATTCGGCAGGTGCGAGCGCCGCGTCGAAGTCGGCGCGGTGGGCGAGCCCGGCCATCAGGAAAACCACTACCAGCAGCCCCGAAAGGGCGATGAACACCGGGCCGAAGCCGATGTGTTCGGCGATGAAGCCGATTGCTGATGGGGCCACCAGGATGCCGCAATAGCCAATGGTCGTGACGACGCTCATGCTTGTGCCAGACGAGATGCCGCCCTGGTTTCCGGCTGCGGAAAAGGCGATCGGAACCATGTTGGCGATGCCGAAGCCGGAGAAGGCGAAGGCGAAGATCGCCAGCCATGGCGTCGGAGACAGGCCGGCGACCAGCATGCCCGCCGCCGCCAGAAGCGCCGAGACGCGCAACGTCTTCACCGCGCCGAAACGGTTGCGCACGCCGTCGCCGAGGAAACGCATGAGCGCCATGACGCCCGAGAAAGCGGCATAGGCGAGGCCGGCCGTGGCGATGTCGGTGCCGAGCTCCTGCCGCAGGTAAAGCGCGGACCAGTCGAGTACCGCACCTTCCGGGATCATCGACAAGAGCGCCATGATGCCGATCAGATAGATGGCCGGGACCTTCGGCAGCTGGAACCTGGCATGCGCCGCTATAGCCGGCTTATCCTCGCCGACGAGATAACGCATCGCCAGCAGGATTGCCACGAACGCGACGAGTGCTGCTCCCATGGCGTGCGCAAGATGCCCGTAGTGCTGGATGGAGAAGCCGCCCAGACCACCGCCCACGAAGCCTCCGAGGCTCCAGAAACCATGCGACGAAGACATGATGGCGCGAGACAGTTTTCGCTCGACCGCGACGGCATTGGCGTTCATGGCGACATCCATGCCGCCGATCATGCCGCCGAACAGGATCATGGCGACGGCTGCCAGCGGGACATTGGGCGCCAGCGCCACCAGCGGCAGGCCGAAACTCGCGCACACCCCGAACCAGCGTAGGACGTTGCGTGACCCATGGCGCGAAATAAGGTGGCCGCACCAACTCATCGCTGCGATGGCCCCGAGGCCGAAAAGCAGGATCAGGAGGCCAAGCGTGAACTTGCTGATTTCCAGGCGCGTGAGGAAGACCGGAATTTGCGGTGCCCAGCTCCCGGTAAGAAAGCCATTGGCGAAAAACATCGTCGCCACCGCCCAGCGGCCGTGGCGGGCCGCCTGCGTGGCAGCAGCTTGTTGGGTGTTCGACACGTCTATCAGGGTTCCGGCAAGTTCAGGGCTAGTCGAGTGGCGCGCGAAGCTAAATCGGTTCAGGTCGAAGTCAAGCCCGTCGCGCCGAAGGCATCTGGACCAGCATTGCGGCGGTTCAATGATCCTTCGGGCGCCGCGCTTCGAAAGCGGCCAGCTTGGCGTCCGACGCTTCGGTCTGGTTGAGCGCCTGCCATTCGGCGTAGGGCATGCCGTAGATGATTTTTCGCGATTCGTCCTTGGACAGGGCGACACCATCCGCTTCGGCAGCTTCGCGATACCAGTTGGACAGGCAGTTGCGGCAGAAGCCGGCCAGGTTCATCAGGTCGATGTTCTGCACATCGGTCCGTTCGCGCAGATGCCCGACCAGCCGGCGGAAGGCGGCAGCCTCGAAATCGCGTTTCTGCTCGTTGGTCAGTTCGGTCATGGCAGCCTCCATCAAACCGGCCCGGTCCGCGACCCGAACCGTTCCACCCTGTGTATATCGGGCCGGCGGTTGATTTCTTCAACGATCGGCGCCAGCCGCCTGGCCCATGCGAGGGCGTCTTCACGCTCGGTAATCAGATCCTGCCTGATCTCGATCAGCGCGTGGGCGAAGCCGTTGACGATGGCGTGCCTGAACATGGTGTCGCCGCGCAGGGCGCCGTCGTAAGGCTCGTTGTCGCCGACGATCATATCTTCGTCCGCTGCCAGCATGTCCATCAGAGGCCGCGCCACGCGGCCATCGAGGTCCCAGAGAATACCGACATGCCATGGCCGCACTTGGCCGTGCATGACCGGGGTGAAAGAGTGCACGGACAAGATGAAGGGCGCGGCGCCCGATGCATGCGCCACCGAGGAAATCATCGCGCCGACGGCATCGTGATAGGGCCAATAGTAGGTATCGAGCCGTCTGTCCCGCTCCTCTCCCGTCATCGGGTAGTTCGCGGGAATGACGGTGCCGTCATAGAGTTGGCGGATGAGCGTCGGGTCGTCCTCGCCGCGGTTGGGATCGATCAGCAGGCGCGAAAAATTCGCGATCACCGCTGGTACACCGAGTTGGGCCGCCAGTTCGCGCGTCACCGTCTCGACGCCGATATCGTAGGCGATGTGGCGGTCGAATTCCGACCTGGGCAGGCCGAGATCACCATAGTCTTCCGGCAGGTCGCGGCGTGCGTGGTCAGCGATCAGGACGATGCCCCGGCTGCGGTCGCCTTCGATGCTGTCGAACGGCGCGAAAACTGTGGATCGGGTCATGGGCGGGAAAAAGGATCCGTATATCGTCCGGGCTGCGGTGATAGCGTCATTCCACGAACATGGAATGCGTGCAATGCCGTTGTTTGGACAAGGTTTTTGCAGAAATCTGGTCGAACGCAGGGCAAAGTCGCGCCGTTCTTCATCTAAATCGATTGGATTTAGGCTTTCCGGTGCGTTGACATGCGCTTGGACTTTTCCGAAAAGGGGCGTGAGGACCAGATGATTGCGTCGTTGTTGAGGGTTTTAAGGGTGATTCCCGTCGGCCGGCCGCATGCGCGTGCCGCTTTTGCAGCGCCGCTCGCCGTCCTTGCCGCGTGGCTGATCACGATCGGTGCGGCATCGCCGGCGCGCGCCGATTTCCGCGTCTGCAACGCGACGCAGAACCTGGTCGGGGTCGGCATTGGTTACCGCGCCAAGGCCGGCTGGATCACCGAGGGCTGGTGGCACATCGAAGGATCGAGCTGCAAGACGCTGATCGAGGGGCCGCTGTCATCGAGATTTTACTATCTTTACGCAGAAGATGCGGAGCGCGGCGGGCGCTGGGACGGGCCGATCAACATGTGCGTGGCTGAAAAAGAGTTCAAGATAGCCGGCGTCACGGATTGCGTGGCGCGCGGGTTCCAGCGCGCCGGCTTCCAGGAATACGATACAGGTGAACAGGCAAGCTGGATGGTCCAGTTGACCGACCAGCCTGCAACGGGCGGCGAGGGCGCCGCCCACGAAAGCAAGAGTCAATGAGACGCAACCGCAAGGTAAAGATACTCGCCACCATCGGTCCTGCCTCCTCGTCCGAGGAGATGCTGCGCAAGCTGTTCGAAGCCGGCGCCGACGTGTTCCGCGTCAATATGAGCCATACAGACCATGATCTGATGCGCACGCTGGTCGGCCGCATCCGCGCCGTGGAACAGAGCATGGGCCGGCCGATCGGCATCCTCGCCGACCTGCAGGGACCGAAGCTGCGCGTCGGGAAATTCGCCAACGGCAGGGAGGTACTGAGCGTCGGGCAGACCTTTACGCTCGATGACAATGCCGAGCCGGGAAGCTCATCGCGCGTCTATCTTCCGCACCCCGAAATCCTGGCATCGGTGAAGCCGGGCCATCGCCTGCTGATCGATGACGGCAAGCTCGAACTGACAGCCGTCGAAAGCGACGGCAAGAAGATCGTCTGCACGGTCGTCGCAGGCACCGCCATTTCCGACAAGAAGGGGGTGAGCCTGCCCGATACCGACCTGCCGGTTGGCGCGCTGACCGAGAAGGACCGCAAGGATCTCGATGCGGTGCTGGCGGCTGGCGTCGACTGGGTGGCGCTGTCGTTCATCCAGCGCCCCGAGGACATCGCCGAGGCGCGCAAGATCGCCCGCGGTCGCGCACTCATCATGTCGAAAATCGAAAAGCCGCAGGCGGTCGCGCGGCTGGCCGAGATCATGGAACTGTCGGACGCCATCATGGTCGCGCGCGGCGATCTGGGCGTGGAGATGCCGCTGGAAGCAGTGCCCGGCATCCAGAAGCAGATCACCCGCAAGGCGCGCGCCGCCGGCAAGCCTGTCGTTGTGGCGACCCAGATGCTGGAATCAATGATCGCAGCCCCGGTACCGACGCGCGCGGAGGTTTCGGACGTGGCGACCGCCGTGTTCGAAGGGGCCGACGCCATCATGCTGTCGGCCGAATCTGCCGCCGGCGCCTATCCCGCCGAAGCGGTGGCTACCATGAACCGCATCGCCCAGAAGGTCGAGCAGGACCCCACTTACGGGGCGGTCATCAACGGGCAGCGCTCCGCCCCTGAAGCGACCGGCGCCGACGCCATTTCCTTTGCCGCGCGCGAGATCGCCGAGACGCTGAAACTGTCGGCTATCGTTACCTATACCGCGTCGGGCACGACCGGACTCAGGGCAGCGCGCGAGCGGCCGCAAGTACCTATCATCGCCCTGTCGCCCATTCTGGATACGGCACGGCGCCTGTCGCTGGTGTGGGGCACGCATTGCGTGGTGTCGCCGGATGCCAGCGATCTCGACGACATGGTCAATCGCGCTTGCCGGATCGCCCTGGAGGAGGGCTTCGGCAAACCCGGCGACCGCGTCATCATCACTGCCGGAGTGCCGCTCAGGACGCCCGGCTCCACCAACATGCTGCGCATCGCCTATGTCGGGTCGACGGAAGGCGGGCGCTGAGAGGCCTCTGAGCCTTTGCCGGCGGATCAGATGGCTTCGCCGGCCAGTTCTTCGGAAAGCGTCGCTACCTCGCCTTGGGCGCTGCGCATCATCGGGTAGATGGCCAGCACCCGCTGCCAGGCTTCCAGCGCTGCCTCTTTGTGGCCGGTGTCGGCCATAATTTGCGCCATGCCGGAAA
Source organism: Mesorhizobium sp. (assembly GCA_049647745.1). GTDB lineage: Bacteria > Pseudomonadota > Alphaproteobacteria > Rhizobiales > Rhizobiaceae > Mesorhizobium. The sequence goes on from JBARYG010000036.1 coordinate 52,418, forward strand.
GCGCGCCGAAATGGCGCGGTTCCAGCCGCAATGTTTGCTCGATGTCGGCCAGCGACTTGCCGTAGCTTTTCATCATGAAATGAACGGTGGCGCGGCGGTTCCAGCCCTCCGCGTAGGTCGGGTCGAGCGTCGTCACCTGATCAAGGAAATCGAGGGCGACGTCGAATTTCTGTGCCTCGATCGCCTTTTGCGACCATAGCATCATCAGATTGATGTTCGCGCTGCCGGAATCGGACCATTCCCGCCAGATATTGGCGGCGATGCGCTCGGCGGCTTTGTCATTGCGCTCGCGCTTGAGGTCGGTGAACAGCTTATCGAGCCGGGCTTTTTGGCTGGTTGCGGCAGGGACAGCCGCCGGCGCATCCGCCTGCGAGGCCGAAACGACGCCGCCGGAAAGAAGAAGGACTGGCAGAAACACAAAAATAGTCCGCATGGCAAGAATCTATCCCCCGCCAGCGGAACGTCAAACTGAATTTAGCGTGAGAGCCGGCAAACCGGCACCGGCCGTCGGGGCAAAGGCATGCGCCTTCGCCGACAACTCAACCCTGGCGCGCCTTGAAACGCGGAGCGGTCTTGTTGATGATGTAGACGCGGCCCTTGCGGCGAACCAGCTGGTTGTCGCGGTGACGCGCGCGCAGCGCCTTGAGCGAATTCTTGATCTTCATGGTCTTGCCTGTCTGAAACTGGAGGCACGCCCGAAGACACGCCATTTCTGTGACCGGCTCATAAACGAGGAGTCTTGTGCGTGTCAACCACCGGGCTCGATTGAGATGAGCGGATAGCTCAGGCGCCAATGGTGCGCGGCACAATTCGCGTGAAATGGCCCATCTTGCGGCCGGCGCGCGCTTCCGCCTTACCGTAGAGGTGCAGCATCAGGCCCGGTTCGGCCAGCAGCTCGGCCATACGGAAAACGTCGTCTCCGATCAGGTTTTCCATAACGCAGTCCGAATGCCGGTCGGGCCGCCCCAGCGGCAGGCCGGCAACGGCGCGGATATGCTGCTCGAACTGCGAGACGGTGCAGGCCGCTTCCGTCCAGTGGCCGGAATTGTGGACGCGCGGGGCGATCTCGTTGGCAAGCAGGGAACCGTCGGCCAGCACGAAGAATTCGACGCCGATGACGCCGACATAGTCGAGTTCGGTGAGGATCGTTTTCGCACTGACCTGTGCGGCGAGGGCCGTGCTGGCGGAAATCGACGCGGGCACGGTCGAGCTGTGCAAAATGCCGTGGCGATGCACGTTTTCGGCCGGATCGTAGGCGTGGATCGATCCATCGACGCCACGGGCGGCGATGACCGAGATCTCGCGTTCGAAATCGACGAGCGCTTCGAGGATCAGCGGCACCGACCCCATCGCCTCGCAGGTGCCGGCAAAGCCGCCGCTCGTCATGTCGCGAAAGACGCGCTGGCCCTTGCCGTCATAGCCCATGCGGCGGGTTTTCAGGACGCCGCTGCCGTCGAATTTCTGCAGCGCCTCGGCCAGTTCCTCGTCGTTGGCGACGGGGCGGAAATCCGCTGTCCGAACACCGATGCCGTTCAGGAATGTCTTTTCCACGACCCGGTCCTGCGCCACTTCGAGCGCGCGGGCCGGCGGATAGACGGGGACCTTCGCCGTCAGGGTTTTTGCTGCCTCGACGGGAACGTTTTCGAATTCATAGGTAACGATCGCCGTTGCCGCCGCCAGTTCGGCAAGGGCCGCCGGATCGTCGTAGGCGGCAACGATCTGCCGGTTAGCCACCTGCGCGGCCGGACAGTCCGGCTGCGGTTCGAGCACCACGATGCGATAGCCGAGGCGAGCCGCAGCCATCGCCAGCATACGGCCAAGCTGGCCGCCGCCGATGATGCCGATCGTCGATCCCGCCGGCAGGCTCATGGCGCTTCCGCCGGCTCGACGGCGACGTTTTCGGTCTGGGTCTTACGCCAGGCGTCCAGGCGCCGGGCAAGCGGCTCGTCGTTCAGGGCGAGGACGGCAGCCGCGAGAAGGGCCGCGTTGACGGCGCCGGCCTTGCCGATGGCAAGCGTGCCGACCGGGATGCCAGCCGGCATCTGGACGATGGAAAGAAGCGAATCCTGGCCCGACAATGCCTTGGATTCGACCGGCACGCCGAAAACCGGCAAGGGTGTCATCGCCGCGGTCATGCCGGGCAGGTGAGCGGCCCCGCCGGCGCCGGCGACGACCACCTTGTAGCCCGCTGCCCTGGCGCCCCTGGCGAATTCATAAAGCCGGTCGGGCGTGCGGTGGGCGGAGACGATCAGCGCCTTGTACGGTACTCGCAGGGCTTCGAGTGTTTCGGCGGCATGGCGCATCGTCGCCCAATCGGACTGGCTGCCCATGATGATGGCGACATCGGCGCGTTGATCGCTCAAGACAAGTCTCCGAAAACTGGAAGTGGCGTAGCGGAAATGGCCGGCGGCGGCAAGGACGCCACAGCCTGTGCCTCACGCGATGATGTCGGGAATGATCCTGTCTTCCAATGCCTTCAGCCGGTCTTTCAGGAACAGCTTCTTCTTTTTCATGCGCTGGATCCGCAGCGGGTCGCAGCCCGTCGCGATCATCGCGTTTATGGCCGCGTCGAAATCGGCGTGGTCCTGCTTCAATCGCGAAAATTCGAGGCGAATATCGGCCTGTTCCTGCTCGGACATTTTTCCTTCAAACACTCTGCGTCGCCATGTCGTGGCTAACTCGGGCGGGACCGGCCGCACAATGAAGCCAGCAAGCAAATCTAGCATATTTCACATTGTCGGGAAATGCGCGAGAGGGCATTCGACATTGCCCCGCGATGGTGGCAGACTGTCATCGTGCCGTCACAGAAGCGAACCTGCGGTGGACGTCTTGACGGCTGCAGTCGAGGAAATCATGAAAGGGAGCACCAATCATGTCTCTTGCAAACCATCTTGACGAGTTGCAGCGGAAGCATGGTGATATCGAGCGCGAAATCGACAACGCGATGAACCATCCTTCCGTCGACGATCTCCATATCGTCGATCTCAAGCGCCGCAAGCTGGCCCTCAAGGACGAGATTGAGAAGCTGAAAGCACAACCGACCACCCACTGACACAGACTAACCGACAGACCGCGTTGGCGGCTGCGCTGCGCCGGTGGCGCTGAGAGTTCTGTTTTTCCGTCTATTGAGGCGTGAATGAGCAGGCACCGCTTTGCCGTGCACGGACGCTACGCAAAGACGCTGGCTGCGACGCCGCGCCGGATATGGCTTGCCGCGTGGCGGTCGGGCGTTTCTGCGGGCAAAAACAAACCCGCCGGACAATGTCTGGCGGGTTCGGAACCGATTGCGGGTGTCCGCATTGTTCGGCTCTGGCTTGGCGCTTCCGTGGCCGGATCGGCCTTTCGGAATGTAGCCTGACCTCACAGCATATCTTTATCCCGAAACCGCGACACGCTTTCGGGAGACATGCTTTAGATCGAAGCGCGGGCGACCTTTTCGATGTCGGCGCGGTTGATGCCGAGGTCGTTGAGCTGGCGGGTGTTGAGACGGCTCAGTTCGCGCACGGTTTCGTTGTAGGCGCGCCAGTTACGGAAAGAGCGGATCGGGTTCATGATTTCCTCCATCGGGGTTGTTCATTCTGATGGGGCGTAGATAATTCTTTCGAGTCCCGAATTAAATGGATGGTTTTGCATAGCCGCAATGCAATTGCTGCAATGCAGCATTAACGCATCCTTAAATGCGAGCCCGCTCATCCGACGTCGAGCACGATCTTGCCGACATGCTCGCCTTCTTCCATGCGTTCGTGCGCGCGCCAGGCATCGTTGAGCGGAAAGATCATGTCCATTACCGGCGCGACCCGCCGCGTCGCCAGCAGCGGCCAAACCTGGCTTTCCAGCCCGGCGGCGACCTGGCCCTTGAATTCCACCGTACGCGGCCGAAGCGTCGAGCCGGTGTGAACCAGCCGCTTCACCATGATTTTCGAGATATCGGCGCTCGCCACCGCTCCGCCCTGCGTGGCGATCTGGACGATACGGCCTTCCACGGCGGCGGCGTCGTAATTGCGATCGACATAGGAGCCGCCGACCATATCGAGGATGACGTTGGCGCCCTTGCCGCTGGTCGCTTCCTTCACGGCGGCGACGAAATCCTCTTCCCGGTAGTTGATCGCGCGAGCGGCCCCCAGCTTCAGGCAGGCAGCGCATTTCTCGGCCGAACCGGCGGTGGCGAGGACGGTGGCGCCGAGGGCCGAGGCAAGCTGGATCGCCGTGGTGCCGATGCCGGACGAGCCGCCATGGACCAGGAATATCTCGCCACTTTTCAAGCCCCCGCGTTCGAACACATTGTGCCAGACAGTGAAATAGGTCTCCGGCAAGGCCGCCGCTTCCGTGTAGGTGAAGCCGGGCGGCACCGGGAGAGCGTTGCTGGCGTGCACTGCGACATATTCGGCATAGCCACCGCCCGGCGTCAGCGCGCAGACACGGTCGCCGACGGCCCACCGCGCGGCGTCTTCGCCAAGTGCGGCCACTTCGCCGGCGACTTCGAGGCCGGGCAGGTCGGAAGCGCCCTTGGGCGGCGGGTAGGCCCCCTTGCGCTGCAACACGTCGGGCCGGTTGACGCCGGCTGCATGAACCCGGATCAGGACTTCGCCGGGGCCGGGCTGCGGCACCGCCCGCCGCTCGGGCTTCAGCACCATCGGGCCGCCCGGCGTGGAAATCGCCACCGCGTTCATCTTCTCCGGAATCGTCTGCTTCATGCTCGCCATTTTCCGTTCCGTTTCTCGCCTTGGTTTCGGGGATGCTTTTTGATCCCCGATGTGGCCCTATGTATGCTGATTGGCAAATCAGGCAAACTGTTCGAGCCCGGCAAAAAGGAACGACAATGGCGATGTTCGACGACGAGCCCAGGAAAAAACCGAGCCGGCATGAGATCGGTCAGGATTTGTCGCTTCTGTCGCAGAACGAACTTGTGGAGCGGATAGGCTTGCTGCGTGAGGAGATCGTACGGCTCGAAGCTGAGCTTCAGGCCAAGGGAACCAGCAAGTCGGCGGCGGAAGCGCTGTTTCGACGGGGCTGACCAGCCATGACGAGGCCACGCCGCCGAAAAGACTGAAACCGCGTATCGTCAGAGAGTTCCCACAACCGATTCCCACCACGGACTGCCTTATGCTTGCAACCTACAGGCCGATTTTTTCTCTTCTGCGCGGAACCGCGTTCCTGCTGGTAGCGTCCGGACTACACGGGCTGCTTCTGCCGCTGCGTGGCCAGGCGGAAGGGTTTTCCACGGCATCTCTCGGCCTGATGGGCACGGCGTGGGCCGGCGGCTTCGTCGCCGGCTGCATTTTCGCACCGCGCATCGTGCGCCGCGCCGGTCATGTGCGGGCTTTCGGTACTTTTGCCGCGTCGGGGGCCATCGTTGCGCTGCTGACCGGACTCATCATCAGCGAAACCGTCTGGATCCTGCTGCGCGTTTGTACCGGCTTCGTCATGGCCGGCGCGTTCATGGTCATTGAAAGCTGGCTCAACGAAAAGGCGACCAACGAAAGCCGGGGAACCGTTTTCGGCATGTACATGATGGTTACCTATGCCTCGATCATGGCCGGCCAGATGATCGTCGCCGCTGGCGACGTGCGCTCGGCCTCGCTGTTCATGATCACCGGCATCTTCTTTTGCCTATCGCTGATCCCGACCGCGGTTTCGAGTGCGTCGCACCCGAAACCTTTGCAGAACGTATCGCTCGATCTGAAGGGGCTTTATGCCAATTCCCCCGTCGCCGCCGCCGCCTGCCTGCTGATCGGCATCGCCAACGGCGCCTGGGGCACGCTGGGTGCGGTCTACGGCGCACGCATCGGCATCTCGACCGCGCAGATCGCGCTGATGATGTCGCTGGTCGTCGTCGCGGGTGCGGCCATGCAGATGCCCGCCGGGCGCATTTCCGACAGGACCGACCGCCGCTACGTGCTGGCGGGCGCCGCCGTGGGGGCGGCCGTTTTCGCCATTGCCCTGTTTTTGTTCCAGCCGCGTAGCGGGACGTTCGTGATCGTCTTCACCGCCGCCTACGGTGCGTTTGCCTACACACTTTATTCGATTGCCGTGGCGCACGCTAACGACCACGCCGCCTCCGAAGATTTCGTCAAGGTTTCGAGCGGACTTTTGATGCTCTACGGCTTCGGCACGATGATCGGCCCGCTGCTCGCGGCGGGGCTGATGGCCCGGATGCGCCCCGAAAGCCTGTTCCTGACGACGGCGCTCGCGCATCTTTGCCTTGCCGGCTATACGATGCTGCGTATCGGTCGCCGCGCGCCGGTTCCCATCGAGGATCGCGACGCCTTCAAGACGCTGCCGGTCGAGCGCTCGATCACACCTGAATCGCTCAAGCTCGATCCGCGTAGAAAAAATGAAACCAATGGTTGAGATTTGTACGCCTTTGCATCACAAATGAAGGCATGATGCTTTTCGACGCGTTCACGGCCATAGCAGATCCCAACAGGCGCTACCTACTCGAGGAACTACGGCGCGGCCCCAAGACCGTCAATGAACTGGCCGCCGGCCTGCCGGTATCGCGTCCGGCGGTGTCACAGCATCTGAAAGTGCTGCTCGACGCCGGTCTGGTCAGCGCCAGGGCCGAAGGAACCCGCAGGGTCTACGCCGTTTCCAATGCGGGGTTCCTGAAACTCAACATCTGGCTCGACCAGTTCTGGGAAGCATAACCTCTGTCGGCGTATGTCAGCGGACGGCGTCGGGTCTTGGTCCCTCGATCCGTACAACCGATCAGTCCGATTTTTCATTTAGCGCGCTTGTGCGAAGCAATTTCAACCGTAACCGGTATTCCCGTCGGCTATTGCCGGTTGGAAAGATCACCCCGTTCAACAGGAGACGTTCATGACCGCCCTATCGCTCGACAAAGCCAAGCAGATCATAGATGCCGCCTTCGCCAAGGGCGCGGAGCTCAAGTTCAAGCCGCTCGGCGTTTCGGTCCTCGATGCCGGGGGTCATCTGGTGGCTTTCCAAAGGCAGGACGGCGCGTCGTTCCTGCGTCCCGAGATGTCGGCCGGAAAAGCCTATGGCGCGCTGGCGATCGGCATGGGCGGCCGTCGCGTCGAGGCCTTTGCCAAGGACCGCCCGCATTTGATGGCGGGGATTTCCGACGTTTCCGGTGGCCGCGTCCTGCCGGTGGTCGGCGGCGTTTTGATCCGCGACGCATCGGGCATCGTCATCGGTGCTGTCGGAATTTCAGGCGACACCTCGGATAATGACGAGACGGCTGCCATCGCTGGTATCGAGGCCGCTGGGTTCATGGCCGATCCCGGTTGAGTGTCTGCGGAGCGCAAAAAAGCCGGCTCAAGGCCGGCTTTTTTGTTGTCTTGCAAGCGCGTGGGAAGCTGGACTCAGCTTTCCTTCGGCTCCAGAACCTGACGGCCGCGATACATGCCGGTCTTCAGGTCGATGTGATGCGGGCGGCGCATTTCGCCGGAATTCTTGTCCTCGACATAGGTCGGGGCCTTCAGCGCGTCTGCGGACCGGCGCATGCCGCGCTTGGAGGGGGAGGTTTTTCGTTTCGGAACGGCCATGGATATGCTCCACTACATGGTCAAAAGCCCCCGCATGCCCTCGTGAAAGGGCCACATGCCGAGGCCGGAATCTGAGAAAGTTGGCTGCCTATACACGCTCCATGTCGTTTTGGCCAGCACTGCCACGTTTTTTTTTCTAATCGAGGCAGCCCACATAAGCGCCTGACCGGGAGGCGCGCCGTTCGATGATGTTTGCCAGCCGGCGCAGGCCTTTTCCCGGTTTCGCCGGGTTCCTCGCAATGGGGTTCGGCAAGCTTACGGCCAGCAGCGCCGCCTGCCGCCGGGTCAGCCTGCTGGCCGAAACCCCGAAGTGGTACTGAGCCGCCGCCTCGATGCCGTAGATGCCCGGTCCCCACTGGGCGATATTGAGGTAGATTTCCATGATGCGCCGTTTCGACAGCACGGCATCGAAATAGACGGCAAGCGGCAGTTCGAACACCTTGCGCAGGGTGGCCAGGGGGCGCGACCACAAAAACAGGTTCTTCACCGTCTGCATGGTGATGGTGGAGGCCCCGCGCGTCGCTTCGCCCTGAAGCGCATCGTCGACAACGCCCTTCAGTTCCGCCAGGTCGACGCCGCGGTGGAAACAGAACTGCCCGTCTTCGGACATGATGACGGAATGCGCCAGTACGGGCGCCACCTCGTCGAGCGGAACCCAGCGCCGGTCGTAGCCGGAAAAGGTCACCAGATCCTTCAGCATCAAGGTGGAAACGGGATGGACGAAGGGCGGCATGTAGACGAAGGTCAGGACGACCGGGATCAGCGCGAGCACGATGGCGCCGGCGATGCCACGCCGGACCCAACGTTTCAGACCGGTGCGGTTCCCACGTCTCGGCCGCGCCGCCATTCCCAGCCTTTCGGTTTCGGGATCAATGCTCGGTTCCGCCACGCCGCCTCGCCTTCGGTGTCCCCACTCCGGCATAATGGGGCTTGCCTTCTTGCGCAACGTCCTTGTGTCGGCTACCGGTCGCCGCCATGGCGATCGGCGATCAAACGGTACTGGAGGCGGCGCTTGGCGCGCGGGCAGGTTCGGTAGAGCATCTGTTGCGGCAGTTGCTCGGCGACCGCGTGCTCCCGGGCGAAATCGCCAGGCCGTCGGGGCTGATGGCGGCGATGCGCCATGGCGTCCTGAACGGCGGCAAGCGGCTGCGACCCTTCCTGGTGCTGGAAAGTGCTGCGCTGTTCGCGGCTGACGGCGACGCGGCCTTGCGCGTGGCAGCCGCGCTCGAATGCGTTCATTGCTATTCGCTCATCCATGACGATCTGCCGGCCATGGACGACGACGATCTGCGCCGCGGCCAGCCCACCGTCCACAAGGCTTTCGGCGAGGCTGCCGCGATCCTGGCCGGCGACGCGCTGTTGACGCTTGCCTTCGACATTATCGCGGACGATGCCACCCTGCTTGCCCCTGAGCGCAAGGCGGCGCTGGTGCTGGCGCTTGCCCGCGCCGCCGGCGTCGGCGGCATGGCCGGCGGACAGGCGCTCGACCTCGAGGCGGAAAATAGCGCCCCGGACGAGGCCGGCATCATCACCCTTCAGGCGATGAAGACCGGCGCGCTCATCCGTTTTGCCTGCGAGGCGGGCGCGATCCTCGCTGGCGCGCCCGCCAAAGACCGGGAAAGGCTGGCCGAGTTCGGTTCGGCGATCGGGCTCGCCTTCCAGCTTGCTGACGACCTGCTCGACCGCACCGCTGACGCCGGCCAGATGGGCAAGGCCACCGGCAAGGATGCCGCCGCCGGCAAGGCGACGCTGGTGGACCTTCACGGCGTCGATTGGGCGAGAAGCCAGCTCCAGGGTCTTGTCGGGCAGGCGCAGGCGCTGCTCGAACCCTATGGCGAAAGCGCTTCCCTGCTGAAAGCGGCGGCCGTATTCATTGCCACGCGCCGGAATTGATTGCCGGGAAACGACTTGCGCCAAACAACCGATGGGGCGGGCAAAGCAACCCCGGAACGAAATCTTAACGGTAATAGAGCGTAATCCCGGCCATTAAAATGGCGCGTATGGGTTTGGGGTTACGCATGCCGGAATATTCTTCCTTTATCCGGTCTATCCGGGTGCGCTACGTATCCGGTCTTCTGATCCTGGCGCTTTCGGTGGGCGCCGGCATCTTCATGCTCAACCGAGCCAGCTCCTATCGCCATCAGGTCGACCTTCTGGGCGGCCATATGGTGAAATTTGCCGGCGACCTGAACGACGCCTCCAATTTCGCCGAATCCGCTTCTTCGTCATGGCGGGCGGATACGCGCGAGGAACTGACCAAATCCGCGAAAAAGCACGCGGACCAGTTGCTAGAAGACATAAAAATCCTGTCGGACCAGCTTCAGGCCATCAACCCAAGGCTCGACAAGAGCACGACCAGCGAACTGACTTCCGCTTCGGTGAACGGTTATCTGCTGTGGTCGGCACGCGACATGGTGCGCAATCTCAACCTGATGGGAAAGGTGCAAAGCGCCGGCGACCTGCATCCCCACGAGATCAGCAACCAGAACAATCTGTTCGCGCAGCCGATGCTGATCCGCGCACGCACCGCGATAGACAATGAGCGCCGCCTCGCCGACGCTCACAGCGACAGGCTTTTGGCGTGGGGGACGCTCGTGCTGGCCTTCGCGCTGGCCATCGTTGCCATCTGGATATTCCGACCGATGGAAATGGCGATCCGCCGCGCCTTTACCGAATCCGCCGAATCGCTGTTCAAGGCGGAAGCCGCCGACCGCGCCAAGTCGGAGTTCCTGGCCAATATGAGTCATGAAATCCGCACGCCCATGAACGGTGTTCTCGGCATGGCCGAGCTTTTGGCCAAAACCGAACTGACGCCGCGGCAAAAAACCTTCACCGACGTTATCGTCAAGTCCGGCAATGCGCTGCTGACCATCATCAACGACATTCTCGACTTCTCCAAGATCAACGCCGGCCAGCTTACGCTCGATCCGGGACCTTTCCGGCTTGTCGAGGCGGTGGAGGACGTCGCGACCCTGATTTCGGCCCGTATCGCCGAAAAGAATCTCGAACTCATCGTGCGGGTCGATCCGCATCTTCCGGCCTTCGTCTTCGGCGATGCCGGCCGCTTCCGCCAGATCGTCACCAATCTGCTCGGCAATGCGGTGAAGTTCACCGAGAAGGGCCATGTCCTCATCGATGTAAGCGGGACGGTCGTCGACGGCGTGGTCCAGATGAAGGTGAGGGTCGAGGATACCGGCATCGGCATTCCGGCCGAGAAGCTGCAAAGCGTGTTCGAAAAATTCGCGCAGGTCGACGGTTCGTCCACGCGCCGGCACGAAGGCACCGGCCTCGGGCTTGCCATCAGTGCCCGGCTTGTCGACCTCATGGGCGGCAAGATCGGCGTCGAAAGCGAAATCGGCCGCGGTTCGGTCTTCTGGTTTGCCGTGTCCCTGCCCGTTCATGAAGAGCAGGCGCGCGACGAGGGCGTGCCGGGGGATGTCACCGGCGCGCGCGTCCTGGTGATCGACGACAATCCCGTCAACCGGGAAATCCTGCTCGAACAGCTGCGAAGCTGGGGCTTCGACTGCGCCGCAGCCGAAAGCGGGGCGGTCGGGCTCGCCTTTCTCAACCGGGCCGCGGAACTCGGCGCGTCGGTCGACTGCGTCATTCTCGATTACCAGATGCCCGGCATGACCGGCGCGGACGTTGCCAAAGCGATCTCCTCCGACAGCCGGCTGTCCTCCATTCCCGTCGTGCTGCTCACATCGGTCGACCAGGTCGATTTCGGCAGGCTGGTGATCGATTTCGGCATTGCCGCGCATCTCACCAAGCCGGCGCGTTCGGCCGTCCTGCTCGGCACGGTCATTTCTTCGATCCAGAAGGCGCGGGCGCAGGTCGGCAAGGCACGTTTCGTGCGCGAGCCGGCTCCCGTCGGCGCGGCACCCGTGGCACCTGCCTTTACGGTGATCCGCGGCGCGCCTGCGCCGCTGGTTGCAACTCAGGACACGCCCCAGAATGCCAAAGGTCCGGTCGACATCCTCATCGCCGAGGACAATGAAATCAACCAGCTCGTTTTCGGCCAGATCCTTACCGGCCTGGGGCTCAGCTATCGCATTGCCGGCAACGGCCGCACCGTGGTGGAGATGTATCGCGCGCTGAAACCCAAGCTCATTCTCATGGACGTCTCGATGCCCGAGATGAACGGATATGAGGCGACCCGGGCCATCCGCTCCGACGAGGCCGCGAACGGAGGGCGCACACCGATTATCGGCGTGACCGCCCATGCGCTGAAGGGTGACCGCGACAAATGCATCGAAGCCGGCATGGACGATTACCTGCCGAAACCCGTTTCGCCCGACCGCCTTGGCACCAAGATCGGCACCTGGCTCAGCGAAGCGGAGATCGCAAAGACCGCTTAATAACCTATCTGTTGCGCATCACTACGCAGGCACCGCCGATGCCGCGCAGTTTCTGGCATATCGTGTTCGCCCCCGCCCTGTCGTCCACGCCGATGCGCACGGCGTAAATGCCGCGGCGCGCATAGTTGACCCGCACGCGGCTGACCACCGGCTCATAACCGCCAAGCAGGGTATGGAACTGGCCCTGCACCCGCTGCCATTGCCTTACGGCGGCGGCACGGCGGAAATTACCGGCTACCTGCACGCCCCATGGCTTGATGTTGATCGAGGCCATCGCCACCGTTTGAGACATGATCGTCGGCAGCTTGCGGCAGGCCACCGAAAATGTCGCGTTCTTGTCGAGGGGGCGGATGGTGCCGGTATGCGCCCGCTCGGTGAAATTGTCGGCCGGCTCGCCCATCACGTCGAGCACGTATTCCTCGGTTTCGAGCGGCAGGAAGCCGCCGCTCGAAAGCCAGCGCGACACCCGGCTTTCGCCGGCATTGTAGGCGGCGGCGGCGAGGCCGAGATTGCCGAAGCTTGTTTTCAGTTCGCCAAGGTAGCGGGCGGAAGCCGGAATGGCCTGCTCGATGTCGAACGAGTTGACCAGGCCGCGCATCTTTGCCGTGCCGGGCATGAACTGGGCGATGCCTTCGGCGCCAACCGGGCTCACCGCATTGGGATCGAAGCGGCTTTCTTTCCAGATCAACCGGGCAAGGAAATTTTCAGGCAGGCCGTTTTGTTCGGCATGCATGGCGACAAGATCGCAGACGCGGCCAATCAGCTTCTGCCGGGCACTCAGCGACGGGCCTGCCTGCGCCATGCCAGCGCACGCCATCGAGAAAGCGAGCAGGCAGGCGGCGAGCGAGGCGCGCATAAGGCTATTCGGCGGCGGCCTTGCCGCCTTGCCCGAAGCGCTGCTCGATATAGGCGGCGACCATTTTCTCGAAATCTTCGGCGATGTTCGGGCCGCGCAGCGTCGCTGCTTTTTTTCCGTCCACGAATACCGGAGCCGTCGGCGTCTCGCCGGTACCGGGCAGCGAAATGCCGATGTCGGCGTGCTTGGATTCGCCCGGTCCGTTGACGATGCAGCCCATCACCGCGACCTTGAGGTTCTCGACGCCGGGGTATTTTTCGCGCCACACCGGCATGTTCTTGCGCAAATCTTCCTGGATGTTCTGGGCAAGCTCCTGGAACACGGTGGAAGTGGTCCGTCCGCAGCCGGGGCAGGCGGCGACGATCGGCACGAACTGGCGGAAGCCCATCGTCTGCAACAGTTCCTGCGCCACCTGCACTTCGCGCGTGCGGTCGCCGTTCGGCTCCGGCGTCAGCGAGATGCGGATGGTGTCGCCGATGCCCTGCTGCAAAAGAATGCCCATGGCGGCGGACGAGGCGACGATGCCTTTTGAGCCCATGCCGGCTTCGGTGAGGCCGAGATGCAGCGCGTGGTTGGAGCGCGTCGCCAGTTCCGTGTAGACAGCGACCAGATCCTGCACGCCGCTGACCTTGGCCGACAGGATTATTTTTTCTCGACCAAGCCCGATTTCCTCGGCCATTTCCGCAGATAGGATCGCCGATTGCACGATGGCCTCGCGCGTTACTTCAAGTGCCGTCAGCGGAGAACCCTTCTGTTGGTTCTCGTCCATCAGCCGGGTCAAGAGTTCCTGGTCGAGCGAGCCCCAGTTGACGCCGATGCGCACCGGCTTGTCATGCCTGATCGCCATTTCGACGATGTCGGTGAACTGGCGATCGCGCTTGTCCTTGAAGCCGACATTGCCGGGGTTGATGCGGTACTTCGCCAGCGCTTCGGCGCAGGCCGGATGGTCGGCGAGAAGCTTGTGGCCGATATAGTGGAAGTCGCCGACCAGCGGCACATGGATGCCGAGCCGCTCCAGCCGCTCGCGGATTTTCGGCACTGCGGCGGCACTTTCGTCGCGGTCGACGGTGATGCGCACGATCTCGGAGCCGGCGCGGTTGAGCGCAGCTACCTGCCGCACCGTGGCATCGACATCGGCGGTGTCGGTGTTGGTCATCGATTGCACCACGACAGGCGCCCCGCCGCCGACCATGACGCCGCCGACATCGACGCCGACGGAGGACCGGCGCGGGAAGGGAGAAGAAAAATATCCGGTCATGCCGGCCGCCTTATATCCTGTTGCAGAGCGCACATAGTAGCTTGGGAACAAGCCGCGCCGATAGCATTTCGATTGTCGCACGGGCGCGTCTACAGGGCGTGAATGTCACTTTCGCGACGTGGCGCGCGTTTCGGCATGAGGTGGAGGACGGCGGCCGCCTTGTCAATGCCGGACATTGCCCCTTATGACTTGGCGTTATGATTTGGCGACCGGGCGAGTGCGGACTTCCGCGATGGCGATCCGCTCGGCGACCTGAAGGAGACCCACCGGACATGGCCGAGGCCTTTATCTGCGACTATATCCGCACGCCCATCGGCCGCTTCGGCGGGGCGCTGTCCTCGGTCCGCGCCGACGATCTCGCGGCGATCCCGCTGAAAGCGTTGATGGAGCGCAACCGTGGCGTCGACTGGCTGGCTGCGGACGACGTGATCTATGGCTGCGCCAATCAGGCGGGCGAGGACAATCGCAACGTTGCGCGCATGGCGTTGCTGCTGGCCGGTCTGCCGAAAGACCTGCCGGGCGCCACAGTCAACCGGCTGTGCGGTTCGGGCATGGATGCGATCCTCATCGCTGCGCGCGCCATCAAGGCGGGCGAGGCGGAGCTCGTCGTCGCCGGCGGCGTCGAATCGATGAGTCGCGCGCCCTTCGTCATGCCCAAGGCGGAAACGGCTTTCTCCCGGCAGGCGGAGATATTCGACACCACCATCGGCTGGCGTTTCGTCAACTCCCTGATGAAGAAGCAATACGGCGTCGAGTCGATGCCGGAAACCGGCGAGAACGTCGCGGAAGATTTTTCCGTCTCTCGCGCGGACCAGGACGCTTTTGCCGTGCGCAGCCAAGAAAAAGCGGTGGCCGCGCAGGAAAATGGGCGCCTCGACAGGGAAATCGTCGCGGTGACTATTCCGCGGCGCAAGGGCGATCTGGTCGTTGTTTCCAGAGACGAGCATCCGCGCGCGGGAACGACCATCGAGGCGCTGGCGAAGCTGCCGACGCCGTTCCGGCAAGGCGGCACGGTGACGGCGGGTAATGCGTCGGGCATCAACGACGGGGCGGCGGCGTTGATTGTCGCCTCGGAGGCGGCTGCGCACAGGCATGGCCTGACGCCGATAGCCCGTGTCCTTGGCGGTGCCACCGCCGGCGTCGAACCGCGCATCATGGGCATAGGGCCGGTGCCGGCAACGCAAAAACTGTGCGCACGGCTCGGCCTGCAGCCGGCCAGCTTCGATGTGATCGAACTCAACGAGGCGTTCGCTTCGCAGGGGATTGCAGTGCTGCGCGCGCTTGGCATCGCCGACGACGCGGCGCATGTGAACCCGAATGGCGGCGCCATTGCGCTTGGCCATCCGCTCGGGATGTCGGGTGCCCGCATCACCGGCACGGCAGCCCTTGAACTGCGCGAGCGTAGCGCGAAACGCGCGCTCGCCACCATGTGCATCGGCGTCGGCCAAGGTATTGCGATCGCGCTGGAAAGGGTGTGATGAGCAGGCATGCCCCTGCCGTCGGTGGCGCGGGTGAAGCATGTCGTTTTTGCAGCGGCCCTCGTGGCCCGGCGCAGGCAAGCTGGCGCCCATGACGATAACTCTTTCCAGCGATAAAGCCGGAGTGCCGGCAGCGCCCGACGGCCGGCTGTCGATCGCGATCGCCAGCATTATCGTATCGATGGCCCTGATCGCCGTCGGCAATGGATTGATGTTCGCTTATATCCCGGTGCGGCTCGGCGCCGAGGGCTACGATCCGGTGTGGGCGGGGTTCATCGTCACCGGCCTCAGTGCCGGTGGGTTGGCCGGCTGCATCCTCACCGGTCCGCTGGTGCGCCGCGTCGGCCATGCGCGCGGCTTCATGGTGCTGTCGGCCCTGATCGCCCTGTCCAACACCGCCGTTGGCGCGGGAACCTACCCGGTGCTGTGGATCGCGGCTCGTGCGCTTTACGGCTTCGCCATATGCGGACTGTTCATCGTGGCGCAGAGCTGGCTCAACGACGCTGCCGCCAACGATGTGCGTGGCAGGGTGATGGCGGTGCTTTCCGTCGCCTATATAATGGGGCTTGGCGTCGGCTACGCGATGCTGGCGCTGGTCGATATCAGGGAGGCGCAGGCGCCGCTGATCGGCATCGCCTTCACCGCGCTTTCGATCCTGCCGGTCGGGCTGACGCGGCTGGCGCAGCCGGCCGCACCCCGCGCCGCCTCCATCGCACTGCGACAGGCCTGGCGGATATCGCCGGTGGGCATAGCAGGGATGCTGGCCGTCGGCGGCCTTTCGATGTCGATTTCGGGTTTCGCGCCCATCCATGCCACGGCCAAGGGCTATAGCCAGGACGATGTGGCGATGCTGCTGGCGGCGATGCCGCTCGGCACGCTCATCCTGCAAATCCCGCTCGGCTGGGTATCGGACAGGATAGACCGGCGCTTCGTGCTGGCGGCAGCCGCCGCGCTGGCGGTAGCGGCCGGGTTGGCGGCCGTCGGCTTCGACGGGCGCACGCTGATGCTGCTCGTCGTCGTTTATCTCGTCTGGGACGGGGCGGCCGAATCGATCTATTCGCTGGCCAGCGCGCATGCCAACGACCGTGCCAGCAAGGAGGACATGGTTGCCCTGTCGAGTTCCCTGCTGTTTGCCTGGGCGCTTGCGGGTTTCGTCGTGCCGGGTATCGTCACCGGCCTGTCGGTGGTGTTAGGCACGCGGGCGTTCATTTACGTGTCGATTGCCATCGCTGCCGTTTACTGCCTGTTCGTCATCTGGCGCGCGATCCTGGTCAGGCCGGTTCCGGCGGCCGAGACGGGGCAGTTTTCGCCGATGACGGCGCAGGCGCCGTTGCCGGTGGAACTGGCCTTTTCATCGCAGGACCAGCCCTCGACTTGACGTGCCCGGCAGGAGTGCTGCCGGATGCATTTCGCGTGACAAAACGTCATTGTCTTGAAACTGCAACGCGACTCTGCCTATTTAAAGACGATCACCGCATTCCATGGTGATTTGGTTGTTCTTGCTGCGAAAGGAAAGACACTGAGAACAGCACTTCGGAAGAAGGCCGACATCATGCCTTCGCCGGCCGGGATCAGCGTAAACGACGCCGCTTCCCGCGCCATCAACACGGTTCTTGCCAGTCTGGACGATTCCAAGGCCGAAAACATCGTCTCCATCGACATCCAGGGTAAATCGAGCCTCGGCGACTATATGGTCGTCGCGTCGGGCCGGTCGCACCGTCATGTCTCGGCGGTCGCCGATCATCTCCTCAAGGCGCTCAAGGACGCCGGCTTCGGCCAGGCGCGCGTCGAGGGACTGGCCAGCGCCGACTGGGTGCTAATCGATTCCGGGGATGTCATCGTCCATGTCTTCAGGCCCGAGGTCCGCGACTTCTACAACCTGGAAAAGATGTGGCAGGCGCCCGAGATCGAGGAGGAGACGCTGCACTGAACAGTCGCAGCGCCTCCACGGGCGAATGAAGCTTATCATCCATGCCGTGGGCCGGCTGAAGGCTGGCCCCGAGAGAGAATTGGCCGAGCGCTATTTCGACCGCCTGGAAAAGAGCGGTCCGGCGGTCGGGCTTGAGTTTTCCGGCGTGACCGAGATTGCCGAAAGCCGTGCCCAGACGGCCACGGAACGCCGCCGCGAGGAGGGGCAGCGGCTGCAAATGCAGCTTCAGCCCGGCACGGCGCTGGTCCTGCTGGACGAACGCGGCAAGAACCTTCCCTCGGAAGAGCTTGCCGGACGGGTGGGCTTGTTGCGCGACAACGGCCGCAAGGCGATGCTGGTGGCCATCGGCGGGGCGGATGGCCATGATGCGTCGCTGCGCGACCAGGCCGAACTGGTCGTGTCGTTCGGTGCCCTGACATGGCCGCATCAACTGGTGCGGGTGATGCTGGCGGAACAACTCTACCGGGTGACGACGATCCTCGCGGGGCATCCCTATCACCGATCCTGATTGCCGAAGCATCGGTCCGAAAAGTGGAATCCGGTTTTCGGAAAATCTGATGCTCGAACAAAGAGATGGATCGCCGCCGTGCATCCGTTGGGATGCGCGGCGATCCGGCGTCCGGATTTTTGCCCCATTGGCGTGCGACCAGCCGGTGCTGACCGGCCCTGCGAACATGGTTGATGGTTCGTTAACGATGCAGCCAATACAGTCGGGCTTGAATGTCTGAAGGCGGAAAATCGATTCTGGTTTTTTGGCGCTGCTGCGTTGTCGCGGCGGCGGTCGCGCTTTTGGGAAGCCATGCGCTGGCGCAAAATGCGCCGGATGCGGCGCCGGACCCCGACAAGAGCCGCGCCGAATATGAAAGCGTCACCCACGAAATCACCCTGTCGGCGGATCGGATAGCCAGGCTTGCCGCCGATATCGCGACGGTGAAGAAGGACCATGCCTCGATCACTGCGGCGCTGATCCAGTCGGCTAAGACCGAGCAGAAACTCAGCCAGGACATCGAGGATATCGGTGCGAAGCTGGAAGGCTTGAAGGGGCAGGAGGCGACCATCCGCAGTTCGCTGGCCAAGCGCCGCGACGTGTTGGCCGAGGTTCTGGGTGCACTGCAACGCATGGGGCTCAATCCGCCTCCGGCGATCCTGGTGAAACCCGAAGACGCCCTGTCCTCGGTGCGCAGTGCTATCCTGCTCGGCGCGGTCGTTCCGGAGTTGCGGTCGCAGACAGACATACTGGTCTCTGATCTCAAGGAATTGTCGCGGGTGACCGCCTCGATCGAGGCGGAGCGGACGCGGCTGACGACGACCGTCGGCGAACAGGTGGCGGAAAAGCAAAGGCTGACGATGCTGCTCCAGGCCAAGCGCAAACTGCAGGCCGATACCGAATCGGCGCTGGCCGAGGAGAGGCAGAAATCGCAGGATCTCGCGGCGAAAGCCAAAAGTCTCAAAGATTTGATCGCATCGCTGGAAAAGGATGCGGCAGCCAAGCGCAGTGCCGACGATGCGGCACGGGCCGCGGCGGAAAAGGCGGCGGCCGAGGCCAAGACGGAAGCCGAAGCGGCGGCTGCCAAGGCAGAACTGGCGGCACTGCCGATCCCGGAAGCCAACCAGCTTGCCGCAGCCGCGCCGTTTTCGGCGCTTAAAGGGCAGGTGGCCTTGCCCGTTACAGGCAAGATAAAGCGGCGGTTCGGTTCGAGCGACGGCAACGGTTCGACGATGCTGGGCGACATGGTTGCGACACAATCGGGCTCCATCGTTACGGCGCCGGCGGATGGAAAAGTGCTTTATGCGGGGCCGTTTCGCTCTTACGGTCAACTCTTGATCCTGGATGCCGGCGACGGCTATCATGTCGTGTTGGCGGGAATGACCGGGCTGAATGTCGCTTCCGGCCAGTCCGTGCTTGCGGGCGAGCCGATCGGCGCGATGGGGGAGGCCAGGGTGGCTAGCGCCTCGGCATCAGTTGATGAAAGCAGTACGCCGGAACTCTATGTAGAGTTTCGCAAGGATGGAAAACCCGTCGATCCGGCCCCCTGGTGGGCGGACCGTTTCTCTGGAAGGACGTGAATATGCGGAAATTGTCGCTCTTGCTTGCCGGTGCCCTGATGGGCGCATCGGCCATGAGCCTCGTCTATGGCGCGCCCGGCTCGACGGCCAATGCCGCGGGCTCCGAGACCTACAAGCAGCTGGCCATCTTCGGCGACATCTTCGAGCGGGTGCGGGCGCAATATGTGACGCCGCCCGACGACAAGGCGCTGATCGAGAACGCCATCAACGGCATGCTGACTTCGCTCGATCCGCACTCGTCCTACATGAACGCCGAAGCGGCGCAGGACATGCGCGTGCAGACCAAGGGTGAGTTCGGCGGTCTCGGCATCGAGGTCACCATGGAAAACGACCTGGTCAAGGTCATCACCCCGATCGACGATACGCCGGCGGCGAAGGCCGGCGTGCTGGCCGGCGACTACATTGCCAAGATCGACGGGCAGGAAGTGCGCGGCATGACGCTCAACGACGCGGTCGACAAGATGCGCGGCGCGGTGGCGACGCCGATCAAGCTGACTATCCTGCGCAAGGGCGCCGACAAGCCGATCGACCTGACGGTGGTGCGCGATATCATCAAGGTCAAGGCGGTCAAGTTCCGGGTCGAGAACGATATCGGCTACATGAAGATCACCTCGTTCACCGAAAAGACCTATGACGACCTGCAGAACGCCATCAATACGATCAAGAAGCAGATCCCCAAGGACAAGCTGAAAGGCTATGTGCTCGACCTCAGGCTCAATCCGGGCGGTCTTCTCGACCAGGCGGTGAGCGTGTCCGACACGTTCCTCGACCGCGGCGAGATCGTCTCGACACGAGGGCGCGATCCCAAGGATATTACCCGCTTCGACGCCCGGCCGGGCGACGATATCAACGGCAAACCGCTTGTCGTGCTCATCAATGGCGGCTCGGCGAGTGCCTCGGAAATCGTGGCGGGTGCGCTGCAGGACCTGAAGCGCGCCACGGTGGTGGGAACGCAGTCCTTCGGCAAGGGCTCGGTGCAGACCATCATCCCGCTCGGCGAAAACGGGGCGCTCAGGCTGACGACGGCGCTTTACTACACGCCGTCGGGCAAATCGATCCAGGGCAAGGGCATCACGCCCGACATCGAGGTTGACCAGCCGCTGCCGCCTGAATTGCAGGGGCGTGACCTCACGCGCGGCGAATCCGATCTCAAGGGCCACATCAAGGGCGTCGACGAGAGCGACAAGGGCTCCGGCTCGGCTGCCTATGTGCCGCCGGACCCCAAGGACGATCTGCAACTGATCTATGCCGAGGAACTGCTGCGCGGGCAGAAGACCGATCCGTCCTTCCCGCCGAATCCCGAAAAGGCGGTCATGAACAACCAGTAGCCGATATGGCCGGACGAACGCGTCTGGCCGTCCGGTTAAAGCAATGCGATGCTGCCGGGGCCGAGAGGTTCCGGCAGTTTGATTCGGGGGCCGCGGTTTTGAATTCGCGCATAAGCCTGGCCGAAAGGGATTCGCCTTTTTGAGGCCTGCGTATCGAGGGATGCAGCTTGGCTGACATCAAGGAAATCGAACGGCCGCTGGGACAGGCGATCCGATCCCGGCCGGCGGCGAAAAGGCGCTACGGAGCCGGCTCCGTCGTCGCGGCGCTCGCGGTGTTGGCGGTCATCGGTGCTTCAAGCGCCATCGCGCTGCGTGGAAAACCTTTTCGCAAGCCCGAGGCGGAAGCCGTTTCGACCCCGAAGGTCGTCAGCCAGGCAACGCAACCGGCAGCGCAGGCGCCCAAGGCCGAGCCCGCGCCGAAAGCGGAACCGGCACGGAGCGGCAACGGGCCGCAGATCATCCACGTCCAGCCGTCCGAAAGTGCTGGCTCGGCCGGCGGCGCGATCGTCATTCGCGATCCGTCGACGATCGGCCAGGATTTAAGGGTGGCGCACCTTCCCGACAGGGCGCTGATCGAAAACAGCCCGACGGGGCCGCTGCCGATCCGTGCCGTCGACGGTAGGCGGCCGTTCGACGTTTATGCCCGCCCGTGGTCCGGCGCACGCGGCGCGCGCGTGGCCATCGTCATAGGCGGCCTTGCCGTGTCGCAGACGGGGACGCAGGCGGCCATTGCGAAATTGCCGGCGGAAGTGACCCTGGCGTTTGCCCCGCAGGGCAACTCGATCGGGCGCTGGATGCAGGAGGCCCGCAACCGGGGCCACGAAATCGTCATGCAGGTGCCGCTCGAGCCGTTCGATTACCCGAACGTCAATCCCGGCCGCAATACGCTGACGGTCGATGCCGGCGCGGACGAAAATTTGAAGAACCTGCGCTGGGCGCTGTCGCGCACGACCAATTATGTCGCCGTCATGAACTATATGGGCGCACGATTCTCCGCCGACAAAGCGGCGATGGAACCGGTTATGGCTGAGCTGGGCAAACGCGGGCTTGGCTATCTCGACGACGGTTCTTCGGCACGAAGTGTAGCGCCCGAGCTTGCCTTGCAGGATCGGGTGCCGCTGGCGGTGGCCGATACCGCGATCGATACGCAGCAGGATCGGGGCGCCATCTTACAGAAACTCGATCAACTGGAAGCGACGGCGCGGGCCAAGGGCTTTGCCATTGGCACCGGCTCGGCTTTCGACATTACCGTCGACACGGTGACGTCATGGATCGGCGAGGCCAAGAAACGCGGCATCGAGATCGTGCCGGTGTCGGCGGTGGCAAACGATCCGGAAAAGGGATGAACCGTGGCCAAGGGCAAAAAAATCGATCCTGAAAGCCTGCCTTACCGCCCCTGCGTCGGGCTTATGGTGCTCAACGCGCAAGGTCTGGTATGGGTCGGCCGTCGCATTGCAGAACCCGAGAGCGAGATTGCCGGTACGGCGCGCCTGTGGCAGATGCCGCAGGGCGGCATCGACAAGGGCGAGGCGCCTTTCGAGGCGGCGCGGCGCGAGATCTTCGAGGAAACCGGGATGGAAAGCCTGACGCTGATCGAGGAAGCGCCGGACTGGATAAATTACGACCTGCCGGCCGATCTGGTCGGCATAGCACTCAAGGGCAAGTATCGCGGGCAGACGCAAAAATGGTTCGCCTTCCGCTTCCATGGCGACGAGAGCGAAATCCGCATCAATCCGCCGCCGGCCGATGAAAAGGCTGAGTTCGATGAATGGGCATGGCGGCCGATGGTGGAGCTTCCGGGGTTGATCGTTCCGTTCAAGCGTGCGGTCTACGACCAGGTGGTGGCGGCGTTTCGCCATCTCGCGCCATGACCCGGCGGTTCGTGTAGGGACCACCGCCTTTTCGAATTCCCTTCGGGGTTCTGGCGGCGCCCAGTTTCGGCGCTGACGACGCTTCCATGCGATTTGCAGTGACCATTACAGGCAAAGCGGGAGAATCCACGAACAATTCCCGCTATTGGCAAACATCGTGCGTCGTCCTCATGTTACAAGCATGGTTGTGTCGTTTTGACGGAAATCCTTGGAAGGAATCGGGTTTGGACATGAACCAGATGTTTGTGAAGCAGCCTGCGCAAACACAGCCGAGCCTCGCGGCGGCCGGCGCTGTTCTTACCATCGACCTCGGCGCGGTCCGTGAGAACTACCGGCGCCTGAAGAAGCAGTTGGACAACACGGCCTGCGCGGGCGTCGTCAAGGCGGATGGTTATGGGCTGGGTGCCGCCGAAGTGGCTGCCGCGCTCGCCAAGGAAGGGTGCGATACCTTTTTCGTCGCGCATGTGGATGAAGGCGTCAGCCTGCGCAACGCGCTCGGCTTGAAGCCTGTGATCTATGTATTGAACGGGATTTTGCCCGGCGCGGAAATGGAGGCTGTAGCTGCCGGCCTGTCGGCGGTCGTCAACAGCGCGGAGCAACTGGCGGCCTGGCGCGAAACGGCGCGTCGGATCGGCAAAAAGTTGCCAACGGCGGTCCAGGTCGACAGCGGCATGTCGCGGCTTGGCATGGCGCCCGGCGAAGTCGAGGCCGTCGCAGCCGATGAGGGCGCTTTCGAGGGTCTCGATATCCGGCTGGTCATGAGCCATCTCGCCTGCGCCGACGAGCCGGAACATCCGGCCAATCGGGCCCAGTTGTCGGAGTTCAAGCGCTTGCGCGCCATGCTGCCGGCAGCGCCGGCGTCGCTTGCCAATTCGTCCGGCGTTTTCCTCGGGCCGGACTATCATTTCGACCTTGCCCGGCCGGGTGCCGCGCTCTACGGCATCAACCCCACGCCTGCTTCCAGGAATCCGATGGCGCCGGTGGTGCGGCTGGAAGCCAAGGTGATCCAGACACGCACGCTCGATGTGGGCGCGGGCATCGGCTATGGTCACACGGTGGTCACCGACGGTCCGCTGGAGACGGCCACGATCTCGCTCGGCTATGCCGACGGCTGGCGTCGCCGCGCCATGGCGGCCGCCCATGTCGGTTCCGTGAGCCTACCCTTCATCGGGCGCGTTTCGATGGATTCGATCATTCTCGACATTTCCGCTCTTCCGGCGGGCAGCCTCAAGGCCGGCGATATGGTGCAGATGATCGGCCCTTCGCAGACGCTCGACGAGGTCGCGGGCTTCGCCGACACCATCGGATACGAGATATTGACGAGCCTCGGCCGTCGCTTCCATCGGCATTATCTGGACCGCTGAGCCGCGCGGCAAGCTTGACAAGCCGCGCCCTCTCACCCACGTTCCGTCGGATGAGCAACATTGCCCCCAACCAGATATTTTTCCGGGTGTGCCCGATCGCGGGAGCGTAGCCCCGGCTCGACCGCAGCTCGCGGCCGGGCGGTGCGGGGCCTTTTTTCCAAATTACTGATCATCCGAGCGTTCCCGCCTGCGGCGGTGCGTTCGTTCACCTTGAACATCAATCCCGGACGTCAAACGCCGGGCGCCGGGCGACGCGCATGAATATGTGCCGCCGGCTTCGAAAAGGACAATTCAATGCAAGAAGCGACCAAAAACCGGGAAGCGACCAAAAACCGGGCGCAACTCGACATCGTGGTAGGCTCCACCGATCATGGCCGGCTGACCGGCCTGGCGCAAACCGCGCTCGACCGCGTGCCGGACATGGCCGAGGACCTCCTGGCGGAGATGGATCGCGCTACGATCACCGATCCCGTGCCGGAAAATGTCGTCCGCATGGGCTCCAGCGTGACGTTTCGCAGCGGCAGCGACGAGGCGAAACGCATCACGCTCGTCTATCCGGGGCAGGCCGATATCGCAGAAAACAAGATTTCCGTTTTGACCCCGCTCGGCACGGCGCTGATCGGGCTGGCCGCCGGCCAGACGGTCGTGTGGGTTGCCCGCGACGGCAAGGAAAGGGTTCTGGAAATCGCGGCGGTCGAGCCGCCTGCGCCCGGGCTGGCGTCATGACGGGGAAGTCGGATGAGGCAGTCTCGCGCTACTGCCTGACCACCAAGGATTTTTCGATCCTCGAGGCAATGCTCGAACGCAGGATAGCTTCCGGCGACGTCATCCTGCCGTTGCTGCGCCGGAAACTCGCCGAAGCGACGGTCGTGCAGGTCGGCGCGGTAGGCGCCGGCGTGGTCACGCTGAACAGCAGGGTGGTATTCAGGGTCAATGGCGGGGCAGCCGAGACGCGGACGCTCGTCCAGCAGGAGAATCGCGGCCTTGTCGGGCTGAACCTGCCCGTAACCACGCCTCGCGGTCTGTCCATGCTTGGCATGTCGGAAGGGCAGACGATGATGGTCGACCGTCCGACCGGGGGACAGGAATCGATTCTGATCGAGAAGATCGTCTATCAGCCCGAGGCGGCGAGGCGGCAGGTGGATGAGCGGATGCGCGCTTCCGAGGAGCCGGTGAAGCGGCCGGCACTCAGGCTGGTCCACAGTGCGGCGTCTGATGTCCAGCCTCTTGGCGAGACGTGGAAAATGCGGCAATCACGCCGCGACGACGACGACCCCGGTCCATCTGCGGCGTAATCGAGCCGCAGCGTGACCGGGTTCGACAAGGAGAGAGCAAAAAGAATGAAGATACTGGTGCTGGGCGGCGGCGTAGTCGGGGTCACGACGGCTTATTACCTTACCGAAGCGGGTCATGAAGTGACGGTAATCGACCGCCAGCAGGGGCCGGCGCTGGAAACCAGCTTCGCCAATGCAGGCGAGGTTTCGCCCGGCTATTCCTCGCCTTGGGCCGGCCCCGGCGTGCCGGTGAAGGCGATCAAGTGGCTGTTGATGAAATACGGGCCGCTGGTGATCCGCCCGGCACTCGATCCGCATATGTGGAGCTGGGTTTCCAAGATGCTGCGCAACTGCACGGCCGAGCGCTATGCAGTGAACAAGGCGCGCATGGTGCCCATCGCCGAGTACAGCCGCGACGTGCTGAAGGCGCTGAGGGAGACGACCAACATCGCCTATGACGACCGCGCCAAGGGCACGCTGCAATTGTTCCGCAAGCAGTATCAGCTCGACGGTATCGGCGGCGACGTCGAGGTGCTGAAGCAATATGGCGTGCCGTTCAACGTGCTCGACCAGGATGGTTGCATCGCCGCCGAGCCGGGGCTGGCTTCGGTGCGCGAAAAGTTCGTCGGCGGCCTGCAACTACCGGGCGACGAGACCGGCGACTGCCAGATGTTCACCACGCGGCTGGCGGAGATCGCCAAGGCTGCCGGCGTCAGGTTCGAGTTCGGGGTGACGCTCAACGCCATCCGCACCGACAAGGGCCGTATCACCGGTGTCTCGACCAGCGCTGGCGAGAAAACGGCCGATGCCTATGTCATGGCGATGGGCAGTTACTCGCCGATCTGGATGCGCAAGCTTGGGCAATCGATCCCGGTCTACCCGATCAAGGGTTATTCGATCACCGTGCCGATCACGGACGCCAAGCATGCGCCTGAATCGACGGTCATGGACGAAACCTACAAGATCGCCATCACCCGCCTCGGCGACCGTATCCGTGTCGGCGGCACCGCCGAGATTGCCGGCTACGACCTTTCCCTGCATGAAGGGCGCCGCAAGACGCTGGAGCATTCCGTCGGCGACCTGTTCCCCGGCGGTGGCGACCTCTCGGCGGCAACGTTCTGGACAGGGCTGCGGCCGATGACGCCGGACGGGCCGCCGATCATCGGCGCTTCGAAGTATTCGAACCTTTATCTCAATACCGGTCACGGCACACTCGGCTGGACCATGGCTTGCGGCTCGGCACGAGTGCTTTCCGACATCGTATCCGGCCGTAAGCCGGATATCGACGCCGGCGCGCTTTCGGTCAGCCGCTACAACTGAGACGGGCAGTCCAACAGCCGTTATGCTCGGCCTTGTGCTGAGGATCTATCGATATCGGCAGCAATGATCGACCCCAGATGCCCGGGACAAGCCCGAGCATCCGCGGTCTGTTCGTGTCCTACAGGAACAGCGCGCGTTCGCGCTCGACCGCCTTGGTGATGTAGCCGGCAACGAGCTGGACGCGGCGCAGCGGCCTTACCGTTTCGTGGTAGACCAGCCAGTAGGCGCGACGGATCGGCGCCACGATGTCGACGGGCATCAGTTCCGGCATCGAGCGGGCGATGAAAGTATGCAGGATGCCGATGCCGGCGCCTGCGCGCACCGCCTCGGCCTGGCCAAGCGCGGAGGAGATGGCGAAGGTGCTGTGCCAGTCGGGACTGAATTCGGCGTCGTAGTCGAGCGGCGGGCTGACGATGAGGTCGGGGACGTAGCCGATCAGCGTGTGGTTCGAAAGCTCGGCGACCGAGCGGGGCAGGCCGTGTATTTCGGCATAGGCGCGCGAGGCGAACAGGCCGAGCGTATAGTCGACCAGCTTTCCCGCCACCAGGCGGCCTTCCGTCGGCCGCTCGACGGTGATGGCGATATCGGCCTCGCGCCGGGACAGCGAAAACGAGCGCGGCACCGGAACGAGCTGGATGGTGAGTTCGCGATAGGTGGCGGTCAGTTCGCCGAGATACTTGGCCAGGAAGGCCACACCAAAACCGTCCGGCGCTCCGATGCGTACGGTACCGGAAATGGCGTCGCCTTCACCGGCCAGCGTCGAGCGGGCGGCAATCATGTCGGCTTCCATGCGCTCGGCGATGTCGAGAAAGCGTGTTCCCGCCGGCGTCAGTTCGCTGCCGGTGGTGAGGCGGCGAAACAGCTTTGCCCGCAGCGCTTCCTCAAGGGTCGCGATGCGGCGCGAAACGGTCGCGTGGTTCAGTTCCAGCCGCTTGGCCGCGCCGAGGAACTGTCCGGCACGGGCAACCGCCAGAAAAATGCGTACGTCATCCCAATTCATGGAGCGGAGCGCCGGTAGCGGTTTGAGAAGGAGCGGAAACGGAGGGCCATGGAGCATTCATTCCGAGTTTGCGTGAAAGCATATTCTTCCGCTGGTCGTATATCAAATTTTGCACAACGGTTGCGTTTCGGCTCGCGTTGCCATTGGCCGGGCAAAGGCCGACAATGATCCATCACCATCGACCATCAGGGAGAAGACAATGATCCATTACGGTCACTATATCGGCGGCAAGAACGTCAAGGGCACGTCCGGGCGCGAGCAGGACGTTTTCCAGCCGCTGGACGGCACGGTGCGCGCCAAGGTCGCGCTCGCCTCCAAGGCTGAGCTGGACGCAGCCGTCGCCAGCGCTAAGGCGGCGCAGCCGGCATGGGCGGCGACCAACCCGCAGCGTCGGGCGCGCGTGTTCATGAAGTTCCTCGAACTGGTGGCCCGCGACAACGACGCGCTGGCCGAACTGCTCGCCCGCGAGCATGGCAAGACCATCCCCGACGCCAAGGGCGACATTCTGCGCGGCGTCGAGGTTGTCGAATTCGCGCTCGGCATCCCGCACCTGATGAAGGGGGAATACACCGAGGGCGCCGGCCCCGGCATCGACCTTTACTCGATCCGCCAGCCGCTCGGCGTCGTCGCCGGCATCACGCCGTTCAATTTCCCGGCGATGATCCCGATGTGGAAGTTCGCGCCGGCCATCGCCTGCGGCAACGCCTTCATCCTGAAGCCTTCTGAGCGCGATCCGGGCGTGCCGATGAAACTGGCCGAACTGATGACCGAAGCAGGCCTGCCCGACGGCATCCTCAACGTCGTTAACGGCGACAAGGAAGTGGTCGACGGCATTCTCGACCATCACGACATCTCGGCAGTCGGCTTTGTCGGTTCGTCGTCGATCGCCGAAGATATCTACGCGCGCGGCTGTGCCAACGGCAAGCGCGTACAGTGTTTCGGCGGTGCCAAGAACCACATGATCATCATGCCGGACGCCGACATGGACCAGGCGGTCGATGCGCTGATCGGCGCCGGTTATGGCGCCGCCGGCGAGCGCTGCATGGCGGTTTCGGTCGCCGTTCCGGTCGGCAAGGCGACGGCCGACAAGCTGGTCGAAAAGCTGATCCCGCGTGTCGAGAGCCTCAAGATCGGCCCGTCGACCGATCCGTCCGCCGATTTCGGCCCACTGGTGACCCAGCAGGCGCTGGAGCGCGTGAAGAACTATGTCGAGATCGGCATCAAGGAAGGCGCCAAGCTTGCCGTCGATGGGCGCGGCTTCAAGATGCAGGGTTACGAGAACGGCTTCTACATGGGCGGCTGCCTGTTCGACGACGTGACGCCGGATATGCGCATCTACAAGGAAGAGATCTTCGGACCGGTGTTGTCGGTGGTGCGCGCGCACGATTTCGAAGAGGCCGTGCGGCTGCCTTCCGAGCATGAATACGGCAACGGCGTCGCCATCTTCACCCGCGACGGCGACGCCGCGCGTGATTTCGCGGCCCGGGTCCAGGTCGGCATGGTCGGCATCAACGTGCCGATCCCGGTACCGGTTTCCTATTATACCTTCGGCGGCTGGAAGCGGTCCGGCTTCGGCGATCTGAACCAGTACGGCCCGGATTCTGTGCGCTTCTACACCAAGACCAAGACGGTCACCCAGCGCTGGCCGTCGGGCGTCAAGGAGGGCGCAGAGTTCGCCATGCCGACTTCCTGAGCGGCTGGCGAATATCTCTGAAATCGAAAGGGCGTGGCGGTTGCCGCGCCCTTTTTTATCCCGCCTCTGGTCGGTCAGCGGCGCGCGGCGGCCTCGGCGTGAGTGAGCAGCAGCGTCATCAGCCGTTCGGCATCCTGTGCCGCAAGGTCCTCGTCCCCGCCCAGGATGGAACGGATCAGGCCGACATGGTGCTCGGCCGCTTCGGCGAGACCGGTTTCCGCCTTGTAGCGAAACCAGAAGCGGCGGCTGTGGGTCTGCAACGGTGCTGCCAACCGGGCAGCAAAGACGTTGTCGGCGGCAAAGGCCAGCGCCTCGTCGAATGCCTTGTCGGCTTCGAGGAAGGCCTGCACGCTACCCGACAGCGCCGCATTCTGCATGGCAAGGGCCGCGTCGTGGAAGCGGTCGGCAGCGGCACGCGTGACATAGCGGGCGGCCGAGCGTGCCAGCAGGATTTCGACGCCCCGCCGGGCATCGAGCACCCGCACCCAGTCGCCGGCATGCAGCGGCGCGATGGCGATGCCGGCGCGCGGGCGAATGTCGAGCAGGCCTTCCCAGGCCAGCCGCTGGATCGCCTCGCGCACGGGGGTACGGCCAAGGCCGAGTTTTTCGATCAGTGAACCCTCGGTCACGAAACTGCCGGGCGCCAGTTCAAGCATGACGATCATGCGCTCAAGCGCATGATAGGCCCTTGCCGCCGCCGGCTCGAAAGATGAACTCTGGTCCGTAACCGTCACATTCTACTCCTGATATATTTCTCGCATATCATAGCTTGAATCGCATTGACAGCCGAGATCGAGGTTTGATATACAACAGATATATCAGAGGAGAGATCGACATGTGGACCGGAGTTATCCCTGCCGTAACGACTAAATTCACCGAGGATGACCGCCTCGACCACGCCGAGATGGAACGCTGCTTCGGCCTGCAGATGGATGCCGAATGCGACGGTCTGATCGTCGCCGGGTCGCTTGGCGAAGGCCCGATGCTGTCGCATGACGAGAAGATCGAGGTGCTGAAGACGGCCCGCAAGGTTGCCGGCAAGAAGCCGGTGCTGCTCACCGTCAACGAGGCCGGCACGCGCGAGGCAGCCAGCGTCGCCAAGCGCGCGGCCAGGGAAGGCGCCGACGGCCTGATGATCGTGCCCTCGCCGATCTACCATACCAATCCGCAGGAGACGGTCGCTGCGCTGAAGGCGGTGGCCGCCGCCGGTGACCTGCCGGTGATGATTTATTCGAACCGGATCGCCTACCGCGTCGACGTCACCGTCGACGACATGGAGGAACTTGCCAAGGACAAGCACTTTGTCGCGATCAAGGAATCGTCTGACGACATCCGTCGGGCAACCGAGATACTCACCCGCTTCGGCGACCGGTTCAACGTGCTTACCGGCGTCGACAACCTTGCCTTCGAGGCGCTGTCGGTGGGCTGCGTCGGCTGGGTGGCTGGTCTCGTGGTGGCGTTCCCGAAGGAAACCGTGGCGATCTATCAACTGATGAAACAAGGTCGCCGCGAGGAGGCGCTTGCCATTTATCGCTGGTTCCGCCCGCTGCTCGATCTCGACGTCTCGACCTATCTGGTCCAGAATATCAAGCTGGCCGAAGTTCACGCGATCGGCACCAACGACCGCGTGCGCATGCCGCGCCAGCCGCTGTTCGGCGAGCGCCGCAAGGCGGTGGAGAAGATCATCAAGGATGCGCTGGCGGTGCGCCCGCAATTGCCGAAACTGGATCTGTCGAAGGCAGCCTAGCAAGGCAAGGCCATGACCTCGCCTTCAAGCGACATCGCGATCATCGGCGGCGGCATCATCGGTATTTGTGCCGCAGCCTGTCTGGCGGAGGCGGGACGCCAGGTCACGGTGTTCGACCGCACTGGCGTTTGCGAAGAGACGAGTTCCGGCAATGCCGCCGCCTTTGCCTTTTCAGACGTGCTGCCACTCGCCCAGAAGGGCATGATGCGCAACCTGCCGAAATGGCTCGCCGATCCGCTCGGCCCGCTTTCGATCCCGCCAGCCTATTTGCCGAAGCTGCTGCCATGGCTCTATCGGTTCTGGCGGGCCGGAAGCCCCGACAAGTACGAGGCAGCGCTCGCGGCACAAGCCGGCCTGATGAAACTGGCCGAGGCCGAATGGGCTGGCCTGATGGAGCGCTCCGGCACTGCGTCCATGCTGCGCGAGGACGGCTCGCTAGAACTCTATGAAAGCGAGGTCGAGTTTCGCGCCTCGCTTCCCGGTTGGGCGGCTCGCGACCGCTTCGGCATCGTCTACCGCCATGTCGAGGGCAAGGAACTGGCCGATCTCCAGCCTGGCCTGTCGCCGCGCTTTGTGCGGGGCACCTTCGTCCCCTGTTGGAAGACGGTCGCCGACCCGAAGCTTTTGGGCAAGGCGGTGTGGGCCTACGCCGAGAAGAAGGGAGCGCGCTTTGAGAAGGCGCGCATAGCGAGCATCGCTGCCGGGCAGGGCGGCGTAGCCTTGACGTTTGCCGATGGCTCGACACGGCAGGCAAAGCGGCTTGTGCTTGCCGCCGGCGCGTGGTCGCACCTGCTGGCACGGAACCTTGGCGAGCGCATTCCGCTGGAAACCGAACGTGGCTACAACACGACGCTGCCGGTATCGGCTTGCGATGTGAAACGGCAGCTTATCTTTTCGGGCCATGGTTTCGTCATCACGCCGCTGTCGACGGGCTTGCGCATCGGCGGCGCGGTCGAACTTGGCGGCATCGAACGCGCGCCGAACTATGCGCGCTCGAAGGCATTGCTTCTCAAGGCTCAGCAATTCCTGCCCGGCCTCGACCCCGGCGGCGGTCGCGAGTGGATGGGCTTTCGCCCGTCGCTGCCGGATTCACGACCTGTCATAGGCAAAGCGAAAAATGCACCGAATGTTATCTATGCCTTCGGCCATGGCCATCTCGGCTTGACCCAGGGTGCCGCGACAGGCCGCTTGATCCGGGAACTGGTCCTGGAGCAAACTCCGGCGCTCGATCTTTCTCCCTTCAGCCCCCAACGTTTTTAAAGGCACCATCGAAATGGCCAAACATTCCTTCTTCTGTATCGACGGCCATACCTGCGGCAATCCGGTACGGCTGGTGGCCGGCGGCGGGCCGAGGCTCGAAGGCTCGACGATGATGGAGCGACGGGCGCACTTCCTTGCCGAATATGACTGGATCCGCACCGGCCTGATGTTCGAGCCGCGCGGCCACGACATGATGTCCGGCTCGATCCTCTATCCGCCGACGCGCGAGGATTGCGACGTCGGCATCCTCTTCATCGAGACCTCCGGCTGCCTGCCCATGTGCGGCCATGGCACCATCGGCACAGTGACGATGGGCATCGAACACGGGCTGATCAAACCGAAGACGCCGGGCATGCTCAGGCTCGACACGCCGGCCGGCCTGGTAACGGCGGAATACAGGCAGGTCGGAGACTATGTCGAGGAGGTGCGTATCACCAACGTACCGTCCTTCCTCTATGCCGAGGGGCTGACGGTCGAGTGCCCGCAACTGGGCGAGATCAAGGTCGATGTCGCCTATGGCGGCAATTTTTATGCCATCGTCGAGCCGCAGGCCAATTATCGCGACATGGCCGATTATTCGGCCGGCGACCTGATCGCCTGGAGCCCGGTGGTGCGGCAGCGGCTGAACGAGAAATACAGCTTCGTGCACCCCGAAAATCCAGGCATAAACCGGCTGTCGCATATGCTGTGGACCGGCGCGCCGACCGTCGAGGGCGCACATGGTCGCAATGCTGTCTTCTACGGTGACAAGGCCATCGACCGCAGCCCTTGCGGCACCGGTACATCGGCGCGCATGGCGCAACTCCACGCCAAGGGAAAACTCAAGGCGGGCGACGATTTCGTGCATGAATCCATCATCGGCTCGCTGTTCAAAGGCAGGGTCGAAAAGGAGGTTTCGGTAGCCGGCAAGACGGCCATCATTCCCTCCATCGGTGGCTGGGCGCGGATGACCGGACTGAACACGATCTTCATCGACGATCGTGATCCGTTCGCCCGCGGATTCGTGGTCGTTTAAAGAGGAAAAGCATGGTCCGGGCGGCGCGGGCGAGCAGATGCAGGCCTGTTTGATGTTGCAAGAATTCGTCTCATCAATCGATTTTGATGACGGTTCCTTCGAAAAAGGGTGCAAAACAGGTTCGAATCAGCAAAGACATTAAGTTGTACCAAGGGTATGGTCCGCCGTGGGCCATGGACGGGATGTGCGGAAAGGGATGGCGGCTAGCTGCATCGAAAAACACTTTCCATGATGGAAAAATGACGTTGCATTCCGGGCTCGAAACTTTACGACTAGGGGAAATACGAAAAGGAATGCGCTCATACGGGCGACATTCCAGGGGAGCCGCTTCAATATGCAGTACTTCGTCCAGCAGCTTATCAACGGGCTGACGCTGGGATCTATCTATGGGCTGATCGCGATCGGCTATACGATGGTCTACGGCATCGTCGGCATGATCAATTTCGCCCACGGCGATATTTTCATGGTCGGCGCCTTCGTCGCCCTGATCGTCTTCCTCATTCTCGGCGCGTTGTTTTATTCGGTCCCGGTGATCGTTGCCCTGCTGATCATGATGATCGTCTCGATGATCCTCGTCGGCATCTACAACTGGGTGATCGAAAAGGTGGCTTACCGGCCGCTGCGCGGCTCGTTTAGGCTGGCGCCGCTGATCACCGCGATCGGCATGTCGATCGCGCTCTCTAATTTCGTGCAGGTCACGCAGGGTCCACGCAACAAGCCGATCCCGCCGATGATCAGTCAAGTCTACAACATCTACGGCGTCAGCGTGTCGCTGAAGCAGATCGTCATCGTGCTTGTCACCGCCGTCCTGCTGATCGTCTTCTCCTACATCGTCAGCAAGACATCGCTCGGCCGCGCGCAAAGAGCGTGCGAACAGGACCAGAAGATGGCAGCGCTGCTCGGCATCGACGTAGACCGTACCATCTCGATCACCTTCATCATCGGCGCGGCCCTTGCCGGTGTCGCCGGTACGCTGTTCCTCATGTATTACGGCGTGGTGGTGTTCTCCGACGGCTTCGTTCCGGGTGTGAAGGCCTTTACGGCCGCGGTCCTTGGCGGCATCGGCTCGATCCCCGGAGCGGTCATAGGCGGCCTTTTGATCGGGTTCATCGAGAGCATGTGGTCGGCCTATTTCTCGATCGACTACAAGGACGTCGCGGCCTTTTCCATCCTGGCGATCGTGCTGATCTTCCTGCCTTCCGGCATACTGGGCCGGCCAGAAGTCGAAAAGGTCTGAAATCATGGCCACTACGGTTTCCACGGAGCGAGCTACCGGCGCCGGGCTCTACACGCGCGCCTCTCGCGAAGCGTTTTTCGCCGGCATCATGGCTTTCGCCTGCTTTGTCCTTCTGATCGGGTTGAAGACCGACCAGAACATTCGCAACGAACTGGTGCTGGTGCAGCGCTGGGGGCTGCTGGCGATCGTCGTCGCGCTCACCATGATCGGGCGTTTCTGCTTCATCGCCTATCTCCAGCCCTTCATGGCGCGGCAGAAGATCGCCGACGTGGCGACCGGCCTTCTGCCGGACAGCATGGCGACGCGGTTTTTTCGCCTGCCCTATTTCATCGCCTCGCTCGTCGTCATTGCCGTGCTTTTCGTGGCGAACAGTTCGCTCAACGGCATGCTGGGGGCGGAACTTGCCGGCTATGTGCGTTTCCTGCGGGCGCTCGCCATCATCTACGCACTGGCTTCGGTGCTGTTTTATTTCCGCACCTTCATCCATTCCCATTTCTCGGCGCTCGGCATCGGCGTGCTGGCCGTCTATCCGGTCTTCGTCGTGCTGGCGCTGGCGCTCCTGTCGGGATCGATGGCGGCCGGTTTCCAGGGCTCGCTGAAATGGGTCGATAATTTCGGCATCCAGATTCTGATCTACGTGATGCTGGCCTGGGGGTTGAACATCGTCGTCGGCCTGGCCGGCCTGCTCGACCTCGGTTACGTCGCCTTTTACGCGGTAGGGGCCTATGCCTATGCGCTGCTCGGCACGCATTACGGCCTGTCTTTCTGGATCCTGCTGCCTGCCGCCGGCTGTATGGCCGCCTTCTGGGGCATCATCCTCGGCTTCCCGGTGCTCCGGCTTCGCGGCGACTATCTGGCCATCGTGACGCTGGCGTTTGGTGAAATCATCCGCATGGTGCTCATCAACTGGCGCGAAGTCACCAATGGTTCCGCTGGCATCTCGGGCATTCCGAAGGTGTCGTTCTTCGGCCTGATGTCGTTCAACGTTTCGGACCCCAACTACATCTCCAAGGTCCTGCACATCGCCCAGTCGGGCGCCTACTATAAGATTTTCCTTTACTACCTCATCCTGCTGTTGTGCCTGCTTACGGCCTTCGTCACCATCCGGCTGCG
Organism: Mesorhizobium sp.; assembly: GCA_049647745.1. Taxonomy (GTDB): domain Bacteria; phylum Pseudomonadota; class Alphaproteobacteria; order Rhizobiales; family Rhizobiaceae; genus Mesorhizobium. Next base: position 88,095 of record JBARYG010000036.1, read on the forward strand.
GCGCATGCCGGTAGGCCGCGCCTGGGAGGCATTGCGCGAGGACGAGATCGCATGCCGCTCGCTCGGCATCAACACTACGACGACGAAGCTGACCGCCTTTGCCACCGGCGCCATGTTCGGTGGCTTTGCAGGCGCTTTCTTCGCTGCACGGCAGGGGTTCGTCAGCCCGGAATCCTTCGTCTTCCTTGAATCAGCGATCATTCTCGCGATCGTCGTTCTTGGCGGCATGGGGTCGCTGGTCGGCATCGCGATCGCGGCCGTCGTCATGATCGGCGGCACCGAGATCCTGCGCGAACTGGATTTCCTGAAGGTGGTATTCGGACCGGACTTCACGCCGGAACTTTACCGCATGCTCCTGTTTGGCCTGGCCATGGTCATCGTGATGGTCTGGAAGCCGCGCGGCTTTGTCGGCAGCCGCGAACCGACGGCATTCCTGAAGGAACGCAAGGCCGTATCCGCATCCTTCACCAAGGAAGGACACGGCTGATGACGATGCAACCATCCGCGACAACGGGCACCATGACCGAAAACATTCTCCAGCTCGAACATCTGTCGATGAAGTTTGGCGGCCTGGTCGCCATCGGCGACCTGTCGTTTTCGGCCAGGCGCGGCGAGATCACCGCGCTGATCGGCCCGAACGGCGCCGGCAAGACGACGGTGTTCAACTGCATCACCGGCTTCTACAAGCCGACGGAGGGCATGATCCGCTTCACCGGCAAGGCGGGCGGGGAGTTTCTCCTTGAGCGCATGCCGGATTTCCAGATCACGGCCAAGGCGAAGGTCGCGCGCACGTTCCAGAACATCCGCCTGTTTTCGGGCATGACCGTTCTGGAAAACCTCCTGGTGGCACAGCACAACAAGCTGATGAAGGCCTCGGGCTATACCATCGTCGGCCTGCTCGGCCTGGGCGGCTACGGGAAAGCTTCAGCGGAATCGATCGAACTGGCCAAGCATTGGCTGCATAAGGCGGATCTCATCGAGCGCGCCGACGATCCCGCCGGCGACCTGCCCTATGGTGCGCAACGGCGCCTGGAAATCGCGCGCGCCATGTGCACGGGGCCGGAGCTTTTGTGCCTGGACGAGCCGGCTGCCGGCCTCAATCCGAGGGAGTCGCTGGCGCTCAATACGCTGCTCATGGACATCAAGAATACCACCGGCACCTCGATCCTGCTGATCGAGCATGACATGTCGGTGGTCATGCAGATTTCCGACCATGTCGTGGTGCTCGAATACGGCCGTAAGATCGCTGACGGCAATCCGGATTCGGTCAAGACCGATCCGCGCGTCATCGCCGCCTATCTCGGCGTCGACGACGAGGAAGTCGAGACCGTGCTGACGGAAGTGGGCGACGACGAGGTGCTTGAGCAACTGGATGCTGGCCCGGATCCCGAACACGGTCCCGAAGCGTCGGCTTCCATGCTTGCCGGGCCGGTCGCGGATACGGTCGGCCATCGGGACGGCGAACGGGTCACCGTTTCGAAAGGTGCATCGAAAGCTGAACAGGCTGATGCCGCAGCGGCCAGAAGCGCTAAGGCTCCGCCTGCCGCAAAGGCCACGCGCAAGCCGTCGGCTGCGAAATCTATCACGAAGCCGGCCGTGGCCGCGGGGCGTGCCCCGAAAGCCGCGGCGGTTTCCAGCAAGGCACCCGCAGCAAAGGCGGCTCCTGAAAAACCGGCATCGGCGGCGAAGTCGGCTCCGGCAAAGGCCGCGCCGAAGCCTGCGGCGGCTGCAAAGTCTGCTCCGAAGCCTGCGGCCTCGGCCGCGTCGAAGGGGATCGCCAACCGGCTGGCAGCACCGCGCGGTGGCAGGCCTGACGATCTACTGATCATCAAGGGCATCGGGCCGGTCAACCAGAGAAAACTCAACGAACACGGCATCTTTCATTTCGACCAGATCGCGGCCTGGAAAAAGGCCGATATCGAGGCGGTCGAGGCTTACCTTGCCTTTGATGGGCGCATCGCCCGCGAAGACTGGATCGGACAGGCCAAAGCCCTGGAAAAGGAAGCAGCCAAACAGGCGTCGGCCCGGAGCAAGGCGACACCGGCCACAGCTAAGCGCGGAGGGCGTAAATAATGGCCGGCAAGACGCTGCTCGATATCAGGGGTATCCACACGTTCTACGGCAATATCCAGGCGCTTAACGGCGTCGACGTCAATGTCGACGAAGGCGAGATCGTGGCGCTGATCGGCGCCAACGGCGCCGGTAAGTCGACCCTGATGATGACCATCTTCGGTGCTCCCCGCGCTCGCTCGGGCAGCATCGTCTTTGCCGGCACCGACATCACGCAGATGCCGACGCACAAGATCGCGCGCCTGCGCATTGCGCAATCGCCGGAAGGCCGCCGTATTTTCCCGCGCATGACCGTGCTGGAAAATCTGCAGATGGGTGCCAGCCTCGACAACCTCAAATATTTCAACGAAGACGTGGAGAAGGTGTTCTCCCTGTTTCCGCGGCTCAAGGAACGCATCACCCAGCGCGGCGGCACGCTTTCCGGCGGCGAGCAGCAGATGCTGTCGATCGGCCGTGCGCTGATGGCGCGTCCGAAACTGCTTTTGCTGGACGAGCCGTCGCTCGGCCTGGCGCCGCTGATCGTCAAGCAGATCTTCGATGCCATCCGGGAGTTGAACCGCACGCAGGGCCTGACCGTGTTTCTTGTCGAGCAGAATGCCTTCGGGGCGCTCAAACTCGCCACGCGCGGCTACGTCATGGTCAACGGCAACGTCACGATGAGCGGTACCGGCAAGGAACTTCTCGCCAATCCGGAAGTGCGCGCCGCCTATCTTGAAGGCGGACGCTAGAGCATGATCCCGAAAAGTGGGAACCGGTTTTCGGGAGACATGCGTAAAATCAAGAGCCTGAAGCGCGAGAAGCGAATCTGAAAGATCGCGACACGCTTTAGAAAATTTGGGAGCGATCGACATGCAGGGCATTCTTCATGAAGAACCCTCGATCTGGCAATTCTTCTTCGTCACCTGCCTGTTGGGCGGATGGGCGGCCTGGATGACGGGCAAGGCCTGCGCGCAGACATGGCGTTCCTTGCTCAATCTGTTCCTTTACCTGCTCGGGCTGGGAATCGGTGTGCGGTTCATCCACCATGCGCTGTTCAACGGCACGATGTTTTCCCTGCAATTCTATGTCATCGATACCATCGTTCTGATGATCGTAGGCTTTGTCGGTTATCAGTATACGCGCACCAACCAGATGGTCACTCAATACCACTGGCTCTATGAAAGAGCCTCAATCCTGACCTGGAAATCCAAAGGTTGATGTTCATGATTAACGCCGGTTCGAAGATGAATCGGCGTGACAATGCCTGTAAAATCGGCAAACTGCACTTTCTGCGATAAAGGGTGGGCATCGCATGAAAGCATCATCCACGCCCACCCGGTAAATGGGAGCGTTATATATGAAAAAGTCACTTTTGTCCGCCGTTGCGCTGACCGCGCTGGTGGCGTTCGGCGGTAGCGCCTGGGCGGATGTCCTGATGGGCGTCGGTGCCCCGATCACCGGTCCGAACGCGGCCTTCGGTGCGCAATTGCAAAAGGGCGCCGAAATGGCGGTGGCTGACATCAATGCGGCCGGCGGCATGAATGGCGAGCAGATCAAGCTCAGCGTCGGCGACGACGTGTCCGATCCGAAGCAGGGCATCTCGGTGGCCAACAAGTTCGTTGCCGACGGCGTCAAGTTCGTCATCGGCCACTTCAACTCGGGTGTGTCGATCCCGGCTTCCGAGGTCTATGCCGAAAACGGCATCCTGGAAGTGACGCCGGCTGCCACCAACCCGCAGTTCACCGATGCCGGCCTGTGGAACACGATCCGCGTCTGCGGCCGTGACGACCAGCAGGGCGACGTCGCGGGCGCCTATATCGCCGAGCACTTCAAGGATGCCAAGATCGCCGTCATCCATGACAAGACGCCTTACGGCCAGGGCCTTGCCGACGCGACCAAGGCAGCCCTGAACAAGCTGAACATCAAGGAAGTGATGTACGAAGGCGTCAACGTCGGCGACAAGGACTTCTCGGCGCTTATCGCCAAGATGAAGGAAGCCGGCGTTACGCTTATCTACTGGGGCGGTCTGCACACCGAAGCCGGCCTGATCATCCGCCAGTCGGCCGATCAGGGCCTGAAGGCTCCGTTGTTCTCGGGTGACGGTATCGTTTCCAACGAGCTGGCCTCGATCGCCGGCGATGCGGTTGCCGGTACCTACAACACCTTCGGTCCGGATCCTCGCAAGAACCCTGCTGCGAAGGACGTCGTCGAGAAGTTCCGCGCGGCGGGTTTCGAGCCGGAAGCCTACACGCTCTACTCCTATGCCGCCACGCAGATCGTAGCTCAGGCAGCCAACGCGGCGAAAACGAACGACCCGCAGGAAGTCGCCAAGGCGATCAAGGAGAAGGGGCCGTTCAAGACGGTTCTCGGCGAACTTTCGTTCAACGAAAAGGGTGACCGTACCGACGCCGACTATGTCGTCTATCAGTGGAAGAAGGGCGACGACGGCAAGTACAACTACTTCCAGATCGACTAAGACCGATCACGCTTCTGTAAAAATGCCCGGCGCAATTCGCGCCGGGCATTTTTCTTTGCGCTCGCATTTTTATGCGGGCCCACCCGGATCGATCGCCTCGCGCGCAAGAAAACAATCCGGTAGCTCGCTTTCCGGCAATTTTGTTTGCACTGCAGCATTTTCGCGTTATTCATTCGCGCCGCCTTGTCTTGCCTTTAGGGAGCGCGTTCTTGGCCATCACCAAAATCCTCGTCGCCAATCGGTCCGAAATCGCCATCCGCGTCTTTCGCGCGGCCAATGAACTCGGCCTCAAAACCGTGGCGATCTGGGCGGAGGAGGACAAATATTCGCTGCACCGCTTCAAGGCCGACGAAAGCTATCAGGTCGGACGCGGCCCGTGGCTTTCGCGCGACATGGGGCCGATCGAAAGCTATCTGTCGATCGAGGAGGTGATCCGGGTTGCGAAATTGTCCGGTGCGGATGCCATTCATCCGGGCTACGGCCTGTTGTCGGAAAGCCCGGAATTCGCGGAAGCCTGCGCCGATGCCGGCATTACCTTCATAGGCCCGAAGCCGGAGACGATGCGCCGGCTAGGCAACAAGGTCGCGGCGCGCAATCTGGCCATCGAGGTCGGCGTGCCGGTGGTGCCCGCCACCGAGCCGCTGCCCGACGATATGGATGCTGTAAAGAAACTCGCCGAAGCCATCGGCTATCCGGTCATGCTGAAGGCGTCGTGGGGCGGGGGCGGGCGCGGCATGCGCGCGATCCGTTCCGAGGCCGATCTCGCCCGTGAGGTGATGGAAGGCAAGCGCGAGGCGAAGGCCGCCTTCGGCAAGGACGAAGTCTATCTCGAAAAGCTGGTCGAACGGGCGCGTCACGTCGAGGTGCAGGTGCTGGGCGACACGCACGGCAATGCCGTTCACCTGTTCGAGCGTGACTGCTCCATCCAGCGCCGCAACCAGAAAGTCGTGGAACGCGCGCCGGCGCCTTATCTCGATGCCGTGCAGCGCGCGGAACTGTGTGGCCATGCGCTGAAGATCGCGCGTGAGACGGCCTATATCGGGGCCGGCACCGTAGAGTTCCTGATGGATGCGGACACGGGAAAATTCTATTTCATCGAGGTCAATCCGCGCATTCAGGTCGAGCATACCGTCACCGAGCAGGTGACCGGGATCGACATCGTCAAGGCGCAGATCCACATCCTGGACGGTTTCGCCATCGGCACGCCCGAATCCGGTGTGCCGCGCCAGGAAAACATCCGGCTGAACGGCCACGCGTTGCAGTGCCGCATCACTACCGAGGACCCGGAGCATAATTTCATCCCGGACTATGGCCGCATCACCGCTTACCGCGGCGCCACCGGCTTCGGCATCCGGCTTGACGGCGGCACCGCCTATTCGGGTGCGGTCATCACCCGCTATTACGACCCGCTGCTGGAAAAGGTGACGGCCTGGGCGCCGACGTCTGGCGAGACGATTTCGCGCATGACGCGGGCGCTGCGAGAGTTCCGCATCCGCGGCGTTGCCACCAATCTCACCTTCCTTGAAGCGATCATCAATCACCCGAGTTTCGCCGATAATTCCTACACCACCAAGTTCATCGACAATACGCCGGAACTGTTCGAGCATGTGAAGCGGCAGGACCGCGCCACCAAGCTGCTCAACTACCTGGCCGATGTTTCCGTCAACGGCCATCCGGAAACGCGTGGGCGCGCTCATCCCGACCCGGATGCGGCGGCGCCGGTCATCCCGTGGTTCACCAGCGCCGTTCCGCAAGGCACGAAGAACAGGCTGGACGCGCTCGGCCCGGAGAAATTCGGCCAGTGGATGCGCGACCAGAACCAGGTTCTCATCACCGACACCACCATGCGCGACGGTCACCAGTCGCTGCTGGCGACGCGCGTGCGTACCCATGACATTGCGGCGATCGCCGGCACCTACGCGCGGGCGCTGCCGCAGCTTTTGTCGCTCGAATGCTGGGGCGGCGCGACCTTCGACGTTGCCATGCGCTTCCTCACCGAAGACCCGTGGGAGCGGCTTGCGCTGATCCGTGAAAGGGCGCCGAACATCCTGCTGCAGATGCTACTGCGTGGCGCCAACGGCGTCGGCTACACCAACTATCCCGACAATGTGGTGCAGCATTTCGTCAGGCAGGCAGCGGCAGGCGGCATCGACCTGTTCCGCGTCTTCGACTGCCTGAATTGGGTCGAAAACATGCGCGTCGCCATGGACGCGGTTATTGCCGAGGGTAAGCTTTGCGAAGCGGCGATGTGCTACACCGGCGATATCCTCGATCCGGCGCGCGCCAAATACGACCTGAAATACTATGTCGGACTGGCTGGCGAACTGGAGAGAGCCGGCGCCCATATCATCGCGGTCAAGGACATGGCGGGTCTTTTGAAGCCGGCCGCGGCGCGGGTGCTGTTTAAGGCGCTACGCGAAGCGACCGATCTACCGATCCATTTCCATACGCACGACACGTCCGGCCTTTCGGCGGCAACCGTGCTGGCAGCGGTGGAAGCCGGCGTCGATGCGGTCGATGCGGCCATGGATGCGTTTTCTGGCAACACCTCGCAGCCCTGTCTGGGTTCGATCGTCGAGGCCCTCAAAGGGAGCGAGCGCGATCCCGCCCTCGACCCGCAATGGATCAGGAAGATTTCCTTCTACTGGGAGGCGGTGCGCAACCAGTATTCGGCTTTCGAGAACGATCTCAAGGGACCTGCCTCGGAAGTCTACCTGCACGAGATGCCGGGCGGGCAGTTCACCAACCTCAAGGAGCAGGCCCGCTCGCTTGGCCTGGAGACGCGCTGGCACGCGGTGGCGCAGACCTATCACGACGTCAACCTGATGCTGGGCGACATCGTCAAGGTGACGCCGTCATCGAAGGTGGTCGGCGACATGGCGCTGATGATGGTGAGCCAGGACCTTTCCGTGGCGGATGTGGAAAACCCCGCCCGCGACATCGCCTTTCCGGATTCGGTCGTCTCCATGCTGCGCGGCGATCTCGGCCAGTCGCCGGGTGGCTGGCCGAGGGGTTTGCAGAAAAAGGCGCTGAAGGGCGACAAGCCCTATACGGTGCGGCCGGGCTCGCTGCTGAAAGCCGCCGATCTCGCTGCCAGCCGCAGGCTGGTAGAGGAAAAGCTCGGGAGAAAACTGTCGGAGCAGGAGTTCGCCTCCTCGCTTATGTATCCAAAAGTCTTTTCGGACTTCGCCGCAGCGCAGGAAATCTACGGGCCGGTCAGCGTTCTGCCGACGCTTACCTATTTCTACGGCATGCGGCCGGAAGACGAGATTTTCGTGGAGATCGAGAAGGGCAAGACGCTGGTCATCCGTTGCCTCGGCATCGCCGAGGTCGATGAGAAGGGCATGGCGACCGTGTTCTTCGAACTGAACGGCCAGCCGCGCCGGGTGAAAGTGCCCGACCGTGCGCATGGCGCCTCGGCGGCCAAGGTGCGGCGCAAGGCCGAGCCCGGCAATGACGGCCATGTCGGCGCCCCCATGCCGGGTGTCGTTTCGGCGGTGTCGCTTGTGGCAGGGCAGGCGGTAAAGGCCGGCGACGTGCTGCTTTCCATCGAAGCCATGAAGATGGAAACCGCGCTCCACGCCGAACGCGACGGCACCATCGCCGAAGTGCTGGTGAAGGCCGGAGACCAGATCGACGCCAAGGACCTGCTTGTCGTCTACGAATGAAGATACCGGCTTGACGCTCAGACGGCGGTCGGGCATCGAACCCCGCTGAAAACAACCTGCGGCACACGAGTCGCGGCGCACAGTAAAAGCATGGAGAAATAAAGATGGCCGACGACGTAACCGATAGCAGCCAAACCGTTGCCGCTGGCCAGCTGCGCGCGCTGATCGAGCGCATCGAGCGGCTCGAGGAAGAGAAGAAGACGATCGCCGACGATATCAAAGAGGTGTACGCCGAAGCGAAGGGGACGGGCTTCGACGTGTCCGCCATCAGGCAGCTTGTGCGACTCCGCAAGCAGGACCAGGCCGAGCGGCAGGAAGCCGAAGCGATTCTGGATTTGTATATGGCCGCTCTCGGCATGGAATAGGTTTTACGATAGCGTTCCTGGTTGATCGACGCTTGCTTTGCCAACAAGGCGGGGCCTTGTTGACTGCTGCCCGCTCCGTGGACACCGAGACAGGATGTCTGACGGAACTGGAGAGTTGAAATGCAGGGACAGCGGCGCGAGACATCCTAAAGAGGGCTGCAGCCTACTTCGCGAGGGCTTGAGGCCGGAAGCGCTACTGGTTCGAGCGACCAGCCCGCTTTTGTCGCTGGTGCCGGCGGTGTTCGCCGGCGTGCTGCTTGTCCCCGGAACACTCGGCCGATCATCTCGGAGTCCTGCCAGAGCTGCGCAACCGGCTCTCGCACAACGAGAACTTCACCCATGACGACGCAGAACGTGCGCTGGACTCCATGCGCCGCCTGATGCGTTCTGCCTTCGCAACCCCGAGATGGGTCCGTTCGATATATAGAAGCGACGTTTGAATCGGCCGTTTAAGCTTGATCCGGACCGATTTGCCGTGCAAAAGGATTACCTTGGGTTGCAGGCTTGCGACAAGTTTGAGCCGGGGTTGGGGGACCAATGATAGGATCGTTGTCGCGTACGGCTGTCTTGCGGCCGAGGGGCAATGCTGCCCGTAGCAACCCGTACCTCATCGGCTCGACCTCGCTTCTGGCACTGACAATCGCCATGATCGCATCCACGGCAATGGCGCAGTCCCTGCCCGCGGGCGGGACGGTGACGCATGGCGACGCCGCCATCGCGAATTCCGGATCGAACCTTCTCGTCACCCAGTCCTCGCAAAACGCCATCATCTCGTGGCAGAGCTTTTCCGTTGGCGGCGGCGCTGCGGCGCATTTCGAGAACGGCACCGGCACGACACTCAACCGGGTGACGGGCAACCTGCCGTCCTCCATCGACGGCTCGCTGACGGCGACCGGCTCGCTCTATCTGATCAATCCGGCGGGCGTCGCGGTCGGTACCGGCGGCATGGTGAGGACGGGCGGTTCCTTCATCGCCTCCACCCATGATGCCAGCGATGCCGATTTCCTCGATGGCGGCGACCTGACGCTGAAGGGCGACAGTAAGGCGGGAGTGGTCAATCGTGGTTTCGTCACCTCGCTGTCGGGTGACGTGGTGCTGACGGCGCGCCGGGTGGAGAATGCCGGCACGCTTGAAGCGCCGAACGGCAGTGTCGGCCTGCTCGGCGGTTACGAAGTGCTGTTGCGTGACACGTCGCTGGCCGACGGCAAGTTCGCGGTCAAAGTCGGCGGGGCCGACACCGAGGTGGTCAACACTGGCACGGTGCGCGCGGCCGAGGTCGAGATGCGGGCCAATGGCGGCTCGGTGCAGGCACTGGCCGGCAATACCAAGGCCATCGTCAAGGCGACGGGGGTCAAGAAGGTCGGCGGCCGCATCTTCCTGACGGCAGGCAGCGGCGGCACGGTCAAGGCGACGCAGAAAATGGTGGCGCGGCGCGCCGTGCAACCTGCGCAGAGACAGCAAGTCGCAGCACTTCCCGATATCGGGCCGTTGCCGGCGGCACGGCCGGACTTCGAAGGCGGCGAGGTGCGTATTGCGGGCGGCACGGTCAGCCTCGGCGGCGTCATCGACGCGGCGGGTTCGGGCGGGCCGGGCGGTGCCATCATGGCG
>JBARYG010000037.1:0-8080 GCA_049647745.1 Mesorhizobium sp.
TCAGGACCTGTTAATCTGGTCGAAATGGTGTGAGGCCATCTGTGCGGATACGAGAAGCGAAGGCGTGGAAAACCTTTCGGTTTTCAAGCCTTCGCGACGAAGTTGCCGGACAGATGGACCACATCCTGCGGACGCCGGAACGGCTGCGACCTGCCGCGTCGAAGCGCTCGGTCGATGGAAAGACATCGACCATCGCGTTTCTCCTCGCAGCTCTTTGCCGTTTCGGCGCCATTTCGATCATATTAACAGGTCCTGACCCTAGTAGCGTTTCAGTTCGGCGTGGGGGCCGGAGGCCAGCTTGAGGAAAATCCGGTCCTCCTTGAGGATGAATTTTTCGCGCCTGGCGAACTCGTAGTTGGCGATGCCCGCCGGATCGGCCCGCAGCCGCTCGCGATAGGCCTCGTAGGCCGCGAGGCTTTCGATGTTGTAGACGCCGTAAGCGGTGGTGGCCGAGCCCTCATGCGGCGAAAAATAGCCGATCAGGTCGCCGCCGCAGCGCGGAATGGCCTGCTCCCAGTTGCGGGCATACTCCTCGAACGCATCCTTACCGAACGGGTCGATCTCGTAGCGGATGAAGCAGGTGACGGTCATGGGACTTCTCCTTTTTGGATATGATCGTTTGATCGGGATCGAAGTGTTTTGCATGGCGACCGGGTAGGCTGGGTCGCTCAGCGCCAGAACGGCACGGCGCATTCGCGGCAGGCTTCCTGCGGCGACACGCCGATGTCGGCGAGCAGCTGGGCATGGAGATCGGCCAGGTCTGCGCGCTGCCGGCGGCGGGCGGACCAGCGGCCAAGCAGGTGCCAGGTTGTGCGCAGCAAGGGTGTTGGAAACGGCCTGACGGCAGATTTGGAAAGCGGTAAAGCAATCATCGTCGATCTCCTTGAACTCAAGCGACAATAGGCGTTATCCTGCAAGGATGCTTCGATGAGGATCAAACCATGGACGACAATCTGAAGAACGGACCCGACATCGCCCGCACCGCCAGTCTCGTCGGCGACCCGGCGCGCGCCAACATGCTGACGGCGCTGATGACGGGATCGGCGCTGACGGCCAGCGAACTGGCGCAGGAGGCCGGCGTCGGCCTGCCGACCGCGAGTTCGCACCTCGCCAGGCTGCTGGACGGCGGCCTGCTGACGGTGGCGAGCGAGGGCCGCCACCGCTACTACGGGCTGGCCGGTCCGCAGGTGGCGGCCATGCTGGAAGCGATCATGGGGGTTGCCGGAACGCTCGGGCCGAAGCGGGTGCGGCCCGGTCCGCGCGAGACGACGATGCGCGAGGCGCGCGTCTGCTACGATCATCTGGCCGGCGAACACGCCGTAAAAATGCTCGACGGGTTTCTCGCCCGGAATTTCGTGATCCGCGACGGCGATGCCCTCAGGCTGAGCGAGACGGGCGCGACATACTTTTCCGCCATCGGCATCGAACCCGGCACTGCAACGAAGTCGCGCCGACCGGTCTGTCGCACCTGCCTCGACTGGAGCGTACGGCGCTCGCATCTGGCCGGCGCACTGGGCGCAGCGATCCTCGACAGGATATTTTCGGAGAAATGGGCGCGCCGAGAAAAGGACAGCCGCGTGGTGACGTTCTCGCCGAAGGGAAAGATGGAATTTTCGAGGGTGTTTCTGGAGTAACGCCCATCATCGGTCTGCCGCCGCGTAGCATCCTACTATCCGCGTGCTACCCCCACCCCTAACCCCTCTCCACAAGGGGGATTCTGCTTCCGGTTGCCACCCTACTGGTTTTGCCGGGTCGGGGGGGGATCGCACCCAAGTTCCCCTCCCCTTGTGAGGAGGGGTTAGGGGTGGGGCAAAGCCATATCCGGTTACTTACCGGCCTTGATTGCCCGGTATAGTCGAGGGCCGGAAACTACACCTCGCCAGCGTCCTACCCGCGCTTCAACGCCTTGGCTTTTTCGAAGAAATCTTCCCATGGGTCGGCCTGCGCCAGCCGCTTCAACGTTGTCTGGTCGCCGATCGGGAAGGCATTGGGCGGCACGCCGTCATGCACCTCCTGCCATGTCACCGGCATCGATACCGTCGCGCCCTTCTTGGCGCGCGAGGAATAGGGCGCGACGGTGGTCGAACCCTTGCCGTTGCGCAGGTAGTCGATGAAAATCTTGCCGGTGCGGGCCTTCTTCGACAGGGTCGCGGTGTAGCGGTCGGGCTCGGCCTGCTCCAGCGCGCGGGCGAAATCGTGCGAAAAGCCCTTCACTGCCGCCCAGTCGGCCGCCGGCTTCAGCGGCACGACGACGTGATAGCCCTTGCCGCCCGAGGTCTTGACGAACGCCGGCAGCGACAATTCCTCCAACCTTGAGCGGATACCGAGGGCCGCCTCGCGCACCTTGTCGACGCCGACGCCTTCGTCCGGGTCGAGATCGAAGACGATCTGGTCGGGCTTTTCCAACTCATCGACGGTCGAGCCCCAGATGTGGATTTCGACCACACCCATCTGCACCAACGCTGCGACGCCGTCGAAATCCTTCACGAACAGCAGTTCTTCGTTGTCTTCCGGATCGCGCATGCGAAAAATCTTGTCGTGCATGCCGGCGGAAGCATGTTTCTGGAAAAACCGCTGCCCGCCGACACCATCCGGTGCCCGCACCAGCGCCAGCGGCCGGTTGACGACGAACTTTTCCATGCGCGGCCAGACCAGTGCGTAATGATCAAGCAATGCCTGCTTGGAGATTTTCTCGTCGGGCCACAAAAGCTTCTCCGGGTGAGTGAGCCTGACTGCGGTTTTGGTGAGGCTGGCCGGTGCGGGCTTCGCGATAGCGCCTTTAGCCTTGCTTGCCGTTTTCCGGGCCGGTTGTTGCGGCTTTTCCTGCACGACTTCCTCCGCAGGCTTGTCCTCGCGCAGCCCCTGGAACGAGGCGTGGCGCAGTATACGATCCTCGGTCCAACTGCGAAACTCTATCTCGCCGACCAGTTCGGGCCTGATCCAGACCAGCCCTTTCCCGCCCGGAACCTTGCCCGCGAAGGGTGATTTCGCGGCCTTCAGCGCGTCGAGCTTTTTCTTCAGGTCGTCGGCCACCTTGCCTGAAAAGCCGGTGCCGACGCGGCCCGCATAGGCTAGCGCGCCGCCCTCCTGATAGCCGACCAGCAGCGAACGCAGGCCGCGCCCGGTCTTGTCCGAGGGCAGATAGCCGCCGATGACGAATTCCTGCCGGTCGGTGCATTTGGACTTGATCCATGAATGCCCGCGCCCGCTGCGATAGGGCGCGTCGGCACGCTTGGAGACGACGCCTTCCAGCCCCATGCGGCAGGCATGTTCGAGCATGATTTTTCCGGGCTCGACGAAATGGTCGCTGAAGCGCAGCGCCGAATTCTCGGGCTGCTCGCCCAGCAGCTCGCGCAGTTTCTCCTTGCGTTCGATCAGGGGTTCGCCGCGAAGATCCTCGCCGTCGAGCCGCATCAGGTCGAAGACGTAGTAGATCATGGCGTCGGTGCGCCCTTCCGACAGCGCCGCCTGCAGCCGGGCGAAGGACGACACGCCGTTGTCGGCCAGAACGACGATCTCGCCGTCGAGGATGGCGTCGCTGCATTTCAGCCGTGCCAGGGCGGCAACCACCGCGCCGTCGAATTTTCCGGTCCAATCGAGCCCGGTGCGGGTGAGTAGCCTCACCTCGGTGCCGGCGATCTGCGCCTGCATGCGATAGCCATCGAATTTCACTTCGTGCAGCCATTCCTTGCCGCCCGGCGCGTTTTTCTCCAGCGTCGCCAGCGCCGGTTCGATGAATTCCAGCTTTTTGGCAGTGCGCGGCTTTGCCTCGCCCGTCTTTGCCCCACCAGGGGCGGGCTTGTTGGAGTGCCAGACCTTCGGTTTCTTGCCCTTCGCCGCCTTGCCCTCGCCGACTTCCTCGACGGTAAGGCCGGATTTCACCGATTCAGGCGCTTCGGCCAGAATGTCCTCGCCGGGACGGGCGGCCGCGTCGTCCGACTTGATCAGCAGCCAGTTGTCCTTCTTTTCGCCCGGACGCGGTTTCAGCCGCACCAGATGCCATTTCCCCGAAAGCTTTTCACCATGCAGTTCGAAGTCGATATGGCCCTTCTGCATGCCCTTTGCCGGATCATGGTCGGGGGTCCAAGTACCCTCGTCCCAGACGATGACCGAGCCGCCACCATATTCGCCCTTGGGAATCGTCCCCTCGAACGGGGCGTAGTCGATCGGGTGATCTTCCACGTGCACGGCCAGCCGCTTCTCGTGCGGGTCGAGGCTCGGGCCGCGCGTCACCGCCCAACTCCACAGCACGCCGTCATGTTCGAGACGCAGATCGTAGTGCAAGCGGGTAGCGGCGTGCTTATGGATGACAAAGATGCCCCCGCCATCCGCCGCCGCCTTGCTTCGCGTCAGCTTGCCGGACGGCTCCGCCGTTTTCGTGAAATCACGCTTGGCGCGGTATTTTTCGAGGGCCGGACTTGCCATCGGTCAGGCCGACTTCTTGCGCTTCGGCGCCGGCTTCGGTTCAGGCGCCTTCTTTTTCGATGCCTTGGTCGCCTTCACGGAGGCTGTTTCGCCGGCGTCGTTGTCGGCCGCCAGGCTCTTCTTCAGCGCGTCGAACAGGTTGACGACGTTGGACGGCGTGGCCGCGGCCTTGGCCTTCGGCGCCTTCTTGCCGGCCTTCTTGGCGCGGATCAGTTCCAGCAGGGCGTCTTCGTATTTGTCGTCGAATTTCGACGGATCGAACTTCGCCTCCTTCTTGTCGATGATGTGCTGGGCAAGCTCGATCATCTCCTTGTCGGTCTTCACCGCCTTGATTTCGTCGAACACGGTATCGGGCTGGCGCACGGTGTTGTCGTAGCGCAGCGTGGTGAGCACCATGCCCTTGCCGAGCGGCTCGATCACCACCGGGCGTTCGCGGCGATAGAGAACGATGCGGGCAAGCCCGGCCTTCTTCCTCGCCGCCATGGCGTCGCGAATGACGGCGAAGGCGTCTTCCGACACCTTGTCGGCGGGCGCGAGGTAATAGGGCGTATCGAGATAGATCTGCTGGATCGAGGCCTTGTCGACGAAACCGTCGAGGCTCATCATGTCGGAGGATTCGACGCGCACCGCCGCGATCTCGTCTTCCTCGACATGGACATACTCGCCGCTGTCGACCTCATAGCCCTTGATCTCGTTCTCATCCTCCACCGGATCACCGGTTTCGGCGTCGACATAGATGCGCCTGACCGTGTTGCCGGTCTTGCGGTTCAGCACGCGGAACGAAACCTTTTCGGCGTGCGTCACCACATTGGTCAGTTCGACCGCGCAGGTGACCAGCGATAATTTGAGATAGCCTTTCCAGGCCGGACGCGGCGCCATGGCAGCCCTCCTCGGTTCGAGAAGAAATCGGATCAGAGGCAAGAACGACCGAAACGCATTCCCGTTCCAACCCTGGACCTTGGTCTAGGAGCCACCCGCAAGCCCCCTCACAAAACCGAAAATGAGCCGCGCCTGACCGCCAATCAGGCGAAACCTATGTGATGGAAATGCCACATCCTTCGGGATCATGGCAAAAGGCACCAAAACACCGCGAATCAGCCGCATTCCCGCCACGAACCGGGCCGTTTCGGACCGAAAGTTAACATCAGGTTCACCGACTATTCACGCTTGCGAGCTACGATATTCGCAATTCGGAAGGGACTCCGAAAATCGGGACAGGGACTTTGAGTATCATGCGTATCTGGAGCCACATCGTCGGCTATGCAGCCGCCATCCGGGAATTCGTTTCGCCGACCTATCGGCCGGAACGCTACTACATGCGCGGCCCCGGCCCGGCCTGCGCGCGGCGCAGCCACAGCTTCGGCATCGGCGCCCATTGAGCCATGTTCGCGCCGCTTAACAAACCGGACCGCCACGACAGCCGCATTTGCAGGCCCGCCGACGATTACCGCGTCACCACCTACCGCAAGCCGCTGCCGGTCGTCGCCGGCAGCCGCTGATACCTGCTCGGCCAGCGCCTCACCACATCTCGTGCCTGACGTTCAGTTCGCGCATCACCGGGTGATCGCGCAATATGGCGCAGGCGCGTTCAACGTTCGGAAACCCGGCGCGGGCGCGTTCCGCCTCCGGATGCCAGGAAAACAGCATCAGCAGGTAGATGTCGGCCAGCGAAAAGCGGTCGCCGGCCAGCCACTGGCGGTCGGCGAGGGCTGCGTCGATCACCGCGAATCCCTGGTCCATCTCCGCCACCGCCGCCTGCCGGACGGCCTTTTTGCCATCCTGGTCCGTCGTGTAGCGGTGCGCATAGTAAAAGCGCAGGTCGGCCGGGTAGATCGACGACGCCATGAACGCCATCCAGCGCAGAAAATCAGAGCGTGCCGGCGCATCGGCGACGGGAGCCAAAGCCGCCTGCGGGTAGCGCTCGGCCAAAAGGATGCAGATCGCCGCCGATTCCGTCATGGACGTGCCGCCCGGCAAGGTCAGCGCCGGAACCTGGTTCAGCGGACTGATCTTCCGGAAGGCCGGGTCGGGTTGCTCGCTTTTGGCGACATCGACGCATTCGAAAGGCTGGCCGGCCAACCGGAACGCCGCCTCGGCGACGAAGCCACCCGAACCGGGGCGCGTATAAAGTGTGTACATGAATCCCTCCCGCCGTCCGCACGACGCGAACCGGCGGCGATCTGACACGCAAGCGGGGCTTTGCTCAACCCATCGGCCGGGAGGCCAGCCGCTTTTTCCAGCGGTCCAGTTCTCAGAGACGGTCTCTCAGCCGCCGAGCCCGTCAAACAGAACCGTCGACAGATAGCGTTCGGCAAAGGACGGGATGATTACCACCATGGTCTTGCCGGCGTTTTCCGGGCGCGAACCGACGACGATGGCCGCCTGGAGCGCTGCCCCCGCCGAAATACCGACCGGCACGCCTTCGAGGCGGGCGACAAGGCGCGCATTGGCAATCGAATCCTCGTTCGAAACGGTGACGATCTCGTCGTAAACGGTGGTGTCGAGGATTTTCGGCGCAAAGCCGGCACCCAACCCCTGAATCTTGTGCGGGCCGGGCTGGCCGCCCGACAGGATGGCTGATGCCTCCGGCTCCACCGCCACGACATGCACGGACGGCTTGCGCTTTTTCAGCACCTGGCCTGCCCCGGTGATGGTGCCGCCCGTGCCGATGCCGGCAACCAGAATGTCGACGCCGCCGGCGGTATCGTTCCAGATTTCCTCCGCCGTGGTGGCGCGGTGGATTTCCGGGTTGGCCGGGTTCTCGAACTGCTGCGGGATGACCGCGCCGGGGATGGAGGCGGCCAGTTCGTTCGCCTTGGCAATGGCGCCCTTCATGCCTTTCGGCCCTTCGGTCAGCACCAGTTCGGCGCCGAGCAGCGCCAGCATCTTGCGGCGCTCGATCGACATGGTTTCGGGCATGGTCAGGATCAGCTTGTAGCCCTTGGCGGCGGCGGCGAAGGCCAGCGCGATGCCGGTGTTGCCCGAGGTCGGCTCGATCAGCGTCGACTTGCCGGGCGTGATTTTTCGCTCGGACTCCAGCGCCTCGATCATGGCGACCCCGATGCGGTCCTTGACCGAGCCGATCGGGTTGAAGAATTCGAGCTTGGCCAGAAGATGGGCGACGATGCCCTTGCTCGCCGCGAACTTGTCCAGCCGCACCAGCGGCGTGTCGCCGATCGTCTCGGTGATGGAGTTATAGACCCGGCCACGGCCGGCTGTGCGCGCAGGAGCGGCAGGCTTGTTCATTGTGTATGTCTCCATGCGTCAGGATTGGGCCATGCGTGAGGATGGGGAAACGTCATGATAGAGTCCGGCGTCGAAAAATCCGAGTGGACGACGTGCTGAAAGCCAGCCTTTCAAGGAAAGTCTTTGCCATATCCGGCGCTGACAGGAATAGTATTCTCATACAGGTGGCCGGCAAGCCCGGTCGAAGCATCGAGGGATCGATAGCCCGACCGCCGCGCTTGGAGACCGTTTGATAATTCGCCCAGCCGAGGCGTATAGCGTGGTTTTCGAGAACCGGAGCGGAGCGTACATCCGGACGTGAGCACCGGAAGCGCAGAAAACCGCGTCAAATGGCCGGCTGGGTAGAGTTTCCAAATGGTCTCTTACGGCTTTCCCGCCGCGTAAACGACGCGCCAGATCGTGCCCGAGC
>JBARYG010000038.1:0-27098 GCA_049647745.1 Mesorhizobium sp.
TCATCGAAGCATGGCGGCGATACTATAACACCGAGCGGCCGCACTCTTCGCTCGGATATAAACCGCCGGCACCGGAGGCTATTGTCTGGCCCGCGCCGCCACGCGGATCAGCGCCATCATCTGCCCAGGCGATGGCCCAAAAGCCGATCATGCATTAAGATCGAAACCGGACCACCTTATGGGGTCAAGCCAATATGCTTAGGCTCCGTTCATGGGCGAACCGCTGCGCTTCGCTGTCCATGGCGCGGGTGCCGACGGCAACCTGACGCTGCGAAATGCAGGCGCTCATCTGTCACCTGCTAATAGCCCTGCCAGCGACTATGTACGTTCGCCGATCAACACTCGCTCTTCGCCGCTGCGTCAACAACAAGCAACAGCCCTTCCGTCGCCGCCAGCAACACTGTGGAAACTGTTGCAAATCCGAGCTGCATCAAATGCAACAAAAGCACGCCAAACAGATATGCAACACCATGTCGCGCACCATCCCACCGCAGAAACCTTTCTGTGGACGGATTTATCATCACTCACTCATCCAGCTTCAGGGCCGAAACCGCACTCTTTGTAAATAACGCTTATTGGAAAGGCGTTATCAGCACCGGCTGGTTCGGTAGCCGCTGGTCCTCGTCGTCGTCAGGCACCGGCCCCACTGACATCGAATTCCAGCACCATGCCGTCATAGGCCGGCTCGATATGGTCCGGCATCTCGGCCATGACCTCGGCATAGTCCAGTGGCACGTGCATATGGGTCAGGACCGCTTTCTTGGGCGAGAGCCTTGCGATCCATTCCATCGCCTGGCCAAGCGACAGGTGGCTGGGATGCGTTCTCCGCTGCAAGGCATCGATCACCAGCACATCGAGCCCGTACAACCGCTCGGCGGTCGTCGCTGGAAAATCGCTGACGTCCGGACAATAGGCCAGCGGTCCGACACGGAAGCCGAGCGAGGTGACATCGCCATGGATCTGCGGCAGCGGCTCAAGGGTGAGGGCACCGCCCTCGCCTTCGACCACCACGGGCCTGGCATGATCGATAAGATGCGGCTTCAAAATCGGCGGGTAAGAACTGCCAGGCGGAGTTTCGAAGCAGTACCCGAACGCCTCGCGCAGCCGAAGCATGGTGAAGTCGTCGGCGTGGATATCGATAAGGTGGCGCTGCTCAAGCACGTAGCCGCGCAAATCATCGATGCCGTGGATATGGTCGGCGTGAGGATGCGTATAGACCACGGCGTCGATGTGGCTGACTTCCGCCATCAACATCTGCGCCCGGAAATCGGGCCCGGTATCGACGACCACCGTGGTCTTGCCGCCGTTTTGCGAAATACGCTCGATCAGGGCTGCCGCCCGCATGCGCCGGTTTCTCGGGTTGGCCGGGTCGCAGGCGCCCCAGTCGCCTGTGATGCGCGGCACGCCTGGCGAGGAACCGCAGCCCAGAACGGTAAAGCGCAGCCGGTCCGTCACGGCAAATCGCCCTGAACATCGGGACGCGGCATTTTACTGAACAGGCGAAAGAAATTGTCCGTGGTTATTTCCGCGATCTCAGCCTCGCTGACACCGATCGTCTCGGCCAGAACCTTGGCGGTCTGGGCAACGAAGGACGGCTCGTTGCGCTTTCCACGGAACGGCACAGGCGCAAGATACGGCGCGTCTGTTTCGACCAGCAGCCGGTCGCGCGGAACATCTGCCGCAATGGCGCGCAGTTCGGCCGAATTCTTGAACGTCAGAATTCCGGAAAAGGAAACATAACCGCCAAGCGCTACGCCTGCTTCCGCCAGGCCCCTGCCCGATGAAAAACAGTGCAGGATAAAGGGGAAAGCGCCCTTCCCTGTTTCCTCTTCGAGGATGGCAGTCATATCGGCATCGGCGTCACGCGCATGGATGACCAGCGGCAAGCCGGTAATCCGCGCCGCGGCGATATGGGTGCGAAACCCTTGTGCCTGCGCATCGCGCGGTGCCTTGTCGTAATGATAGTCGAGCCCGGCCTCGCCGATAGCCACTACCTTGCGATGGCTGGAAAGGCGCACCAGATCGTCGACGGATACGTCCAGTTCCTCGTCCGCATTATGCGGGTGGGTGCCGACGGAGCAATAAACTGGATCGAAAGTCTCGGCGATTTCAATGACCTGAGCGAATTTCTTTACCCGCGTCGATATCGTCACCATGCGCCCGATGCCGACGTCGAGGGCGCGAGCGACGATGGCTTCGCGCTCCTCGGCAAAATCCGGAAAATCGAGATGGCAATGACTATCGACCAGCATCACGACTTTTCCGGCGGCTGCTCGATATAGCGCGGGAACACAGGCTGCGGCGCCGGTAGCGCAGTGCCGGAAACAAGGCTATGGGCCGCCGCCGCATGAGCCAGATCGCGGCTTTCCTTGCCTACGGCCAGCAGGTCAAGAAGCTTCGAGGCAGAGCCCGGAATGAACGGCTGGCACAGGATCGCCACACGCCGGATGACCTCGGCCGTCGTCCACAGCACCGTTTCCATGCGAGCCGGATCGGTCTTCTTCAGCGCCCACGGCTCCTGTGCAGCGAAATAGCGATTGGCTTCGGCCACCACCGCGAATATCGCTGCCAGAGCCAGATGTATGCCCTGCTCCGCCATCGCCTTGCGGGCCGTTTCAAGCGCAGCCTCCGCCTGGTCGAGAATGGCGCGGTCCGCCTCCGTCGGTTCGCCGTGGTTCGGCACCACGCCACCGCAATTCTTGGCGATCATCGACAGCGAACGCTGCGCCAGATTACCAAGATCGTTGGCGAGATCGGCATTGGTACGGTTGACGATCGCTTCGTGGCTATAGCTGCCGTCCTGACCGAACGGCACTTCGCGCAGGAAAAAATAGCGGACCTGGTCAAGACCATAGTGCTCGACCATCGTGAACGGATCGATGACGTTGCCCACGGACTTGGACATCTTCTCGCCGCGGTTGAAAAGGAACCCGTGGCCGAACACGCGCTTCGGCAGTTCGATGCCCGCCGACATCAGGAAGGCCGGCCAGTAGACGGCGTGGAAGCGGACGATGTCTTTGCCGATAATGTGCGCGTCGGCCGGCCAGAAGCGCCATTGTTCTGATTTTTCATCAGGATAGCCGGCGCCTGTGATGTAATTTGTAAGGGCGTCGACCCACACATACATGACGTGCTTTTCGTCGCCCGGCACCGGCACGCCCCAGTCGAAGGTGGTGCGTGAGATCGACAGGTCCTTCAGGCCGGATTTGACGAAGCTCATCACTTCGTTGCGCCGCTCCGATGGCCCAATGAACTCAGGCTTGCTCTCGTAAAGCGCCAGCAGCCGGTCCTGATAGGCCGAGAGCCGGAAGAAATAGCTTTCCTCCTCAACCCATTCGACTGGCGTTCCCTGCGGCCCGTAGCGCACGTCGTCGGCGCGGACCTCGGTTTCCTCCTCACCGTAATAGGCTTCGTCGCGCACTGAATACCAGCCGGCATAACAGCCCTTGTAGATGTCGCCATTGGCGGCCATCGCCTTCCAGATGGCCTGCGAGGAGCGGTAGTGGCGCTCCTCCGTGGTACGGATGAAATCATCGTTCGAGGCACCGAGAACCTCGGCCATATGCTGGAATTCGGCGGCGTTACGGTCGGCCAGTTCACGCGGCGAAATCCCTTCCTTCTTGGCCGTTTGCAGCATCTTGATGCCGTGTTCGTCGGTGCCGGTCAGGAAGAAGACGTCCTTGCCGTCGAGCCGTTGGAAACGGGCAAGGGCATCAGTGGCGATCAACTCGTAGGCATGGCCGATATGCGGCTTGCCGTTCGGATAGGAGATCGCGGTGGTGATGTAGAATTTTTCGCGTGGCATGAAATAGACCGTCGTCAATGTCGAAGGAAGGGAGGTCGCGGTGGGTTATCGCATCGAGCGGATCAAGGCCATCCCGAAGCGGGGCGCGATCACATTCGCATCGCAGCGTTCAAGCGGTCAATCATCATAAGGGCGTGCTGCTTCTTGTCGAGGTTATAGGTCTCGGTTTCGGATATCGCGTTCAGCGCCTCATGCCAAGTGTCCGACAATTTTTTGGCACGACCGAGCGCGCCGGACAGCGCGGCCTGCCTTGCCGTCTCCGACAAGAGATCGAGCACGCGGCGATTGAAGAGATCGAAGGCTATCGCGCGGTCACGACCCGAAACCGCTTCTGCGATGCGATGTGCTCCGGCAATGTCGGGTTTGCCCGCCGCTATCAATTCATCGACGCTTTGGGCGATTTCCATCCCGCCATATTGCGTGAGCAGGATGGCGTTGCGCACGCTACCCCCTGCCCGCTCTGCCAGAGCGGCGCGCGCGACCGGATCGTGCGGCGGCGATTGGTCCACGGCATCCAGAACGGACATCAATTCGTCGGCGTCGAGCGGCGCGAGCCGCACAAGCTGGCAGCGGGAGCGAATCGTCGGCAATAGCCCGCCCGGCGCATGGACGATCAGAACGAACAGCGTGCGCGCCGGCGGTTCTTCAAGATTCTTCAGCAAGGCATTGGCTGCATTGGTGTTCATGTCGTCGGCTGGGTCGATGATCACCACCCGATAGCCGCCGTCATGAGCGGTCATCGACAAAAAGCGGCTGACCTTTCGGATTTCGTCGACGGTGACCACGGTCTTATAGGTTTTCGTCTTCTCGTTCAGCGGGCGCGTCAGATGCAGCACCGACGGATGGGCGCCGGTGGCAATCTGGCGAAACAAGGAAGATGCTGTGTCGGGCTCGGCAAGCGCCTCGGGCGCCGCTTCGAATTTGGGGTATTTCAATAGGTGGTGCGCCAGGTGAAAGGCCAGCGTCGCCTTGCCGACGCCGACCGGGCCGGCCAGGATCAGGGCATGCGGCAGCTTACCGACGCGGTAAGCGGCAATCAGCATAGCGCTGGCCTGCTGGTGCCCCACCAGTCGCGCCGTCTCGGAAGGCTCCGGCACGCCGTCGAGCGTGTCGTGTTGTTCAGGCGCAATCCGCTCGAAGCTCATGCGCTGGCCGTCCGTCTGGATTGCACAGACAAGCGTTGCTCCAACGCCGCGAACACCGCCGCCGTTATGGCGTTTTCGACCGATTCGGAAGGAGCCGCCGCATCGATGACGATGCAGCGCCCGGGTTCCGCCTTGGCAATCGCCAGAAACGCCTCACGCCGGCGCTGATGGATAGCAAGCGTCTCTTTCTCGAAACGATCCGCGACGGCATGCTCGCCCCGTCTAGCCGTCGCGCGCGCCAACCCTTCGGCCGGGTCTATGTCGAGGATCAGCGTCAGATCCGGCACGGTCCCGTTGACGGCCACGCTCTCCAGCACAGCCATGAAACCGGCATCGAGGCCACCGGTCACGCCCTGATAGACCCGCGACGAATCCATGAAGCGGTCGCAAAGCACGATGGCGCCTCGCGCTATCGCCGGGCGGATCAGTTGTTCGACGTGGTCTGAGCGGGCGGCGGCAAAAAGCAGCGCTTCCATCTCGGGGCCGAACGGTTCTGCGGCACCCGATAGCAATACGTGCCGGATTGCCTCGGCGCCCGGCGAACCGCCAGGTTCGCGTGTCACGACGACGTCGTATTTCTTCGCGCGCAGCTTTTTGGCGAGCCGGTCGATCTGCGTCGACTTGCCCGCGCCCTCCCCGCCTTCGAACGTAATGAAAACGCCTTGCGTCACGACGACAACCTCTTTGCGGAGATCGTCATAGTCCGCGCAGGCAAAAAGGTCCACGCCGGCGGCCTTATCGAAGCCAGCCGATCGCCAATTCCTTCGCGGCATCGAGCGCCCGGCTTGGCAGGGAGCCGACATTGACGGTCTTGGCCGCAAACAACGGCGTTTCCTGGCTCAGTGTATCTCCGATCCAGACGCGAAGCGAACCGACCGGTTGCCCCTCCTCCACCGGCGCTTTCAGCGGTCCGGTATAGACGATGCGCGCCGTCAGCTTGTCGCGGTTGGTGATAGGCAGGAAAATATCGATTGGCCCTTTGGCCTTCAACGGAACCGTCGATTGCGTCCCGCCAAACACCTCCGCCTCTCCGACGGCTTCGTCCTTGGCGAATATTTCGGTCTTTTCGAAGGAGCGCAGGCCCCATTCCAGCAATTTGCGTGCTTCCTCCGCGCGCTCCCTGTCGCCGGAAAGACCGCTCATTGCCGCGATCACCCTCTTGCCTCGCTGGCTGGCGGAACCGACGATGCCGAACCCCGATTGCTCGCTGGCGCCTACCGCAAGCCCGTCCGCGCCGATGTCCATCGCCAGTAACGGGTTACGGTTCCGCTGGGAGATTTTGTTCCAGGTAAAGTCCTTTTGGCCGAAATACCGATAAAGGTCGGGATAATCGCGCCACAAATGCAGGGCCAGCACCCCCAGATCCCTGACTGTGGTTTGCTGTCCGTCTGCAGGAAGCCCGGTCGAATTCACGAAGACCGAATTCTTCAGGCCGATATCCCGCGCTCGCTCCGTCATCTGTCGCGCGAAATTCTCCTCGGAGCCCGCGAATCCCTCGGCGATCACGATGCAGCCGTCATTGGCGGCCTGCACGGCCACGCCCTGAATGAGGTCTTCGAGCCGCAGCGTCGATTTGATTTTCGCAAACATCGTCGACGTGCCGGAAGGCGCGCCGCCGGTGCGCCATGCGTTCTCGCTGACGACGAACGTATCGTCGAGTTTCAGCCGACCGGACTTGATCGCGTCGAACGTCACTTCCATCGTCATCAGCTTGGCGAGCGAACCCGGCTGGATAGGTTTGTCCGCATCCTTGGAAAACAGAACCGTGCCGGTTTCGGCATCGATCATGAAGGCCTGCGCCGCTTTCGTCTCGAACAGCTGGGCGTTGGCCGCCGCCAATGGCAGGCACGACAACAAAAGCCCGAAAAACCCGCCAAGCAGCAGGGGAAAGCGATGCGTCATAGAGGCAGCCGCTCTGTTCGATCCGGTTCGGCAGCGAGCCGCCAGGAAAAATCAGTCGCGCACGGCAAGGGCATCGGGCGCGCCATGCGACCAGGCCGACTGCAGGAGATCGTCAAGGCTGCCATGGCCGTTCGGATAGAGGTTGACCGAGTACCACGTCTTTCCGTCGCGTTGCGCCTGCTGGATTTCGCTCCTGCCGAGACCGGAAAGCTGTGAAGCCACCCCTTTCGCCTGCGCGGCGCTCTCGAACGAACCTGCAGCAATGTAGGCTTCCCCGGAATTTTCCGAGCGGCCTGATCCATCAAGCTGTTTCCATTCGGGATCGACGTTGCCGCCCATATCCATGGCGGTGAACGCGCCCCACGCGCCCTGCACGCGCTCGTCGGCATAGGACAAGGAAGCTATGGCGAACGGCACCTGCGACGGCAGGTCGACGTCCGGGCGTTGCGGCACGATCGGCCCGAAGTCCGGCAGCGCAAAATCGAACGCGGTCGCCTGTGCCGACATCGCCGCTTCGGGCAAGACAGATTGCGAATTCGTCAGCTGGCCAGGGAAAGGAACCGCGGCAGTACCCATTGCAGCACTCGGCGTTGCACCGTTCATGGCGATCATGACGCCGGTCGGCAGGCCGTCGGAGGGGTCAGGCGCCCGATTGCCGGGCCGGTAGGATGCCATAAGATATTGATCGTCGTGACCGTCGAGCGGCGCACGCCCGACATAGTCTACCTTGACCTTGGCCGTGCCGGCGTGCGCGTAGTCGAGCATGTCGGCCGCGCGCTCCGACAGGTCGATGATGCGTCCAGGGGCATAGGGACCCCGGTCGTTGACGCGCACGATGACCGAACTGCCATTGGCGAGATTGGTGACGCGGGCATAGCTGGGCAAAGGCATAGTCGGATGCGCCGCGGTCAGATGGGTCATATCGTAGACCTCGCCGTTGGCGGTAAGGCGGCCATGGAACGCATCGCCGTACCAAGAGGCGGCGCCGATCTTGGAGTAGCCCTTGTCCTCCTTCGGGTAATACCATTTGCCGCGCACCTGATAGGGTTGGCCAAGCTGGTCGCGCCCGCCGCCACGCCGCACATTAATCTTGCTGAGCGTCACGCGAGGGCTGGCCTTCACGCCATACTCGGATTCGGCAAAATACTCTTTGGAATGGCTCTTTTTTTGAGCCACCTTTGGCTGCGGCGTCGCGCATGCGCTCAGCAAGGCTGCCGACGCGGCAAGCAACACGAAAGCGGAAGCGCGGCGGAGACGCAGGCGCGCCGAAGTCTGCATATCCCGATTGTCCCCTAGCCGACCGTATGAAGCTTATCGAAATCAGAAAACCAGCAGCCGCAAGCAATCTTCTTCAGAAAAGCTTCCGCCGCCATTACCCCACCCCTTGTATGCCGAAATTTCTTATAAGCGTGTTAACCGATTATGTCGGGAACCGGGCGAGATTGTGGCGAGTCCCGGACGGTTGTTCCGCAGATCGAGCTGCCCGGCCAATCTCAACCCTCTGCCAGACTGATTAGGCTACGCAAGATTGTTAACTCGCCTGATAAATCAGGAAGTGCTAAAGTCCCCTTTATCTGAGGGAGGGTTCCATGAAAGCTTCATCCATATGTTTTCCAGCAGCCGTGCTGCTGGTGCTCGTCGGCATGCTCTGGGGTATCGAAATGGCCATTTCACAAGACCATTCAGCCATGCCGGCACATGCCCATTTGAATCTGCTCGGATGGGTCTCGCTATTCCTCTTCGGGATTTTCTATCATCTGCATCCGGAAATCGACGTGAGCGGCATCGCACGTGCGCAGGTCTATATCTGGATCGCCGGAACCATCGTTCTAACAATTGGCGTCGGCCTCGTGCATACCGGCCATGACGCAGGCGACCCCATAGCCGCTGTCGGCTCGTTGATCGTATTGCTGGGGATGTTGATGTTCGGTTGGATCGTAGTACGGCGGCAAAAGGGAAAGCAGATCGTAGGCAAGCGCCTAACGCCCGCCGAATAGCCGACGTTCTAATTTCCCGGCAACTTGCCTCGGATGATTTTCCCAGAACGGGAGCCAGTGGCACTTGCCACTGGCCGCTTTTGGTTTGCATGCCGATGCCGTGGAATAGGTTGACGGTGCGATCAGGAGCGCGGTAAAGGCGAAGCTACGCAAGGCATTCGGTAGCAGAATGGCAGCAAAGGTCCGGTCTACGGGCAGCAAGAAGCCGGAAAAGCTAACGAAATCAGGGCCGGAGGGATGGCCGAGCGGTTTAAGGCACCGGTCTTGAAAACCGGCGAGGCAGTAATGTCTCCGTGGGTTCGAATCCCACTCCCTCCGCCAATCAACCCCTGAAATGCCTTTATTTCCAAGGCTTTTAACAGTTATCGGTTAGTGGCCAACTAACCAGTTTACTAACCGAAAGCCGCCACACTTTCTATTGCGATGCATTCATCTGCCGCACACGCAAGGCATTTGCGGTCGGCGTCTTTGGTACAATTCTCCGCAGGCGCCAGCTTATCCCATCCGAACATCGCGTATAATTCGCGTGCTTGGAGCCAGTTCTGAATGATCCCCGTCGCGAGCAAATTGCGCGCCGTTTGCTCTCGGCTCGTTTGGCGCTAGTCGCGATCTGGTTTGCCTGGTTGACTGCGCGTTGACAGCTACCCCAGGAACAGACTGGACCGCTCACTTCCCGCGCCCGTTTGGGTCGCCTTTCGGAGTGAATTTGACATTCCGGGTGCTTTGGCCGAGACAAGTGGCATGCAACAGCGCTCCAAATTCTTTTTTGGCTGCCTACAGATAGGCTGATTGCCTGGCGTCACTACCTGCGAAAGCAAGAGCGGCGCCAGGATTAAGTGCGTAATCCCCCAATCCTAAATCTCTGCGTGTCCAGAACCGTGGCGCCGGTCGCGTGCCCGTTTCTGCACGCCAATGCTTTGGACTGTTTCCATGACTTTCAAATACAGTTTCACGTTCCCGATTGCCGGCCCGAATAAGCTGCCCCGCTTCAAGCGCTGGGCGGAGCAGCATGCTCCAGAGGTGGCAGTCAGCCTACCGCCTCAAGTTCCGGTTAAAAGCGAAGCGATGACGATCCGACTGAAATCCGCCAAGGATCGCCAGATGCTCTCCGACAGGATTTCTCAGGCGAAATTGTAAAGGCTAGGCACGAAGGCGGTGCGCCAAGGCCCGCCACCTTCGTCCAACCTCATTCGCACCTGTGATCGGTAGGGCGCAATTTGGCCTTTCTGTCCAGATGTCCTAGCCCCCTCCGGGAAAGGAGGTCACTGTGAATCGTGACACAAACTGGCGCAGCCATGAGGCATGGTTGCGCAGACGCCTTAAAGAGGAAAAGGCGTTTCTTCGAAAGATCAACCAAGGAAAGATCCGGTTCCAAAAAAGAGAGCCTGGGCAGATCCCATGGCAAGATTACACCCACACCGGCGCGCTCAGGTCGAAGGAAATTATCGACGGGCTGGCTCGCATCGTTTCGGAGATGGACGACCTCAAAACCGTAGATAGGTCTGCGACAGATCACAATCGCCATCCCGTCTGACGACGCGAACGCGGGACGGGGTCTAACAGGGCGCGAGCCGGATTGCCGGACTGAAACCGACTGGTGCGGCTGACTATCCTGACCGTATTCGCTGCGCCTCGCGAGGGCGGATGAAAATCAGGACGGGCCGGTGCCATGGTTGCTCTCCATGCGCTTCTGCTTTTCAGCGCCGCCATGCCGATCCCAATCAGCTCTCGCAGAAATCACTGCCCCTTCACAAAGCTCCTCGCCGTCGTCTCCATTCGTGACAAAGCCGGTCTACGTGTCGCCCGTTTTTCTCGCTTGAAGGGACGTCCACAAACGAGGAGCCACAAATGAACCAGGTTAAGTTCGATCGATCCGTCTCGGTCTTTATCGGCCTCGGATTTCCGCGTGAGATAGCGAATGTCGTCGAGGCTTACGATATCCTGATCGAGTGGAAGGGGATTCGCGATCTGGATCAGAATGGCGCTATCGAGGTTTGCCGGAAGGCACTCAATGGCGAACGGACCGGGCGAGATGCAAGACTGGCATTCCAGAAGTTTGCCCTCAACAAAGGTATCCTTTCGGAAGAGGCGTACAGCCGAGCTGCCGCAACGCTCAGGCAAGAATGGTCCATCCACCGCTAGCCGCCGTGGCTTGTTATTCGTGCCGCAAAAAACCCACCTGATTTGAGCCGGCCCGTTCCGGCATTCAGCGACAGAGAACTGCTTCTTGTCGCCTATGCTGCAGTGTGGTTTGCTCCGCCCGTGCTTAACGGGGTCCAGGAATGACCGGACGAATATTGTGCGCCGTCAACGATAGTTCGCATGCCCAGCGCGCGCTGGATGTTGCGATCGAGATAGCACATGGCTGTGCAATCCCGCTTGTCCTGGCGATCGTCAACGAGCCACTGACAGGCAGCCAGTGGTTCCGATACTCCGACGACGATATCAAGGGTATCCTTGACCGTGCCACATCCAAGGCTAAGGCCGCAGGCATCAAAGACGTAAAGCGCGCCGTATTCGAGAGTGACGACGTCGCCAAAGCCATCGTCACGTGCGCGAAGGGGGTCGACGCAGCTCATATCGTCGTTGGCACTGGTAACCCGTCATTGATCGGCCGATTGCTGATTGGCTCCGTTTCTGAAAGCATCCTCCGCACCGCCGAGTGCACCGTCACATTGGCGCGGTGATCCCGCTAGGGTGTGAGGCGATCCCAACTGGTAACCTCGTCCTCCAAATGATGTGACCCAACCTGACGCAACGCAGATCGCACGACCGCGTTGGTTTTTGGGTGCAACTGATTGGAGTAATTCCGATGTTGGTTAAACCGATCCTGGCAGCTACTTTGCTTTCCGTCGCAGGGCTGGCACTATCTGGCTGCGTCGATACGTATGGCGTGGATAGCCCCTATTACGTCGGGCACTACTACGACAATTACGACTATGGCGGGTTGATGCTCCCCAATGGCAGAGGAAGGCTTCACAACGACTGGCCGGGACGTGGTGGCCCTGTGGGGAGCTACTAACCCCACACCTGTGCTGACTGTGCAAT
Organism: Mesorhizobium sp.; assembly: GCA_049647745.1. Taxonomy (GTDB): domain Bacteria; phylum Pseudomonadota; class Alphaproteobacteria; order Rhizobiales; family Rhizobiaceae; genus Mesorhizobium. Next base: position 11,898 of record JBARYG010000038.1, read on the forward strand.
ATCCACTTTAATATAAATTCCTCACCTCTTCGAAGGCGCTGGCCGTTTTGGGACCTTAGGTTCACTGTCGCCCTGAAGCCTTGCCTCTACGGCTGTTTCGATGGCGCGCTTGACCTCGTCCTTCACCGAAGCGGTTTCGGCCATCACCGCGTCGACCTTCATGAAGTCGAGTACGCGAAAGCGCGAAACGGGCGGCCTGATCAGGATGTCCGGGCGGCAGCGCCTGAGCTTGTTGGTAATGATCGACTGCATCATCAACTGCGTCGCGCCGAACATCAGGTCGACGGTGGTCGGGTGTTTGCGTTCGGCATCGGACGGTGCGCCGACCACGTCGATGGCGATGATGATATCGGCCTCCTGCTCGATCAGGTCGAAGGGCACCGGGTTATAGATGCCGCCGTCGATCAGCATGCGGCCGTCGCGCACCACCGGGCGGAATACCGCGGGGATCGCCGCGGAGGCGGCAAGCGCCGAATGCAGGTCGCCATCGGAAATCACCACCAGCTTGTGGCCGAAAAAGTCGGTCGCTGTCACTTTCAGCGGAATCTCCAGTTCCGCGAACGTATCCGGCACCGCTTCCGGCAGGAAAGCGTTGAGGATGCGCTCGATGTTGAACTGGCTGACGCGAAACCCGCCCTCCATCATTTCCGCGAACGTACCCGGCCGAGCCCGCCACATGCGGGTCGCCACTTCGGCCCGATGGGTCAGAATGGAATGAGCATGCTCACGGATATCCTTGCCGGTGATTCCGGCGGCCATGCCAGCGCCCATGACAGCGCCGATCGACGAACCGGAAATAGCCACGGGTCTGATGCCCAGTTCGTCCAGCGCCTCGATGACATGGATATGCGCCAGTCCGCGCGCGCCGCCGCCGCCGAAAGCGATGCCGAAGGTCGGGCTCACCCCTTGCTCCCGCCGGCATTCTTGTCGGTCAACGCCGGCCCCACCACCATGATGGCCGGCTCGGCCGAAAGCAGCTTTGCGGCGACCGCTTTGACCTGATCGAGGGTCACTGCTCCGATATAGCCGGCGCGGCGCTGCATGTAATCGATGCCAAGGTGATCGAGCTGGAGTTCGAGCAGCGTGCCGGCGATGGCGCCCGACGAATCCAGATTATTGATGGCGTAGCCGCCGATCAGATGCTCCTTTGCGGCCGCAAGTTCCTGCTCTGTCGGCCCCTCGTCCGCCATGCGTTTCACCACCTCGCGAACCACGCCCAGCGTCTCGGCGGCGCGATCGGACCGGGTTGCCGTGGCGATTACCAGGGAAGATGCATGTTTGCGGTCGACCAGTGCGGAATCCACCCCGTAGGCCAGGCCTCGCTTTTCCCGCACCTCTTTGAACAGGCGGGATGTGAACGTGCCGCCGCCGAGGATCTCGTTCATCAGCGCGGCAGCGTAAAAATCCGGGTCGGACCGCTTTACTCCCGGATAGGCCAGTTGAAGCGAGGTCTGCGGCAGATCGTAATTGACCTGCATCTCACCGCCGAGCTTGGGTTTGATGTCGGCAACGGGCGTAAGGGCCTGCTTTTCCGGCAGGCCGCCGAACAGGCGGTCGAGTTGGGATTTCAACGTTTTGGCATCGATGGCGCCGACCACCGCGACATGCAGGCCGTCGCGGGCAAAATTCGCTTTGTGGAATGCCCGAAGATCGTCCGCGGTGATCATGGCAAGACTCTGCTTTGTCCCCTCACTCCGCCTCGAATACGGGTGGCCCGGATAAAGCGTCTCGGCCCATTTGGCGGCAGCAACCGTATTGGGGTCGCGCTCACCGGCAAGGATACCCGACACGATCTGGGAGCGAATGCGGTCGATCGGCGCTTGGTCGAAACGCGGCTTTTCGATCGCCAGCCGAAGCAGGTCGAACGCTTCATCCTTGCGGTCGGCAAGCATGCGCATGGCACCATAGATGCCGTCGCTCGTCTGGTTGAAACTCATTTCGGCGCCCGCATCGTCCAGACGGGTCTGGAACGTATTGCTGTCCATATCGCCGGCCCCCTCGTCGAACAGACCGGTCATCAGATAGGCGAGCCCTTCCTTGCCGGGCGGGTCCTGCGTACTGCCGCCGTCGAAAACGAACTGGATGGTGATGAGCGGCACCGAATAGTCTTCGGCCAACCATGCCGTTACGCCGGAATCGGATTTGACCTCCTGGATCGTCACCGCCGCACGCGCGGTGATCGCCGGCAACACCAGAAATAGCACCGACAACAAGAACGTAGCCGCCGGCATGGCGAGGCGCGCGCGCAAGGTCCTGAAGCTCGCCATCATCTTAGTTCTCCGCCCGCACTTCCGGCAGCAGATAACCGGTGGTCGAGTGATCCATAACCAGATAACGGGCAGCGACGGCTTTGACCTCATCGGCCGTGACCTTGCGAATACGCTCCGGCCACTGCTCGACATCCTGCACGGTGCCGCCCGTCGCCAGCGTGGCGCCGTAGATATTCGCCATCGATGCCTGCTTGTCGCGGGCGAAGGTCATCGCACGGACCAAACGGGTCTTCGCCTTCTCCAATTCGTCGTCGGTAACGCCGTCCTTGGCGATTCGGGCGATTTCGGCATCCACTGCAGCCTCTACGTCGGCAAGTTTGGCGTCGCCGCGCGGCGTGGCATAGACGGCAAAGCTGGTGGCATCGAGCATCGTGCCCTGATAGGACGCCCCGGCGCTGGCGGCGATACCCTGCTTGACGATCAGTTGCTGGTAAAGCCGGCTGCGGCTGCCGCCACCAAGGATTTCCGCCAGAAGATCGAGCGCCTCGGCCTCACCATGCTTTTCCGTATGGTAGGATGGGACCACCCATTGCGTGGAAAAGCTAGGCACGCTGACGCGCGCATCGCGCAATGTCACCGTACGTTTGGTGTTCTGCTCGGGTTCCACCGGCCGGACGCGCGGCGGCAGGTCAGGCCCACGCGCGAGCTTGCCATAGGTATTTTCCGCCAGTTCCCTTACCGTTTGCGGTTCAATATCGCCCGCCACCACCAGCACGGCGTTGTTGGGGGTGTAGTAACGGTCATAGAAAGCCTTGGCGTCGGTGCGGTTCAACTGCTCCATTTCCTGTTCCCAGCCGATCACCGGGATGCGGTAGGGCTGGTTCTGGTAGAGCGTGGCGTTGACTTCCTCGTCGAGCAGCGCATCAGGGTTGTTGTCGATGCGCGAACGGCGCTCCTCGAGAATGACGTCGCGTTCGGTGGCGATCACTTCGTCGCTGAGAATGAGGTTGCGCATCCGGTCGGCTTCGAAACTCATCATTTCGCCGAGCGCCTGCGGCGTCACCGTTTCGTGGAAGGCGGTGTAGTCATACGAGGTGAAGGCGTTGTTGGAACCGCCTATCGCCGCGATCGCGGCGTCGAACTCGCCGGCCTTGTGGGTGGTCGTGCCCTTGAACATCAGGTGTTCGAAGAAATGGGCTATACCCGATTTTCCTGGCGGCTCATCAGCACTGCCGGCCTTGTACCAGACCATGTGGGTAACGATCGGCGCGCGATGGTCGGGAATGACGACGACCTCCATGCCGTTGTCGAGCAGGAAATCCGTCACCTTCCATCCGTCAGGCGCGGTTTGCGCCAGAACCGGCCCCGAAAGGGAAAACGCCACCGAGGCGGCCAGGATGGGTAGGCGCAGCCAATCGGCGTGGAATGTCATTGTGACTCCGGAGCGTTCATGCGGGGAACGATAGGCAGGGTCTTGCCATGGGAAAAGTGAATTGTTCGTCATCTGCCCGGCAAAAAAGGCCGAAGTCAGGCCACTTCGATGTAGCGGATGACGGTTTCGCCATAGCTTCGCTCATCCAGAACGCGGAAATCGGATCCCGATTCGAATGAGCTTGCTGCCGCTTCCTCCACGACGCAGAGCGCGCTGGCGGCTAGCCAGCCTCCCGCCTTGGCCGACTGCAAGGCACGCTCGCCCAGCCCCTTGCCGTAGGGCGGATCGGCGAACACCAGGTTGAAGGGGGCAAGCGTGCCCGCCTCGCCCAACGCGGTCGCGTCGCGCCGGAAGATCTTCGAACGGCCGGTAAGGCCGAAAGCCTCGACATTGGTGCGGATCAGGCCGCGACCTTCCGCCGACTCCTCGATGAATACGCCGTACGAAGCGCCGCGCGACAACGCTTCGAGCCCAAGAGCGCCAGTGCCGGCAAACAGGTCCAGCACGCGCGCGCCGTCCAGCGTTTCGGGAAAGCGGTGCGCGAGTACATTGAACACGGCCTCGCGGGTGCGGTCGCTCGTCGGGCGGATGGAAGCGGTACGGGGCGTCGCCAGCGGACGCCCGCGAAACTCACCGCCGACGATCCGCATTGCTTCCCCCCCGGCCCGGGCCGCGCGGATGATCACCCCTTGGACGGTCGTCACGCGGGCGGTTGCCGCCCTCGCCGCCGTCATGCTTGTTGCCATCCGAGCGGTCGCCGCGCGGCTTTGCGCCTGCCGGCTTGCCGTGGCCAGCCGATTTGCGTGCCTTCCTGGCGTCCACTTCCGCTTTCTCGGCTTCGGCCCTGCCCTTTCCGATCGGACGTGCGCCCGGCGCCATCCAGACATTGGCCTTGCGCTGCCCCGGGGGCTCTATCGGCCGCTGCTCACGCTCGGAATTTTTGCCGCCGCGCGGCGGTTTGCCACCGAAGCCTGGCTTTGGGCCGCGCTCGGATCGCTCGCCCCTCTCCGGCCGCGATCCGCGCTCCGCGAACCCGCCTTCCGGCCTGGTCGACAGTTTGCCCAGCGCCTCGTCGCGGCTGCCTTCACGCCGCTTGCGGTTCTTGATCAGCCCGCCTTCGCCGATCGGACGGCGATCGCCTTCGCGGGTCGATTTCGGACGCTCCTGCTCTAGCGGTCGCGGTTCCGTCCGCCGCACCGGCTTGTTGGAGAACGGCTTGGTGATTTCGGCATCGAAATTCGCGCCGGACTCTTCCACCAGCCGCTCGCCAAGCTGGTCACGCAGCACGCGGCCCTTGATTTCCAGCACATGCCCTTCCTTCAGGTCGTCAAGCTGGAATGGACCGTAGGAAACCCGGATCAGCCGGGTGACGTCGAGACCGAGCGCGCCCAGAATGTTCCTTACTTCACGGTTCTTGCCTTCGCGCAGCGCCAGCGTCAGCCAGGCATTGGAGCCCTGCTCGCGGTCCAGCGTCGCCTCGATCGCGCCGTAGAACACGCCGTCAACCGCGATGCCTTCGCGCAGGCCGGCAAGCGCGCTTTCCTCGACCTTACCGTGAACCCGCACGCGGTAGCGCCGGAGCCAGCCGGTAGCCGGTAGTTCGAGCACGCGAGAAAGCCCGCCATCGTTGGTCAGGAGCAGCAGGCCTTCGGTGTTGATGTCCAGCCGTCCGATGGTCATCAGGCGCGGCAGATCAGCCGGCAGCACGTCAAAAACGGTCTTGCGCCCTTCCGGGTCGCGGTTGGTGGTCACCACGCCCGCCGGTTTGTGAAAGAGGAACAGCCTCGTCCGCTCGATCGGCGGGATCTCCATGCCGTCAAGGTGGATGATGTCGTCCGGCATGACGTTGAAGGCTGGCGAGGAAAGCACTCTGCCGTTGACCTTGACGCGGCCGGCGGCAATCAGTTCCTCGGCGTCGCGGCGCGAGGCAAGGCCGGCACGCGCCAGCCGCTTGGCAATGCGCTCGCCCGCTTCTTCCGTCGCCTCGGTGGGCCGTGAGCGTGGCCTAAAGCCACCCGAATCCAGGGGCTTTCCAGAGTCGCGGCCAAAATCACGCTTGGGGCGATCAAAACGCTTTTCGGCGCGCGCTCCATCGGCGGCCATGGGACGGTCGCCGCGCGATGCATAGGGCCTGTGCGGCCCGTCGCGTTTCACGAACGGTTTGCCTTCGGAGCGTGGCCCCTTGTTGAACGGCCGCTCACCACGCGGCGCACCACCAGCGTCGCGCGGCTTATACTCGCGCTTGAATTCAGAGCGCGGGCGCTCTGCGTCACCGGTGCCACGGGGTGCAAAATCCCGCTTGGGGCGTTCGCCCTCGGCAGCCGCGGGTCGGTCGCCGCGTGGCGCATAAGGCTTGCGCGGCCCATCGCGCTTCACGAACGGCTTTTTGGCGCCGAAGGCAGGTTTACCGCCCGTCTTTCGGCCTTCGCCGGCATCGGCGGCGCGGCCGCGTGGCCCAGCCGACTTCGGGCCGCTCTTGCGCGGATATTTCTTGTCGTTGTCGTCCATTGTGGTCTTTGCTCGTTTGCGCGGCTAGATAACAGGATCAAGCCCAAGTGGCGAGGATATTAAGTGGCGAAAGGGCAAGCGGAATGACACCCGCATGAAGCGAACGGATTTCATGGCGCTGGCACTGCAGGAGGCACGGGCGGCAGCCGGACGCGGCGAGGTGCCAGTGGGCGCCGTCATTGCCGATGGCGGAGTTGTCGTAGCCACAGCCGGCAACCGCACGCGAGAACTTTCCGACCCGACCGCCCATGCCGAAATGCTGGTGATCCGGCAAGCGTGCAAGGCTCTTTCCAACGAAAGGCTGGCGGGCTGCGATCTCTATGTCACGCTGGAGCCCTGCGCCATGTGCGCCGGCGCCATTTCCTTTGCCCGCCTGCGCCGCCTTTATTTCGGCGCGGGCGACGAAAAGGGCGGCGCCGTCGTCAACGGGGTGCGCTTTTTCTCTTCACCCACCTGCCATCATGCGCCCGACGTCTATGCGGGCATGGCGGAAGTCGAATCGGCCGCTGTCTTGAAGAATTTTTTCGAAGAACGGCGAGAAACCTGACCCTTACCCGGTCAGGCCGCGAATGCGATGTCCTGTTTTACCAGGGCAGCCAGTCGAACATGCCTTTCTTGCCACCTTTGGCCGCAGCCTCCTTCTTGAGGCGGCGTTCCTTTTTATATTCGTCTTCGCCGATATCGTTTTGAGGAGCCGTGGTCGCTGCGACGCGGTAGGCCAACGGCGGCTCGCTCAGATATTTGCGTGTCGTCGGGTCGCCCTGGTTCTTTTCCTGAAGACGCTTGGCGATCTCGGCGCGACGCTCTGCCGTTCCCTTGCCGGAATCTTCAGGCGTCCAGGCCGGTCCACGGTCATGGCCCAGTTGCGCCACCTTGTAGTTGTCCGCCGTCGGAACGGCATTGGGATCATCGTTGACGATCTTGGCCTGGTAGTTCGGATCGTCCTGATGCGCGTCGGCTTCGGCGCGCAGCCGGGCGCGGCGCTGCTCAGGCGATTCAGGCCATTCGTTGCTGGCTGTCTGCGTAATGTTGTCCTGCGGGACAGGCAATGTCTCCCGCTGCCCCTCGGCGGGCCTTACCAGCGCCGGCCGCGGCTTGTAGTCGATCTTCTCTTTCCTCTGCGGCGCAAACGAGAACGCATTGCTGAGGTCGTCGGCAAGCTGCTCGGCGGAGGTCTTGTCGGTGCCATAGGTCGGTGAGCTCACGCAGCCCGACAGCGCAAGTCCGGACGCCACAAGCGGCACCAGCAATGCGACGCGCGCAGGGTATCTCTCGGTCATGCCAAAAAGTCCCACTTCCACAAACCTCTCACTACCACCGGTAAGGGCCGGTTTGTCCCTACTGGTCACTGTACGGAGAATCCGGCGACAATTTGTCTTACGGAGTTTCGTGCTTTTACCTCAACCACTCGTTAAGGGCAACGCGCGCGCAGCCATTGCTCTTGCGCGTTGCATTTGTGCACTCGTTAAAAGCCCGATTTAAAGCCGGCCCAACCTTAAAGCCGGCCAAGTGCTTTCAGTTCGTGCAGCACCAAGGCGTCGCGCGCCGACACATCGGGGAAAGCGGCGTCGCTGCCGACATCGGCCGTGTAGCGCCACGACCGGGCGCATTTACGCAGGCCGCGATCTTCCGCCTTCTCCACCACCACGGCAATGTCTTTCACGTCATCGAGCGTGAACGCGCCGGCGGGCGCATTGCCGCGCTTGACGTCGAGACCGCTGGTGATGGCCATCTCGGCCATATCGACGTCGGCGATGGCCGCCTCCAGCGCGGAATCGTTCAGATAGACGACCGGCACCGCCTCCAGCGACGAGCCGATGATCTTTTGGGCGCGGGCGATCTCGAGCGCGCCGGTGACGACGCGGCGCACCTGGCGGACCTTGCGCCATTTCTCCGCCAGCACCTCGTCGCGCCATCCGGCCGGAATGGCGGGGAACTGTTCCAGATGCACAGATACGGCGCCAGCATGCCGGTCGAGCCAGGCTTCTTCCATGGTGAAAGGCAGCATCGGTGCCAGCCATTTCACGAGGGCATCGAACAAATGACGCACGACCTGCACGGAAGCCTTGCGCTTGAGGCTCGACGGGCCTTCGCAATAGAGCGCATCCTTGCGGATATCGAAATAGAACGCGGAAAGCTCGACCACCATGAAATCGAGCAGCGCACGGGTGATCCGCTTGAATTCGAACGCATCGTAGCCGGAGCGTACCAGCTCATCGATTTCGGCAAGCCGGTGCAGCATTAGCCGCTCCAGCTCCGGCATGTCTTCAAGCGCCACCACCTCGCCGTCGTCATGCGCGAGCGTGCCCAGCATCCAGCGGATGGTGTTCCTGAGCTTGCGATAGGCGTCGATATTGGTCTGCAGCACGTTCTTGCCGAGCCGCTGGTCCTCCCAATAATCCGTGGTCATCACCCACAGCCGCAGGATATCGGCGCCGGACTGCTTCATCACGTCCTGCGGGACGACGGTGTTGCCCAGCGACTTCGACATCTTGCGCCCTTCCTCGTCCATGGTGAAGCCATGGGTGACGACGGTGTCGTAGGGCGCACGACCGCGCGTGCCGCAGCTTTCCAGGAGCGAGGAATGGAACCAGCCGCGATGCTGGTCGGAACCCTCCAGATAGACGTCGGCCGGCCACTTCAGGTCCGGTCGGTCCTCCAGCGTGAAGGTGTGAGACGAACCCGAATCGAACCACACGTCGAGAATGTCCCTGACCATCACCCACGGTTCATTGGCGCGATCGCCAAGGAAGCGCTCGCGCGCGCCTTCGGCGAACCAGGCGTCCGCCCCTTCCTTCTCGAAAGCCTCGGTGATGCGGGCATTGACCGCTTCGTCCTTCAGCACATTGCCGTCAGCATCGGCGAACACGCAGATCGGCACGCCCCATGCGCGCTGGCGCGAAAGAACCCAGTCGGGCCGCTCCTCGATCATGGCTCGGATACGGTTCTGGCCACCAGCCGGCACGAAGCGCGTGTCGTCGATGGCTTTCAGCGCGCGGGTGCGCAGCGTGGTGCTGTCGCCGAGGTCCTTGTCCATGTAGACGAACCATTGCGGCGTATTGCGGAAAATGACCGGCTTCTTCGAGCGCCACGAATGCGGATAAGAATGCTTCAAGCGGCTGCGCGCGAACAGCGCGTTGCGCTTGATCAGTTCATCGATGACGGCCTGATTGGCATTGCCCTTCTTGCCGTTGTCGTCGATGACGCGCGCGGCACCGCCTTCGCGGCCCGGTCCAAAGCCCGGCGCGTCCTTGGTGAAGAAGCCGGCGTCGTCCACGGTGAAGGGAATGGCGGTGTCGACACCGCGTTCGCGCAATTCCTTGCCCGCATCCATCCAGGCGTCAAAGTCCTCGCGGCCGTGGCCAGGCGCAGTGTGGACGAAACCCGTACCGGCATCGTCGGTGACGTGATCGCCGGCCAGCATCGGCACGGGAAATCCATACCCCCCGGCAAGACCCTTGAGGGGGTGAGAAAGCGTCATGTTCCCAAGTTCTTCGCCGGAAACATTACGAAGGCGGTTCAGGGTAACCTTGGCCTTGGCGGATGACTCTTCAACCAGCGCGTCGGCAAAGACCAGCTTTTCGCCGGGCTGCGGGCCAAAAGCGTTCTCGGCTGCCGTAACTTTGTAAAGGCCGTAACTGATACGCGGCGAAAAATTCACCGCGCGGTTACCGGGGATGGTCCAAGGCGTCGTCGTCCAGATAACGACATGCGCATCCGAAAAGTCGCCCGTGCCAGCCGTGACCGGAAACTTCACGTAGATCGTGTCGCTCTCGTAGTCCTGATATTCCACCTCGGCTTCGGCCAACGCGGTGCGCTCGACCACCGACCACATCACCGGCTTGGAGCCGCGATAAAGCTGGCCGGACATGGCGAATTTCAACAACTCGCCGGCAATGCGCGCCTCGGCATGGAAGGCCATGGTCGTATAGGGGTTCTTGAAGTCGCCGATGACGCCGAGCCGCTGGAACTCGGCGCCCTGCACGCCAATCCAGTGGGCGGCGAATTCGCGGCATTCCTGCCGGAACTCGTTGACCGGCACCTCGTCCTTGTTCTTGCCGGCGGCGCGATATTTTTCCTCGATCTTCCACTCGATCGGCAGGCCGTGGCAGTCCCAGCCCGGCACGTAGTTCGAGTCATAGCCGCGCATCTGGAAAGAGCGCGTGATGACGTCCTTCAGTATCTTGTTCAGCGCGTGACCGATGTGGATGTTGCCGTTGGCGTAGGGCGGGCCGTCGTGCAACACATATTTCGTACGGCCTTTGGCGTCTTCGCGAAGCCTGGCGTAGAGGTCCATGTCCTGCCAGCGCTTGACCAGCAGCGGTTCCTTTTCGGGCAAGCCGGCGCGCATCGGAAAATCCGTCTGCGGCAAATAAAGCGTCTTGGAATAGTCGATCGTTTCGGTGGTATCGGTCATCGGTCTGCCCAGTGGTCTGCCATGTGCATTGCCCGGCGGCAAAAGGCTCGGGCGTTGAACTATCATGATCTGGAAAAAGCGCGAGGGTTGTTTTGCGCGCAAAACCCGGCGGCTCCGGCGGCTTTCAGGCCGCCCGGAACACCGGGCCGGTAATTCGTATCGCGAAAACGCGCGTCATGCGGCGCTTCTAGCGGATCGGGCTACTGGAATAAAGCTTTTCCTGCCGCCTCTCCTACATCGTGAAATCGAAACGGTAGGTCGCCGACATGCCGAACATGAACTGGTTCCTATCCCCACGCTCCCTGACCAGACTGGAATCGGCAGCCGGCCCCATCAGGTGGGAGTATTCGCCGAACAGGCTGGTGGTCACCGGATCGGTTACCTTCCAGGTGATCGCACCACCCACACCGGTGGATTTCAGGCCGCCGCCTGGGTCGTACTGGCTGAGCCCGGAAGCCTTGGATTCGGTCGCGTTCACACCATAGTAGGCGTCGAAATAGCTCGCCGAGGCGAAGGACACGCGCGGACCACCCGAAATCCGGATATCCGGCGTCACGTCGTAAAAGGCGTCGGCGGCAATGTCGGCTACGACGCCGTGATGCGAGCGGATGCCCTGCCTGAGTTCGCCGCGCAACCGCATCCAATCCAGCGGATAGACCTCGATGAAGCCGCCGATCTCGCCGCCCCAGCGTACCGGGTCGAGCCCGCGCAAGGCATCGTCGCCGTTATCGCGGCCCCACAGGAACTTGCCCGCCAGACCGGCACGTACACTGCCGTCGTCCACCAATGCCAGCGATATATTGTCATTTCGGGAGGAAAAACGAACCGCGTTCCCTGCCTTGCCCAGCGATATGAGCGGCGAGGCGTTAAACAGGTATTTCTTGCTGCCCTCGAAGTTAGGCGCGACGATGCCCGAGGCGCCAAGCGTCAGGTACCAGTCGCCGGACAGCCAGCCAAAGGCGCCCTCACCCGCATCGGCGGAGGCTGGGACAGCCAGCAGGAAGGCGGCCAATGCCGTGCGTACGGGATGGATGAAACGCATTGCTACTCCATACACATGCTGCAACTTGCGGTCGACCGAACCATTGGCGGCTCGTGGTAAAATTTGATTTAAGTTTTCGACACTTATGATCGGATTTCCCCCTGCGGCTTTATCAAGGCGGCTGCTGGACGGAAGCAATTCTTGCGATTATCCTCCGGGCCAGTGCAACGGGTGGTTCAGCAACAGGAGGCTGCAGTGACACTCAGCGGCGACACCTTGAAAGATGCGGTGGGTCAGACTCGGGCCAAATGGGGATGGTTCGTGGCGCTCGGCGTCGTGCTTCTCATCTTCGGCGGTATTGCCTTCGGCAATCTATTCATCGCGACGGTCGCCTCGGTCTATCTGGTCGGCTGGATGATGCTGATGGCGGGCGTCGTGGAAATTATCCATGCCTTTGGCGTGAAAAGCTGGAGCCGCTTCTTCTATTGGCTGCTTTCAGGCCTGATCTATGCGGTTGCCGGTTTCTTCGCCTTCTATAATCCGCTGCTCGCCTCGGCCGTTCTGACGTTCCTGCTGGCGGTCGCCCTGGTAGCGTCCGGCGTCCTGCGCATATGGGCGGGCTTCGGCCAGAGGGGAACCACTGGCTGGGGTTGGATGGTCGCGGCCGGCGTCGTGACCCTGCTCGTAGGCATTCTCATCGCTCTGCGCTGGCCGGTGAACAGCCTGTGGGTGCTAGGTCTGTTCCTGGCCATCGATCTCGTCTTCCAGGGCTGGACCTTTATCGCATTTGGCCTGGCGCTGAAGAAATAGCGGCAGGCGGCGGCGTCAAAAAGCGATTTGCCGATCGAGGTCGGAAAGCGGCGTGACGCCGGCCAGCAGCGCCCTCGCCTCGGCTTCGTCGCGCTTCATCTGCGCGACGAGCGCATCCAGTCCGTCGAATTTTTCTTCGCTGCGCAGATAGCCGAAGAAGGATACGTCGCACACTTCTCCGTAAAGGTCGCCGGAGAAGTCGAACAGGAACGTCTCAAGTAACGGCGCGCCATTGTCGCCGACCGTCGGGCGACGACCGTAACTCGCCACGCCGTCGTGGAGGGAACCGTCTGCGCGACGGAAGCGTACGGCATAAATGCCTTCCTTCAAGGCAGCTTCCGGCGAAAGCCTCATATTGGCGGTCGGGAAACCCAGCGTCCTGCCCAATTTCTCGCCACCGATCACCTCGCCCTGGACGGTGAACCGGTATCCGAGCAGGCCGGCCGCCTCCACCGGGTCACCCTCGCCGAGCGCCGTGCGGATGCGGCTTGACGAGACGACACTGGCGCCTTCATCGCGAAAAGCGTCGACCAGCGTCACGCCGAAGCCATGGCGCTTGCCCGCCTCCATCAAATAGGCCGGGCCGCCCTGCCGGTCCTTGCCGAAGTGGAAATTGAAGCCGGTCACGACATGACAGATGCCGAGATTCTTCTCCAGAATGTCGGTCACGAAGGTCTCGGCAGACGAAGCCGCGAACTCGCGCGTGAAAGGCTGAACAACCAGGCAGGAGAAGCCGAGGTACGAAAGCAGCTTCGCTTTCATCTTCGGCGGGGTCAGCACGAACAGCGGTATATCAGGCCGGAATACCTTTCTCGGATGCGGCTCGAATGTCAGCGCCAGAGCCGGTACGTCGCGCCGGCGCGCTTCTTCAAGGGCGCGGCCCAGCACCGCCTGATGACCGCGATGTACGCCATCGAAGTTGCCGATTGCCACCACCCCGCCCCGCAGGTGCGCCGGCAGCGGGCTCGAACCCGAAAGGTGCTCGCAGGACTTTGCCATCGCGACCCTTACTGCAATCTCGGCATGGTCGCGACAGGCCGGTAGCCGTGCCTTTCCAGAAAGGCAGCCAGCATCGCGCTGTCCGGGTCGAGCGTTTCGCCATGTTCGCGCGCGTGGACGCCGCCGGAAATATAGAGCGCGTCGATGCCGTTGTCGGCAGCGCCCTTGATATCGGTCATCACGCCGTCGCCGATAGCCAGCACCTCGCTGCGGGAAACATCGCGGCCAAGTATCGATGCCGCCGCTTTCAACGCGGCTTCGTAGATCGGCACATGCGGCTTGCCGGCAATCAGCGTGCGCCCGCCGAGTTGGGCAAAATCGCGCGCAAGCGCACCTGCGCACCAGAGGGGCCGATCCCCACGCTCCACCATCACGTCAGGGTTGGCACAAATGAACGGCAGGTTTCTGGCGCGCAGGCGCGTCAGCAGTTCCGTGTACGATTCGGGTGTCTCGACCTCGTCGTCGAACAGGCCAGTGCAGACCACCGCGTCCGCTTCGAACTCCTCGACCAGTTCAACATCCAGCCCTTCGAAAATGGGGTAGTCGCGGTCCGGTCCGAGATGGAAGATGCGACGCGGACCCGCCGCGATCAGGTCACGGGTCACGTCGCCGGAGGTGACGATGCGATCCCAGGCGTCGTCCGGTACGCCAAAGGCGCGAATCTGTGCCTCGACGCCGTCATGGGGGCGCGGCGAATTCGTCAGCAAAACCACGGCGATGCCGCTCGCGCGAGCTTCGGCAAGCGCCTGCGCGGCTTTCGAAAAGGCGACTTCGCCATTATGGACAACGCCCCAGACGTCGCAAAAGACCGCCGCATAATGCCCCTTCAATTCAGCAAGTGAAGCGATCGTTTCAGGTAAATGCGTCATGCCGTGCGAGTATCCAGATTTGGCCGCCGCCGGCAGCCTGACGGCCCGGATTAGCTGAAGCCGAACACCCTGTCACCAGCTTTCGTCCGGAGAAGGCGCACGGCATGGTTAACGCATATTGAAATACGCTCCCCATTTTGAAGTTACTTTAGGAACATGAAATTTAAGGGTTTATGGCAATGTACCCCGCCAGAAAATGAGCCTGGCAGGGGTGAAGGGCGATGATCCGCGGGTTTCTCAAGGACAAAAGCGGTAATTACGCATTGCTGACTGTAATTGCGTTGGTGCCCTTGATGGGGGCGCTGGCCTTGGGTGTCGATTATACCGACCTGTCGCGCCAAAGACAGGACACGTTGAATGCTTTGGATGCTGCAGGCATCGCGACAGCCCGGCGCATCGCGGAAGGCGCCACCGATGAGCAAGCCATCGCCTACGCCAACACGTTCTTCCAGGCCAACCTGCTACACGCCGACCGCAAGGATGCGGTGCTGACCGTTCTTTTGCCCAACGCCAACACAGGTGGTGGAACGCTGAAACTCAGCGCCTCCATGAAATTCCAGCCCTATTTCATGCCTGTGGCCGCATGGCTGCTCGGTAAAAGCTCCAGCTCCACCGAAATCAGTTTCAGCGCAACCTCCGAGGTGCGCCTGAAGAATACGCTTGAAGTGTCGCTCGTCCTCGACAATTCCGGCTCGATGAAGGAACTGGGAAAAAACTCGTCAAAGGTTCGCTTCGATCTTCTCAAGGATGCCGCCAAGCAGCTCGTCGACCAGCTTGCCGCGCAGGCGCAACAGATGAAGCAGATACAGAAGCCCGTTCAGTTCAGCCTCGTGCCGTTCGCCGCCTCGGTCAATGTCGGCCCAGCTAACGCCGATGCTGCCTGGATGGACACGACCGGCATCTCGCCCATCCATCACGAAAATTTCGACTGGACGACAATGAGCCAGAAAAATTCGCCGTGGGGAGCGAATAAA
>JBARYG010000039.1:0-6509 GCA_049647745.1 Mesorhizobium sp.
CGGCCAAGGCGGGCCCGATCGTCGGGCTCGGCATTCTCGACCGGCTGGGCCTCGCCGGCCGGCTGGGCGGCGGCATTTACGACATGCCGGTCGCTCCCTTCGCGCAGGCTCTGGACGCGCTTGAAAAATGACGGAACTTGAACGCCTGAGCGCCACCGCAATCGCGCGCGCCATTCGCGCCGGCGAAACGACGCCTAGTGCCGTGATGAAAGCCCATCTCGACCGGATTGCCGCCCGCGAAGCCGAGGTCGGCGCTTTCATCCACCTGGATGCCGCCCGCGCCATGAGCCGCGCCCGCGAAGCCGACCGGCAACCCGCCAAAGGCCCACTGCACGGGGTGCCCTTCGCGATCAAGGACATCATCGACACCGACGACATGCCGACCGGTTGGGGCAGCGACATTTTTGCCGGCCGCCAGCCCGACCGCAACGCGGCTTGCGTTCAGGCCTTCCTCGACGCCGGCGCAATCCCGGTCGGAAAAACCGTTACGACCGAATTTGCCTATTTCCGCCCCGGAAAAACGGCGAACCCCCATAATCCGGCGCATACGCCCGGCGGCTCTTCCTCTGGCTCGGCCGCGGCGGTGGCGGACTATATGGTGCCGCTTGCCTTCGGCTCGCAGACCGCCGCCTCACTGATAAGGCCGGCCGCCTATTGCGGCGTCTGCGCGTTCAAGCCGACGACCGGCGGCTTCGATCTTTCCGGAGTCATGGCCCTCTCTCCCAGTCTCGATACGCTTGGCCTGTTGGCGCGGACGCCGCAGGATCTGGCGCTGGCGCGTTCCGTCCTGACCGGAAAGCCCCAGCCCGTTCCCTCGGACTTTTCCGACACGAAGCCCCGCATCGCGCTGATGCGCGGTCCGCACTGGCGGGACGGGTCGATGGAAATGCGCGACGTTTGCGGCCGTGCGATGCGGGCTCTGGCCGACCAAGGTGCCGAAACAGGCGAAATCGGCTCGCCGCCCCTGTTCGCCGAACTGACGGATGCCCAGAAAATCGTCATGGGCTATGAAGCGGCCAACGCCAGGCGGGATGTCTATACTTCCCATCGCGACGCCATCAGCATCCAGTTCGCGCAGCTTATCCACGAAGGTGAGGCGATCACCGAGGCTCGCTACCGGGACGCACTCGCGATACGCGACCGGGCGCGCGCGATGGTGGTCTTGATGTTCGCCGACTATGACGGCGTGCTCGTGCCGTCCGCTCCCGGCGAGGCGCCCGAAGGTCTGGGCGCGACGGGCGATCCGCTCTTCAGCCGCATGTGGAACCTCTTGCAATTGCCGTGCGTGGCCCTGCCTTTCGGGGTCGGCCCGCGCGGCCTGCCGGTGGGGGTTCAACTGCTGGGGCGGCTTCACGAAGACGCCGGGCTGCTGGCGGCAGCCGAGTGGGTCCACGCCGTCTTCAACTGCGCGCGCTGAAATCCAGGAAGAAAGGTTAGCCTTCAAAAATGCCGAAAGTCACCTTCACGGACTGCAACGACCGTTCTGTCGAGGTTGAGATCGCCGAGGGCATGACATTGATGGAAGGGGCGAGAAACGCCGGAATCGATGCGATCGTCGCCGACTGCGGCGGGGCGTGCGCCTGCGCCACCTGCCACGTCTACATCGAGGACGACTGGAACGAGAAAATCGGCCCGCGCAGCGAAATCGAAGCCGACATGCTCGAATTTGCCGCCGCCGAAACCAACGAGAGGTCGCGCCTTTCCTGCCAGATCACCGTAACGGCGGCGCTTGACGGCCTGAAGGTCAGGACGCCGTCGACGCAAGGCTAGCCTATGCGCGGGCGTTCGGTGTTCCGCATCCTCATGCCGCTGCGGCGGACGGTTTCATCACCTTTGCATAACTTGCCGGGGTGACGCGCCAGTAGAGCGCCGCCACCACGACCGCGCAGGTCAGGTGCAGCAGCCAGCCTGCGACGAAGCTGCCGGTGGCTTCGTGCAGGATCGCGACGATCCACGGCGGCAGCGCGGTGATCAGGAAGCCGCCGCCCTGCATGAGCGCCGAAAGCGCGCCGGCCTCGGTCGGGTCGGGCAGGTGGTCGAGCGCCACGATCATCGACAGCGAGAAACAGCCGCCCAGCCCGGCGCCGAGCACGGCCGCCCACAGGACGGGTGCTGTTTCCGGCGAGAACGCCAGCGCGATAAAGCCGACGGCCTGCAGGGCGAGCGTCAGCCACAGCCCCGGCCGGAGATCCCTGCCGCGGACGAGCATCGGCAGGACGAGCGCCGCCAGCGCCTGGCACACCGCCATGATCGCCAGCAGGCTGCCGCTGGCGGCGGCGCTCCAACCGTGCTCGCGATAGAAGGGCGCCAGCCATGCCACGACGGTCGAGTAGCCGCCGTTGACGAGGCCGAAACAGGCCATCAGCAGCCAGACGCGCGGCCGGCAAAGCAGCGCTATGGTGCTTGCCCCGCTTTGCCGGGCGGCGGCGTCGCGTGGCAGGCAGGCGAGTGCCAGTACGAGAGCCAGCGCGGCCGGAACCGCCATCCAGGCAAGGCCGAGATGCCAGTCCGAAGCGGCGGCGACCAGCGGCGCGACCTGCGCGCCCAACGCGCCGCCGCCCATCAGGGTTGCCGAATAAAGCCCCATGACCATGCCGACGTGATTGGGAAACTGCTTTTTGACGATGCCGGGAAACACCGCCTGGATGACGGCCACGCCGAGCCCCAGCAGCGCCGCCGTCCCCACGATCTGCCAGCCGCTGGTCGAAAACAGCCGCATGGACGAGCCGATGACGAGCACGGCGAGAGAAGCGATGGTGGAGCGCCGTGCGCCGACGCGGGATTGCAGGAAGGGCCCGGCGAAGGCGAACACGCCCATCAGGAACATCGGCACCAGCGTCAGCAGCGAAATGCCCTTGAGGTCGAGGCCCGTCCCCGCGCCAATGTCGGCCGCCAGCGGCCCGATGCCGGTGATGAACGGCCTGAGGTTGAGGCCGACAAGGGCAACGGCTGCCAGCAGCAGGATATGCGAGGCACGGGAGGGCTGTTCGGACGCCATGTTCTATGCCTGCTTGCCCGGAGCCTGTTTGGCCTGGGCCTCGGTCCATTCGGCATAGAGGTCCGCTTTGCCCTCCGGCCGCACCGGCACATAGCGGATGGCCATGGACTGTTCGGCGAACGGCCTGGCTAGGTCTTCATAGATCGCCGCCGTGGAAAGCCCGAACGGCGTGCCGTCGTCGTTGGAATAGGCGTAGAAGACCTTTTCGACGCCGGCCAGCCGCATCGCCGCCATGCACATCGGGCATGGATGGCCGCTGGCATAAACGGCGCTGCCCCTCAAATCCGGCGAGCCGAGCTTGTGGCTGGCCGCGCGGATGGCGTTCATTTCCGCATGCGAAGTCGGATCGTTGGTGGCGTGGATCTCGTTCACCGCCGTGGCAACCACCGCGCCATCGCGCACCAGCACCGCGCCGAAAGGCCGGCCGCCCCTGCCGATATTGGCGCGGGCAAGTTCGATCGCTTGGCCGAGAAAACGGTTTTCGTCGCTCATGGCTGGATTCCTTCTTTCTTCTGTGAGCCCGTCCGTCAGCGAGCCCATTCTTCAACGGGCATTGGCAGCCAGCAGCGTCGCCTCGATTTCCTTGTAGCCGCCGGCGCGCGCGTGCTGGAGCGGCGTCACGCCCTTGCCGTCGGCAAGATTGACGTCGGCTCCAGCGTTGACCAGCAGATCGACGATCTTCTGGTGCCGCTCGCCGCCGTCGCCGAGGATGATCGCCTCCAGCAGCGCCGTCCAATGCAGGCTGTTGACGTGGTCGACATTGACGCCGGCCTCGATCAGCGTGCGCACCGTCTCGACATGGCCGCGTTCGGAGGCCGGGATAAGGGCGGTGCCGCCATAACGATTGACGCTCTTGAGATCGGCGCCGTGCGCGAGCGTCATTTTCAGGATTTCGAGATGCCCGCGCGCGCCGGCATAGAGATAGGGGCTGTCGTCGATGTTGTCCTTGGCGTTGACGTCGGCCCCGGCGTCGATAAGCACCCTGGCGGCCTCGACCTGATTGGCATGGGTGGCGGCCAGCAGCGCCGTCGCGCCCGAGCCGTCGCGCTGATCGATGGCGGCGCCCGCCGACAGAAGTTTTTCGACGGTGGCGGCATCGCCGGCCGCAGCGGCGGCGTGCAGAGGGGTTTCGCTCATGGTTTCTCCTGATGCGGTGAAGGGAACGAGTGCCGAAAGCAGCCCCACGAGGACCAGCATGGCTGAAAAACGTCGCATTCCTCACTCCTGTCGTTGAACGGCAAGCGGCCCTTCCGAGCAGCCGCAAGGGCACGGGCTCCAGATAGGATTGCCGGCGTCCATTTGAAAATTAAATATATGAATGCATATCATCTGACGTCTTAATGGGTATATGCCACCTTCACGCCCCCTTTATCGGGAGGCCGTCGCGTCGCACCTGCCATGCTCCAACTGGACAACAAGACACCGTTCCTGCATTCTTTGCCCGATATCCGAAACGCGCTTTCTTCCCGATGGTGGTCCATGGCGGTCGACTATCTCATAGGTCCGAATATAGAAAACCGGCGGCTGACGCGGTCCGTTACCGGCGTCGACTACAATGGCGAGCCGGTCGTGCTTTCGGTGGTGGAGGAGCGGCCGCTCACCATCTTCCTCAACTCGCAGGAGATCGTCACCGCCATGACGATCGGCGATTATCCGCAATATCTGGCGCTGGGTTTCCTACGCAATCAGGGCATGCTGGGGCCGGCTGAAACGGTGACCGCCGTCGACTATGACGAGGATCTCAAAGTCGTAGTCGTGCGCACCGAGAGCCGCACGACCTACGAGGACAAGGTCAGGAAAAAGACCCGCACCAGCGGTTGCGCCGTGGGCACGGTGTTCGGCGATATGATGGAAGGGCTGCAGGGGCTGACCCTGCCGGCCGCGCCCGTGCGCACCTCGTGGCTCTATGCGCTCGCCCGCGCGATCAACACGACGCCGAGCCTTTATCTCGAAGCGGGTGCGGTTCATGGCACGGTGCTGTGCAGGCAGGATCGGCCGCTGGTCTACATGGAAGACGTCGGCCGCCACAACGCGGTCGACAAGATCGCCGGCTGGATGTTTCTTGAAAAGGCGAATGCGGAAGACAAGATCCTCTACACCACCGGGCGGCTTACCTCGGAAATGGTGATCAAGACCGCCATGATGGGCATTCCCGTGCTTGCTTCGCGCTCGGGTTTCACGGCCTGGGGCGTGGAGATCGCGCGCCAGGTGGGGCTGACGCTGATCGGCCGCATGCGCGGCAAGCGCTTCGTCTGCCTTTCGGGCGAGGAGCGCCTGATCCGGGACGCCGATCCCGAGAGCGTGCCCGAGGACGAGAAACGCCATCGCCGCAAGGGTGCGTTGATTGACTAGAATTCCGGGCGTCATACTGGCCGGAGGCCGGGCCACCCGCATGGGCGGCGGCGACAAGGGCATGCTGCGGTTGGGCGGTACGACGCTGCTCGACCATGTGCTTGCGCGGCTCGGGCCCCAGTGTGGCGGGCTTGCAATCAACGCCAATGGCGATCCCGCGCGCTTTTCATCGTTCGGGCTTCCCGTGCTTGCCGACACGCTGCCGGATTTTCCGGGGCCACTGGCGGGCGTTCTCGCCGGTCTCGACTGGGCGGCGGAAAATGGTGCGGATGCGATCGTGACGGCGGCGGCGGATACGCCCTTCCTTCCCCGCGATCTGGTGTCGCGCCTTGCCGTCGCGGCAGCGCAAAAGAAGGCTCCGATAGCGCTGGCGGCCTCGCCGGACGAGACGGGAGCGCCGCGCCGCCATCCCACCTTCGGCCTGTGGCCGGTGAGCCTGCGCGAGGACCTGCGCGCCGAGCTTTCCGGGGGCTTGCGCAAGATCGTCCTGTGGACCGAACGGCACGGCTATGCGACCGCGCTGTTTAAGGCCTCGCCCTTCGATCCGTTCTTCAACGTCAACACGCCGCAGGATATGGCGCACGCCGAAGCCATCCTGAACGGAGGGGCGGCATGAGCCTTTGCGGCGCGACCGGATGGAACGCCGGAAAGCTCGGCATTGCCGGCTTCATCGTAGGTAGGGCCGGCCTGTGCCAGTAGACCTGCCGCCGCTCGCCCCGCCCCGCCTCAGGAACGATTGCTTCGCCCTGCCGGCAGGCATCGACTGGACCCCGGTGGACACCGCGCTCGGCCTTTTGCGGGCGAACCTGTCGCCCGTCGTTGGTACCGAGGAGCTGGACGTTTCGCATGCGCTCGGCCGTGTCCTGGCGCGGGACGCGGTCGCGCGCCGTTCTAATCCACCCGCCGCGAATTCGGCCGTCGACGGCTATGGCTTCGCCCATGCCATGACTGGCGAAGGGCCGCAGACGCTGCCACTGGTCGAAGGCCGTGCGGCGGCGGGCGTACCCTTTCGGGGCGGTGTGCCGGCGGGAATGGCGATCCGCATCCTGACCGGCGCGATCCTGCCCGAAGGCGTCGACACCGTGGTGCTGGAAGAAGATACGGCGAGCGACGGCCGGCGCGTTGCCTTCCACGGCCCGGTCAAGGCACGCTCCAACAC
>JBARYG010000040.1:0-14779 GCA_049647745.1 Mesorhizobium sp.
GGGCTGGGGTGCCTGTGCCTCGCCGGAGGCCGGTGCAGCCGGTGCACCGGCGGTCGGCGCCCCGCCGACGGCCGGAGTTGGAGCCTCCGCCTTCTTCTCAGGCTCCGGCACGGTCAGGAGTTCGGCCGGCTTGCCGGGTTCCTCGACCATCGCCAGTACCTGCCCACCTGCCTTTTCGGGAACCGAGACGACGGCCGTCTGCTCCGATGTCGCGACAACATTGTTCGGCGCGGTGGAGCGCAGCACGATCTGGTAGTCGCCCGGCTTCAACGGATCGTCGAGCACGATGGCGAACGTCCCGTCGGGGCCAGCCTTGGTTTCACCAAGCACCACCGAGCCGTGGACGATCTCGACTTTGGCGTCGGCAGCAGCCTTGCCGGCGACGACGACGGAGCCATCGCCCTGTACGCGAACGACATCGAAGGTCGGGGCAATTACCGTCGCCGAAGGCGCTGGCGCGGCTGGCGCTTTGGGCGCCGCGGCGGTGTCGCCAGCAGTTGCCGGAGCCTCGGCCTTGGCGTCGGCGGAAGCGGTCACGCGCCCTTGCGTTCCCGCCGCGGTCGCAGCCGGCGCGGGCGCCGCTACCTCCGCCTGGGGAGGCTGGACGGAAGGGCGATCGAACGCTCCCGAAACGTAGGCAACGCCGCCCACGGCGACGACACCGCCTGCCGTGAACAGTAGAGCCCGCAGTGAAGTAATCGCCATATTGCCTACCCCTAAGCCAGCAAACATGGGTCTAGCCTGTTTTGCAGAAACCGACAAGAAAAAGCCCAATCGGACTTGACCATGGTTACGGTCCCCATCACCAATCGGTTGCATGAACACGATTCGATCTGTCTGCGTCTATTGCGGTTCCTCCGTCGGCCGTAACGAGGCCTATCTCAAAGCCGGGCGCACACTCGGGCGCTCACTCGCCAAGGCCGGTCTGCGACTGGTCTATGGCGGCGGCACCAAGGGCATCATGGGCGCGGTCTGCGAAGGCGCCTTGCAGGCCGGTGGCGCCGTTATCGGCATCATACCACGTTTCCTGATGAACAAGGAGGCCACCGAAAGCGCGCTTGGCCGGCTAAGCGAACTCGTGGTCACCGAAAACATGCATGAGCGCAAGCACATCATGTTCGAGAAATCGGACGCCTTCGTGGCGCTGCCGGGCGGCATCGGCACGGTCGAGGAGATCGTCGAGATCATGACCTGGGCGCAGCTTGGCCATCACCGCAAGCCTATCGTATTCGGCAATGTCAACGGATTCTGGAACCCCATGATGGCGCTGATGGAGCATATGGCGGCCGAAGGCTTCATCCACACGGCGCAGCGTGTCCAGCCGCTGGTGGTCGACGATCCGGAAGCCATCGTCGCGGCCATTCTGACGGCGGCATCCACCAACGGTATTTCCGCCGAAGGCGACGAGTCAGTGCTCGGCAAGCTTTGACCTGCCCGGCCTGATTATTCGGCAGGTGGGCCGGCGGGTTGCCGCGCACCGGCAAACATCGGCCAAGTATAGAGCGCCAGCCCGGCCCAGATCAGCCCGAAGGCCACCGCCCGTTCGGTGGAAAACGGCTCGTGGAAGATGAACACAGCGACCAGGAAGATCAGCGTCGGCGCGATGTATTGCATGATGCCGATGGTGGAGAGGTTGAGCAGCTTGGCGCCGTTCGCATAAAGGATCAGCGGGATCGCGGTGACCAGCCCGGCGCTCATCAGCAGCCAGACGTCGGTCATGCCCTGGTTGCCGAAATGGCCGTTTCCGGTCGCTTGCAGCCAGACGACATAAGCCAGCGCGGGAATGGCCAGGATCAGCACTTCGAGGAAAAAGCCCTGCGCCGGCCCGATGGGCAGCGTCCTCTTGCACAGCGCATAGAACGTCCACGACACGGGAAGCACGATCGATACCCATGGCAGGCCGCCATTTTCCCATGTCAGCAAAAGCACCGCCAATGCCGCCAGCCCAATGGCCGCCATCTGCGTGGGCTTGAGTTTCTCGCCCAGCAGGATCGCCCCGACGAGGATGCTGAGCAGCGGGTTTATGTAGTAGCCCAGCGCCGTTTCCAGCGTCCGCCCGACCGAAATCGCCCACACATAGACGCACCAGTTGATGGTAATCAGCGCCGCGGTAAGCGAACCCATCATGAGCGTGCGCGGATTGCGAAGGCCGCGTCTTATATCGTCGGTTCGGCCAAGCCACACCAGCAAAGCGCCAGCGACCGGCAACGACCAGATGGCGCGATGCGCCACCACCTCGATTGCCGGGATATGCGCCACCGCCTTCATGTAGAGGGGCAGGAAACCCCACAGCACATAGGCCGAGAATGCGTAGAGGAACCCGCTTCGCGCGGTCTTCCCGGGATCGGCTGTCGCTTCGATGCTCATGGACCCGATATGGAGGCAATTCGGCTGACCCACCATCACAAAGTTCTGATGGGTCAACCGATTCCCGTTGATGGTTCGATCCGGCGAGAGCAACCGGCCCCCTCGCCGCCGGCAATGGGTGCTATTCCGCCGCCACCAGTCCGGCCATGTCGCGGTTCTTCATCAGCTTGTAGACGATCGAGTCCATCAGCGCCTGGAACGAGGCATCGATGATGTTGTCCGACACGCCGACCGTCCACCAGCGCGCGCCGGTACCGTCGAAGGATTCGATCAGAACGCGAGTGATCGCCTCGGTGCCGCCATTGAGGATACGCACTTTGTAGTCGGCAAGTTCGAGATCGGCGATCTCCTCCTGATAGCGGCCCAGATCCTTGCGCAGCGCGATGTCGAGCGCGTTGACCGGCCCATGCCCTTCTGCCACCGACATCTTTTCCTCGCCGTCGATCTGGATCCTGACCACCGCCTCCGACACCGTCTTCAAATGACCATTGGCGTCAAAGCGGCGCTCGACCATGCAGCGGAAGGAGCTGACCCCAAAAAATTCGGGAAGACCGTGCAGCATCTTGCGTGCCAGAAGCTCGAAGCTGGCGTCCGCGCCTTCATAGGCATAGCCCTCCGCCTCGCGCTCCTTGACCACGGCGATCAGCGCGTCCAGCCGGTCGTCGTTCTTCGGCACGTCGATGCCGCGCCGCGTCAGTTCGGCAAGAAAATTGGCCTTGCCGCCCTGATCGGAAACCATGACGCGGCGCCGGTTGCCGACCGCCTCGGGCGGCACGTGCTCATAGGTGGCAGGCTCCTTGGCAAGCGCCGAAGCATGAATGCCCGCCTTGGTGGCGAACGCCGACTGGCCGACATAGGGCGACTGCGCCGCTGGCGCGCGGTTCAACAACTTGTCGAAGGAACGCGACAGGCGCGACAGCCCGGTAAGCCGCTCGGCCGAAATGCCGGTTTCGAATCGCTCGGCCAGCGCCGGCTTCAGCACCAGCGTCGGGATGATGGTAACGAGATTGGCATTGCCGCAGCGCTCGCCGACGCCGTTCAGCGTACCCTGTATCTGGCGCACACCAGCCTCCACCGCCGCCAGCGAGTTGGCCACCGCCTGGCCGGTGTCGTCATGGGCGTGGATGCCGAGATTCTTGCCCGGGATGCCGGCTGCAATCACCTTTTCTACGATGGCGCGCACTTCAAACGGCTGCGTGCCGCCATTGGTGTCGCACAGCACTACCCAGCGCGCGCCGGCTTCGAAGGCCGTTTTCGCACAGGCGAGCGCATAGTCGGGATTGGCCTTGAAGCCGTCGAAGAAATGCTCGCAATCAACCATCGCCTCCTTGCCAGCGGCGCGGGAAGCCTCGACGGAGGCGCGGATGGCATCGAGGTTTTCCTCGTTTGTACAACCGAGCGCCACGCGCACATGATAGTCCCAGCTTTTGGCGACGAAGCAGATGGCGTCGGACTTCGACTGCACGAGCGCGGCAAGGCCGGGATCGTTCGATGCCGACACGCCGGCGCGCTTGGTCATGCCGAAGGCGACGAACTTCGCGCTTGCCGTCCGCTTCTGGCCGAAAAATTCCGTATCGGTCGGGTTGGCGCCGGGATAGCCACCCTCGACATAGTCGATGCCGAACTCATCGAGCATTTTTGCGATGGCGATCTTGTCTTCGACTGAAAAGTCGATGCCCGGCGTCTGCTGGCCATCGCGAAGCGTAGTGTCGAACAGATAAAGGCGCTCACGGCTCATAGCTTGGCGCTCCATGACGCGACGGCAATTTTTTTATTTTGTCCGTCCTCGCACGCTACGCGGCTGCGGGCGGACGGGCCGCGAAGCGTGATGTCGAACAGATAAAGGCGTTCGCGGTTCATTTCTTCCCCGCGAACTTGTCGGTTGCGTAGATCAGCCGGTCGAGGATACCCGGCTCGGAATAAGCGTGGCCGGCGCCTTCGATCAGGAAGAACTCCGCCTTCGGCCACGCCTTGTGCAGCCCCCATGCAAAATGCGCCGGGCATGGCATGTCGTAACGGCCATGGACGATGACGCCCGGAATGTCCTTCAGTTTGTGGGCGTCGCGAAGCAATTGTCCTTCCTCCAGCCAGCCGGCGTGGACGAAATAATGGTTTTCGATGCGGGCGAAGGCGACGGCGTAATCGTCCTGGCTGAACGGATCGCTGGTTTCCGGCTCCGGCATAAGCGTGATGGTCTGGCCTTCCCAACTGCTCCAGGCGACGGCTGCCTCCACTTGGCGCGCGCGATCGCTGCCGACCAGCCGCTTGCGGTAGGCGGCCATGAGGTCGCCGCGCTCGGCTTCCGGGATCGGGGCCAGAAAACGCTCCCACTTGTCCGGGAACATCTGCGACACGCCGAACTGATAGTACCATTCGAGTTCGGCGCGGGTCAGCGTATAGATGCCGCGCACCACCAGTTCGCTGACGCGCTCGGGGTGGGTCTCGGCATAGGCAAGCGCCAGCGTCGACCCCCAGGAGCCGCCGAATACCTGCCATTTGTCGAAGCCGGCCATTTCGCGCAGCCGCTCGATGTCGGCGACCAGATGCCAGGTCGTGTTGGCTTCCAGCGAGGCATTGGGCGTCGATTTTCCGCAGCCGCGCTGGTCGAACAGGATGACATCGTAAAGCCTGGGATCGAACAGCCGCCGGTGCTTAGGCGAAATGGCACCGCCCGGTCCGCCGTGCAGGAGTACCGCCGGCTTACCGCCCTTCGTGCCGCAGCGTTCCCAATAAACGGTGTGGCCGTCGCCGACATCGAGCATGCCCGTCTCGAACGGCTCGATTTCAGGGTAGAGGGTGCGCAATTCGCTCATTTCCGGTGTTCCTTGGGCGGCCACTGATCGGTGTCGTGGTCGGGATGCTGGTAGGAGACAAGTTCGGCGAGGAACGGGGCCGATGCCATGTCGGCCATGGTGTCCTCACCCGGCAATGCCGAAATGCCGTCGACATAGGGTAGCTTCGCTTCGGTGCCCCACTGGATGGTCGGCGCGATATCTTCGGGGTCGTCGAAGGTGGCGATGGCAAGGGCTACGCCGTCCGGCGCCTCATAGGTCAGCGGCGTGCCGCAATCGGCGCAAAAGCCGCGCATCGCGAAATTGGACGAGCGGAATTTCTTCGGAGCGCCGCGCGTCCATTCGAATTTCGCCTCACGCACCGAAACCAGCGGCAGGTAGAAATTGCCGGCGGCCTTCTGGCACATGCGGCAATGGCAGACGGAAGCGTCGCCCAGCGCGCCCTCGACGCGAAAGCGCACCGCGCCGCACTGGCAGCCGCCTGTGTAGACCGGCTTGTTGTCGAGGCTCATGAAACTCACTCCGGACCGTGGCAGACGGCCTCGATGTTGTTGCCGTCGGGGTCGAAAACAAAGGCGCCGTAGTAGTTCGGGTGGTAATGGGCACGCAGGCCCGGCTCGCCGTTGTCGCGTCCGCCGGCGGCCATGGCCGCTTCGTAAAAGGCGTCGACCTCGGCGCGCGTGTCGGCGGTGAAGGCATAATGCCGGCCCGGTCCCGGCTCGCCTGCTTCATGCAGCCAGAACTGCGGCCGGTCGTAGCCGTAACCGCCGACCTTGACGCCGCCGGTGTATTCTTCCGGCACCATCATCACCAGCGAAGCGCCGAGTGGCGCCAGCGCCGCATCGTAAAACGTCTTCGAAGCCTCGAAATCCGCAACTGCAATGCCCGTATGGTCGATCATCGCTTTACCTCCCAGGTAGTGACCCGTTCGCCGGTGGCGGGGTCCTTGCCATCCTTCAACTGGATGCCCTGCACCAGAAGCTCGTCGCGGATGCGGTCGGCTTCGGCCCAGTTCTTTTGCGCAATGAGCGTAAGGCGCTCGGCGATGGCAGTGGAGACGGCGGCGTTGTCGACCGCAGCAGCCGTCACCTGGAAACCAAGGAACTCCAGCGCCGCCTTCAACGACGAAGCCGCTTCGCTCCCCTCGGTCGCTTCGGCGGCCAGTTGGGTCAGGACGAGAAAGGCAGGATAGGTGGCAAGGTCGTCCAGCAGCGCGGCCAGCATTTCCGTCGGCAACGCGCCTGTTGCCTCGGGCGCCAGGTCGGCGGCGCGCTTCCATTTGCGTAGCGTGTTTTCCGCCTCTTCCAGCTTGCGCACCGAAAAGTCGATCGGCTCGCGGTAGTGCGTCATCAGCATGGCGAGCCTCAGCACCTCGCCCGGCCACGGACGGCCGCCAAAGGTTTCCGTCTCAAGCAATTCGTTGATCGAATAGAAATTGCCCAGGCTCTTGGACATCTTCTGTCCCTCGACCTGAAGAAACCCATTGTGCATCCAGACATTGGCCATGGCATGGGTGCCATGGGCGCAACGCGACTGCGCGATCTCATTTTCGTGGTGCGGAAAGATGAGGTCGAGGCCACCACCGTGAATGTCGAACACTTCGCCGAGATAAGCGGCGGACATGGCCGAGCATTCGATATGCCAGCCGGGCCGCCCCCTGCCCCACGGGCTTTCCCAGCCTGGCTCATCGCGGGAGGAAAGCTTCCACAAGACGAAATCGCCGGGGTTTTTCTTGTGCGCATCCACGGCGACACGCGCACCGGCCTGCTGCTCGTCCAGATTGCGCCGGGACAATTGGCCGTAGTCGTTCATGGAGGCGGTGTCGAACAGGACTTCGCCTTCGGCAACATAGGCATGGCCGCGTTCGATGAGAGATTGAATCAACGTGACCATGTCGGCCTTGCCATCGGCACGCGGCTGCACGAATTCGGTGGCGCGCGGCTCGAAAGTGGGCGGCAGGCAGCCAAGGGCTTCCACATCCTTGTGGAACTGGTCGGCGGTTTTTTCGGTGACACGCCTTATCGCCTCGTTCAGCGACAGCGTTCCCGATGAAATCTCCGCCCCGAAATCGCGCAACGCGCGCGCGTTGATCTTGTCGTCGACGTCGGTGATGTTGCGAACATAGGTGACGTGATCGGCGCCGTAGAGGTGGCGCAGCAGCCGGAACAGCACGTCGAAGACGATGACAGGACGCGCATTGCCGATATGGGCGAAGTCGTAAACCGTCGGACCGCACACGTACATGCGCACGTCATCGGGGTCGATCGGGACGAAATCCTCCTTCGACCGCGTCAGCGTGTTGGTAAGGCGCAAGCCTTTCGATCCCTCGGACATCCGTTCCCTTCCGGTTCGTTCTTTTTGCGCGAACGCGCAGACCCATCGCCAGCCTGCTGGCCGGGGCGTTGTCCACTCTGAGAGAAAGATGAGGCGAAAACGTCCGGACCAGCGCTGGCGCTAGCCAATAATCCAAATGCCGCAAATGGCGAAAGACGTTTTCATGGGCAGCTTTATCGCCGCGCGCCGTGTTGCAGTCAAGTCGCATGTTCCCACAGAAAGCGCGCCGACGCCTTCGCAACCGCGATCCGAAAGATTTTATTAAACATGTCGTCCTGTCATGGACTGGTATCCGCCAAGGTGAACAAAAAGTCACGATTTGGCCGGAATCGACACCCATATGAAAATCTTCACCGCCCATGCGGCCACAGGGAAGAGAAAAATGTCCAAGAGCAAGAAAGAAATCCGAAGTTCCAAGCAACCTATGCTTGCCAGCCAATATCGTGCAATCGGCCCAGCCGCCATCGTTGCCGCGCTGCTTCACACGACCAAGACGAAAAAGCCTGCGCAGAAATTCATCCTGCCGCGCGCTGCATGATATTGCCCCTGCCGGCACGCCAGCGCCGGCTTTGAAAATGACAGTTCGGGCCACAAGGGCCTAGAACAGTGTCATCTGGCTATCCTCCACCTTCCGCTTGCCGGATTTTTCCGGTTGCGGCGTGCCGATGGCGACAAAGCGTTCCTGAATTTCCGGTCCGGTGTTGGCGACCTTATTGACGAGGTCGGCGATCGGCACCGCTTCGAACAGGCCTTCATCGGCCGGCCGCAGCAGGTCAGCAACATCGCGCGGTTCAAGCGTGCGGCAGTCCAGCCACCGCGAAAAGTGCTCCGGCTCGATCACCACCGGCATGCGCTCATGGATATGGGCGATATCGGCGCTAGCGCTTGCCGTCAGGATCGCGCCCGTGTCGATTTCCGAACCGCCCGGCTCGGCATAGGTTTCCATCAGGGCCGCAAACGCGACGAGCCCGCCGCGACGGGGCCTGATCCAGTAAGGTTCGCCCTTGCCGCCGGCCTTTTTGCGCCATTCGTAAAACCCGGAAGCCGGCACCAGAGCGCGGCGATGGCGCATGGCGACCTTAAAGGAAGCCTTTTCAGCCACCCCTTCGCTGCGTGCGTTAATCAGCAGCGGGAAATTCTTCGTATCCTTCACCCAGCCAGGAACAAGACCCCAGCGCACCAGAAGCGCCTGGCGGTCGGGCAGATTGGACCCCGGCGCGCGCGGTTCGGCGGCCATCGCCATCAGGATCGGCTGGGTGGGCGCGATGTTATAGCGCGCCGGGAAGTCTTCCAGCCCGTCCAGCCCGAGAAACGCCGAAGTCTGATCCGGTGTCGCGGTCAGCGCAAAACGTCCACACATGGGCTTTGATTCTCAATTCCTGTCTGCCATGAAAGTGGCGATGGAACGCATCCATCGCAACAGGTACATCTGGCCTGTCACCGCCATTCCACAATCGATTGACCTGATTTGGGATTAACCTGATCTGGGGACTGTCTGATTCGGAATTTCATGGACAGGCAACGAAAGACGCTACCGGCCGTTTCCGTCGCCGTCATCCGCGGCGACCGCGTGCTTTTGGTGCGGCGCGCGCGGCCGCCCTCGCCCGGCCTTTATGCCTTTCCGGGCGGAAAGGTGGAGAAAGGCGAAACGCTGGAGGAGGCAGCGCGGCGCGAGTTGCAGGAAGAAACCGGCCTGGAAGCCGCCGATTTCCGCCCGCTTCGCGAAATCTTCATCGAAAGTGCCGGCGAAGGCCACCCGGTGGACTATATGCTGACGGTGTTCGGCGCGCTCCATGCGGGCGGCGAACCCGTGGCCGCCGACGATGCCGAGACAGCCGCCTTTTACACGCTGTCGGAGATGGAGGCGCTGCCGCTCGCCGGTTCGGTCTACACGATCGCGGCGGAACTGATCGGCGCCGGCTAAAACAGGGGGCGACGGCACGTGCCGCCTTGCAGGCGCCGAATTGTTGGACCACAAAAGCGCATGAGCCGCGCTGCCCTGCTTCTTGCCCTGAGCCTCGCCGCCAGCACGGCCATTTCCGTGCGGCCAGCGTCTGCCGTGGAAGCTCCGTTCGAGCCGGGGCTGATGCGGCTGGCCGAAATTCTGGGTTCGCTGCATTTCTTGCGTAATCTTTGCGGCGAAAGCGGCGACCAGTGGCGCGCCGAGATGGAAAAGCTGCTTCAGTCCGAAAATCCCGACCCGGAACGGCGCGCGCGCTTCATCGCCAGTTTCAATCGCGGCTATCGTTCGTTCAGCGGCACCTATACGCAGTGCACCGCCTCCGCGCGTGCGGCGATCGACCGCTACCTGAAGGAAGGCGGCGACCTTTCGCGCGACATCGCCTCGCGCTACGGAAACTGAATGTTTTGGGCGTTTCCGGCGCTTCAGCCGACGATTGTGGCGCGGCGGCCACAGGCCCTAACCAAAACCTAACGTGCATCGACGCAATTAACTCAAAACTTAGTTTTACGTGTCGGTGCGCCGTCGAATGAACTACCATTCCTCTGACTCGACGACGGGGCTCTGCCGATTGCAGAATCGCAGGCCATAAAAGCGGCGCAAAACCAGCCGCTTAATGAAGGCGCCGCCCGTCGGGTCGGCATAGGGACAGATCAAGCGGAATCCGCATCGACGGATCGACGCTTGAAAAGGTGGAAGTCGCATCATGGAACACGCCGTCACCGATATCGACGCACTTGTCAGGGAAGAAAAACGCCTGACCGCCGTCGAAAGCCATAATGAAGCCTGGGCGGAAGGGCTTTCGGCCGGCATTGAGCCTGAGATCATCGCGGAGGCGGCGCTCGAAACCGCGTTCGGCGAGATTCTGCGCGCCAACGGGGAAACCGCCGCGCTTGCTCTGCTCGACCGCATGCGCGAAAAAGTCATTGCCGGTGCCTTCGAGCCCGAACTGTCGCGGCACTGAAGCCTGTCTCCCGAAAGCGAGAACCGTTTTCGGGGTAAGGCCTGCAGAAAATCCCCTGGGTCCGGCAAGAAAATCTGAAAGATCGCAACAGGCTTCAGGAACGCCGGATTCGATTTTTTGACGGCGACGCACCATTTGGGCATCATGCGGGCCCACGGAGAGATGCGGGCAGTGAATTCTTCCAGATCAGCCAGGCGGCGCATTTTCGCGTTGTGTTTGGGAATGGGCGCCTTGTGCGCCTTCCCGTTGGCGTCTCTTCTTACGGCAAGTCCCGCCTTTGCGCTGAGCGAGATCAAGCGCGAGGAGATACCAGCGCCGGCTACCCCGCCTCAGACCGATGATTCCGCCCCGTCTGGCAACAGCGTGCCGATGCCCGACCCGATCGGAACCACACCGCCCTCGACACCGCAGCCTGCGTCTCCCGAAGACAAGGAAGTGCCCGAGCAGGTCGATCCCGATGCACCGGCCGGAGGGGGTGCTGCCGATCGCCCGAATGTCGAGCCGAACGCGCCCTTGCCGGAGGTCATGTACGACTTAAACAAGCTGCCGGAACCAGTGCGGCGCATGCATGACCTTATCGTCAAGGCCTGCGAAAGCGGCGATATCGAAAAGCTGCGCCCGCTGATAGGCCAGGGCGATCAGATGACCCAACTGTCGCTGACCGATTTTGACGGCGACGCCATCACTTTCCTCAAAAGCCTTTCGGGCGATACCGACGGCCAGGAAATCCTTGCCATCATGGAGGAAGTGCTGAACGCCGGCTTCGTCCACCTCGATGTCGGGACGCCGCAGGAGCTCTATGTGTGGCCCTATTTCTTCGCACTGCCGCTCGACAAGCTCGACGCGCGCCAGCGGGTGGAACTGTTCAAGATCGTCACCGCCGGCGACTATGACGACATGAAGCAGTTCGGCGCCTACATCTTCTACCGCGTCGGCATCACGCCCGAGGGCAAATGGGCCTTCTTCGTCGCTGGAGACTGATCGTTAAACGGGCAGCGCCTCGGAAAACTCGACCGCCCTGCCCTGCGATGGCGTGACGATCTCGCCTTCCCACATGGTCCGCCTGCCGCGAATGACGGTGCCGACCGGCCAGCCGGTGACCTGCCTGCCGTCATAGGGCGTCCAGCCGGCTTTCGAGCCCTGCTGCGCGTTGGTGATCGTTTCGGTGCGCTTCAGGTCAACGATGGTGAAGTCGGCGTCGTAGCCGGCGGCGATGCGCCCCTTGCGCGCCATACCGAAAATGCGCTGCGGGCCATGGCTCGACAGGTCGACAAAGCGCTCCAGCGTCAGCCGTCCCGCGTTCACATGGTCGAGCATGATCGGCACCAGCGTCTGCACGCCAGTCATGCCGGAGGGCGAAGCCGGATAGGTCTTTTGCTTTTCTTCCAGCGTATGCGGGGCGTGATCGGAACCGAGCACGTCGACGATGCCCTGGGATATGCCGTGCCAGACGCCGTCGCGATGGCGTGCGATGCGCACCGGCGGGTTCATCTGGATCAGGTTGCCGAGCCGTGCGTAATCGTTCGCCGACAGGGTCAGATGATGCGGCGTCGCCTCGCAGGTGGCCACGTCCTTATGCCGTTCGAGGAAGGTGATTTCCTCCGCCGTCGAAATATGCAGCACATGGATGCGGGCACGCGTCTGCCGTGCGATGCGCACCAGCCGCTCTGTGCAGCGCAGCGCAGCCAACTCGTCGCGCCAGACCGGATGCGAGGACGGATCGCCCTCGACGCGTTCGCCGAGGCGCTCGCGCAGCCGGAACTCATCTTCCGAATGAAAAGCGGCGCGGCGGCGCGTGTTCTTCAGGATCGAGGCGACGCCCTCGTCGTCCTCTACCAGTAGGTCGCCGGTGGACGAGCCCATGAATACCTTTATACCCGCCGCGCCTGGCAAACGCTCCAGTTCGCCCACCTCTGCGGCATTGTCGCGGGTGCCGCCGACCCAGAAGGCGAAATCGCAATGCATGCGGTTCGTCGCGCGATCGATCTTGTCGGCAAGGGCGGCCTCGCTGGTGGTCAGCGGCTTGGTGTTAGGCATTTCGAAAACGGCGGTAACGCCGCCCAGCACCGCAGCGCGGGAACCGGTTTCGAGGTCCTCCTTGTACTCCAGCCCCGGCTCGCGAAAATGCACCTGGCTGTCGACGACGCCGGGCAGGATGTGGAGGCCGGCGCAATTAATCGTCTCGCCGCCGGAGCTTTGGGACAGGTCGCCGATCGCCGCGATGCGCCCGTCATTCACGCCGATGTCGCGTATGCCGCGACCGTCATGGTTGACCACCGTGCCGCCTGTCAGGATGAGATCGTAGGTCGCTGCCATGTCCGTCATCGCCCTTGCCGTGGAGGTGCCTGCGGCTTACGTAAAGGCCTGCCATTTTGCAAGTTCAGGTTCATTTTCAGCCATGCCCTTTGCCCTCCTCCAGGATCGCGCGCTCGTCTCCGTCTCCGGCCCGGATGCGGAACATTTCCTGCAAAACATCCTGACGGTCGATCTCGACAAACTTGGCGGGGGTGAAGCAAAACCCGGCGCACTGCTTTCGCCGCAAGGCAAAATCCTGTTCGATTTTCTGATTTCCCGTGACAGCGAGGGTGGCTTCAGGCTGGAATGCCGCAAGGATATCGCGGACGATTTCGTGCGCCGGCTGACGCTCTATCGCCTGCGAGCCAAGGTCGAACTTTCCAAGCAGGATCAAACACCTGTCGCCGTCTCATGGGGAAATGATTCATCTGCCTCAGGCGTTGAATCAAGCGTCTTGGATGCTCGATTCACCAAGGGCACGGTTACGCGTCGCTATGGCGCGGCACCGGAAGACGGCGATCTCGATGCATGGAACGCCTTCCGTATCGCCCACGGCGTTGCCGAAAGCGGTACCGACTATGCGCTCGGCGACGCTTTCCCGCACGACGTTCTGCTCGACCAGACCGGCGGCGTCGGTTTCCAGAAAGGCTGCTATGTCGGGCAGGAAGTGGTGTCGCGCATGCAGCACCGCGGCACGGCCAGACGGCGGGTGCTGATCGCTTCGGCGGGTACCCTCCTTCCCGCGCCGGGAACGGAGATCAACTCGGCCGGCAAGGCGCTCGGCGTCCTCGGGTCTGTGGCGGGCAACCAAGGTCTCGCCATCGTGCGCATCGACCGGGTCAAGGATGCCATGGATACGGGGCAGACCATCGCGGCCGGCGACATGGCGATAACGCTTGCCATTCCCGACTGGGCGACCTTCACCTTTCCGCAGCAGGCCGGCGCGGAGGACGCCTGATGGCTGCCGACCGAGCCGGCGCGCCGGCCCGCGCCTGGCAGCGCATGCTGTCTGGGCGAAGGCTCGACCTGCTCGACCCCTCGCCGCTCGACATCGAAATCACCGATATCGCCCACGGCCTTGCCCGCGTTGCCCGCTGGAACGGCCAGACGCGCGGTGACCACGCCTTTTCCGTCGCCCAGCACTCGCTGCTGGTCGAAGCACTGTTTTGCGAAATCCTGCCCGGCGCGTCCCCTGAGGCCCGGCTTGCCGCGCTGCTGCACGACGCACCGGAGTATGTCATCGGCGACATGATCTCGCCGTTCAAATCGGTGATGGGCGGCAGCTACAAGGATTGCGAGGGCCGCCTGCAACGTGCCATCCATCTGCGCTTTTCGCTGCCGGCCGAGCTTTCCGCCGACCTGCGCAGGGAAATAAAGCGGGCCGACCAGATTGCCGCCTATTTCGAGGCGACGAAGCTCGCCGGTTTCTCGATAACGGAAGCGGCGGAATTCTTCGGGCGGCCGCGCGGCTTTTCCGCCGATCGCTTCGATCTCGAACCGCGCTCGACCGTTTCGGCGCAGGACGAATTTCTGAAACGGTTCGCCGCCATCGAAACGATACGCGCGCAATAGTCCCCGGAGGCCGCTCCGGCGTTGCGCTAGGTATCCCGATCTCAATTTCGTTTACCTGCCGGCAATTTTGAGTGAAGATCGCTCCGGGGGACGGGACATGTTCGAGACCGGAGTGCTGGTCGCGGCAATCGTCTGGGCGATTTCCGCGCTATGGTTGGCCATATCGCTGCTGAGGATCATCGTGCCGCGCTGGCGTAGAAGCGGCCTCAGGCAAACGATGATTTCGGCCGTGGTCTGCGTCTTGTCTTTCGTCGCCGTCATCTGGTGCAACCAGTTCGCCTATCTCGACTATGGCCTGACGTCGCGCGCCGGGCTGGAAGAGGCACGTGCGGCAAAAAAGGCCGCAAGGGCTGCCGCGAAAGCCGCCGATGACGCCAAGGCCGAACAAGAACGGCAGCAAGCGGCAAAAGCCAAGGCGGAAGCAGATGCGAAGCAGGCAGCGCTCGACGCCAAACAGGCGGCCGCCGACGCCGAGCAGCGCAAGAAACAGGCCGA
>JBARYG010000041.1:0-3432 GCA_049647745.1 Mesorhizobium sp.
CCCTTGGTGAGGCCAAGATAGGCGGTCAGCCCGCCCGGCGTTCGCGAAAAGCGGTTGGCGCGGGCCAGATAACGCAGCGCTTCCCACTGCGCCGGCTTCAGGCCATGCGCATGGCCTTCATTGGTGACCAGCCGCGCCAGCCGCTCAATCAGTTCGATGGTTTCGCCGTCCGTGCGCATAGCCGTTAGTATCGTAACAATACCAATCTTGCAATGCGTCTTCTCCCCTGATACTGGGAGTATGGTATCGACTCAATACTATTAGGAGGAATCATGAAAACCACTCTTTTGGCTGCTGCGGCGCTCCTTGCCGTGAGCCAGTCAGCCTTTGCCCACGGCATCGAAAGCGCTGTCGACCCCTCGAAGCCGGCCGCGTTCGACATCACATCCGCTTCGGCCACCACTGACGGCCGGCTCTCGACTTTCATGATGGAGCTGGCTGGCGAAGCGGGGTCGGTGAAGCCACAAGCGACCGGCGAGTTGCACGGTGCGAAGGTAACCGCCTATGTCTGGCCGACCGGTTTCGATCCGTCCGCCGTCGGCTTCGCCGAAAAGTCCGGCATTCTGGCGCTCGCCGTAACGGCCCACCCGGATTTCGACGACACACCGCTGTTCGACGAGAATGGCGACGGCGATCCCGCCAATGACGGCGCCGACTGGCATTCGCACTGGGTTGTGCTGGAAAAGGCCGATAGTTGCGGTGCCGGCCTGAAAGTACGAGACGTGTCGCCGGGCGTCGACCTTTTGCCGCCGACCGCGCCGATGCTGCCGCTGGCGCTGGACAGCCCCGGCATGTCGCCGGTTCTGAAAGGCAAGACGGCGCGGATCACCGTGCCGGTCAAGGGCGGGGAGGGTGTGTCGTTCGACGCCGTTACCGCGGAATTGCAGGTGAATGGGGAAGGCAAGGCGCCGTTGTTGTGCGTAACCGGCGTCCACGACGTTGCCTCCGGCGACCTTTCGATGCCCGGTGTCATTGTGCTTGAAAAGTAAGTGGAGGCGGCTCCGCCGCGCTTGCCGGTCGGCTACAGTGCAAATGAAAAAGGCGGCCGGAGCCGCCTTTTTCATCAAACAATTGGCAGAAGCTTATTCCGCGGCCGGTTCTGCGGCTGCGGCTGCTTCGGCAGCCTTTGCAGCCTCGTCGGCGGCCTTCTTCTCGGCGGCTTCCTGCGCGGCCTTTTCGGCGGCCAGCGCTTCGGCGGCGGCTACCTTCTCGGCCTCGATGCGGGCCTTTTCGGCATGCAGCGCATCACGCTCGGCATCGTTCAGCCTGCGGGCGCGTACGCCGGTGTTTTCCGAGATGCGGGCCGACTTGCCGCGACGGTCGCGCAGGTAATAGAGCTTGGCACGGCGAACCTTGCCGCGGCGCACGATCTCGACGCCTTCGACCATCGGCGAATAAACCGGGAATACGCGCTCGACGCCTTCACCGTAGGAAATCTTGCGGACGGTGAAGCTTTCCTGAATGCCGGCGCCGGAGCGGGCGATGACGACGCCTTCATAGGCCTGCACGCGGGTACGGCTGCCTTCGGTGACGCGCACGTTAACGCGCACGGTGTCGCCGGGCTGGAATTCGGGGAGCGTACGCTTGGCTTCGATCTTGGCGGCCTGTTCGGCCTCGAGCTGACGGATGATATCCATCTCAAAAATCCACTTCTTGTTCTTCCGACAGCCAGAGCGCCCTGCGCTCGCCTTGCAGTTCCAATGACCGCTCGGCTATGCCGTCCGTTCGAAAACATCCGGCAGGGGCGACTACACCGTCCTTGTTGACGGGTCGTTTTTCGTGATCCGGCAGGGTTTCTCCCGGTTCGAGCGCGCACATACAGGCATTTTGCGGCTTTGTCACGTCTTGGCCCGAGACTTTTTCGTCATTGAGCCTAGCGCGGGCCGTCTATATCGATGATGCGCACAAAGCAAGGCGCCGGATCGGCGCAATTTTTCCCCTCCCCGTCGCGGTGAGCCTTCCATGTCCCTTGTCGATGCGACCATTCTTTTCCTTGCCGGCTATCTGTCGGGCATCGTCAATGCGATGGCCGGCGGCGGCACCTTCATCACCTTCGGCGCCATGTCGCTGCTCGGGACGCCGCCTATCCTTGCCAACGCCACTTCCTCGGTGACGCAATTTCCTGGCTACATCACCTCGACGCTGGCCTACTGGACCGACATCAAGCTGTTCTGGCGCGGCGCGCTGCTTTTATGCGCCATCTCGGCCGTCGGCGCGCTGGTCGGCTCGCTCATCCTGCTGGCATTGGACAGCGCGTCCTTCAAGGCGCTGGTGCCATGGCTGCTGCTGGCGGCAACCGCCCTGTTCGCCGTCGGTCCATGGCTGAAGCCCAAGCCGAAGATTTCCGGCGAGCCCAAGGTGGGATCGCTGACCGGCTCCATCGCGCAATTCTTCACCGCGATTTATGGCGGTTTCTTCGGCGCCGGCATGGGCGTGATGATGCTGGCGACGCTGGGCCTCACCGAAAGCGGCGACTATCACCGCATCAACGCGCTGAAGAACATGCTGGCCATGGTAATCGCCTCGCTTGCCATCGTCGTCTTCGTCGCCGGCGGGGTGGTGGCCTGGCCGGAGGCGATCGTGATGATCCCCGGCGGTGCGATCGGCGGTTATTCGGGCGTCTGGATCGCCAAGCGGGTTCCGCAAGGCGTCGTGCGCGCTTTCGTCATCGCGGTCGGCCTGTTCTTGGCCGTCTATTATTTCGTCAAGCCCTGAGCCGGGTTGGAGTCTTCCAACACCCTCCGGTTGTGGAATGTCTGATCTATTTATCGCTACGCAATTCCGGACGGAAAACCGGCTCCCACTTTTCCTGGAATTGCTAGAGCAGGTCCGGTCGGCGCTCGCGCGTCAGCTTTTCGGACTCGGCGCGCCGCCATGCCGCGATTTTCGCGTGGTTGCCCGAAGTCAGCACGTCGGGAATGGAGAGGCCTTCGAATTCCTGTGGCCGCGTGTAATGCGGGTGCTCGAGCAGGCCGTTTTCAAAGCTTTCTTCCTCACCGGAACGCTCGTTGCCCATGACGCCGGGCAACAGGCGCACCACCGCGTCGAGCAGAACCAGCGCCGCGGGTTCGCCGCCGGAAAGGATGAAATCGCCGACCGAGACTTCCTCCAGCTCCCGCGCCTCGATCACGCGCTGGTCGACGCCCTCGAAGCGGCCGCAGACGATCACCGCGCCGGGGCCTGTCGCCAGCTCGCGCACGCGGGCCTGCGTCAGCGGCTTTCCGCGCGGGCTCATCAAAAGGCGAGGGCGGGTATCGCCTTCAGGCGAGGCATGGTCGATGGCCCTGGCCAGCACGTCGGCGCGCATGACCATGCCGGCACCGCCGCCGGCGGGCGTGTCGTCGACGGTGCGGTGGCGATCGGCGGCGAAATCGCGGATCTGGACCGTTTCAAGCGCCCAGGTGCCGGCTTCCAGCGCGCGGCCGGCCAGCG
>JBARYG010000042.1:0-12433 GCA_049647745.1 Mesorhizobium sp.
CTGCCGCCGCGAACGGAACCACCGCGCCCACGGCCCCGACCGCCGCCCCGGCTGCCGCCGATAGCGGCGAGACGCCCAAGTTCACCCAGCGTCTGACCCCGGAAGGAAAAGAGATCGATCCCGGCCCCGCCGGCGGCGAAAGCACGGTCGGCGAAGGCACTTCCGTTGTGGCGCTGACGACCCCGCCGCCCAAGCCCGCTCCTTCGGCCCCCGCCGTGCCGGATACGACGGCACCGGCCGCCGCGGGCGAAACGCCAGCTTCTGCAGGGGCAGACGGAACCGCCGCGCCCGCGGCCCCGACCCCAACGCCCGAGCAACCGGCGGTTGCGGTCGGCCAGAAGGCGATCTTCTATGAGGAACGCACCAATGTCGCGCAGGGCTCGGCGGAGCCCGGCAGCATCGTCTGGTCGCTGGTCCAGGAATCGCCCGGTGGCGACGCGCCGCCGGAACCGGCGATCCGCGCCGAGGCGACCATTCCGGGCAAGAACGTGCAACTTCGCATGACCATTCGCCGCAACGCCGACGAGACGCTGCCGGCCAGCCACATCATCGAGCTGATCTTCCTGACGCCCGACGGGTTCGAGGGTGGCGGCATCGACAATATCCTGCGCGTGGCCATGAAGACTTCGGAACAGGACGCCGGCAGCCCGCT
Organism: Mesorhizobium sp.; assembly: GCA_049647745.1. Lineage (GTDB taxonomy): Bacteria > Pseudomonadota > Alphaproteobacteria > Rhizobiales > Rhizobiaceae > Mesorhizobium. Next base: position 653 of record JBARYG010000042.1, read on the forward strand.
GATCGGCATTCCCGCCAAGATCGCCGACGGTTTCTTCCTGGTGGCGCTCAACGACACGAAGGCAGACGAGCAGGCCAACCTGACCTTGCTGCGCAACCAGGACTGGATCGACATTCCGATCATCTACAAATCCGGGCGCCGGGCCTTGTTCACCATGGAGAAGGGCATTCCCGGCGAGAAGGTGTTCGACGAGGCGCTGAAAGCCTGGCAGGCCAAGACGGCGGGATAAGGCCCGCGCGGCCGCTGTGGCTGGCGGGCGCGGCCGGCCTGTGCTATCGTCTGGATGATGGGGATGGGGTTCCCCCGACGGCCCGGATAAGTCTGGATCGCAAGCCATGCTGTCCACGCTTCTTTGCCAAACCGCCCATGAGGGCTGATGACTCCTGTCGCTGCAACCGGCGGTAGGGGTGTGTCTTGAAACGCCCGCCGCCCGGCGGGCTTTTTCGTGGCCGCCCTCGAGAGGAAACCTGGATGTCCTTTACCACTTGCCTGATCGTCATGGCCGGCGGTGCCCTCGGCACGCTCGGCCGTTACGTCATTTCCGTCGTCGCTTTGCCGATCAGCGGCCAGATGCCGTGGGGCACTATCGTCATCAACATCACCGGGTCGTTCATTATCGGCTTCTTCGGCACGCTGACGCTCGCGCATGGCCGTTTTCCGATATCGGAAAACTGGCGGCTGTTCGTCATGATCGGCATCTGCGGCGGCTATACGACGTTTTCGTCGTTCAGCCTGCAGACGCTGGACCTGCTGCGGCAGGGTGCGCTGACCAGGGCGGCGGTGAACATTGCGGCGTCGGTCGTGCTGTGCGTTGCCGCGGTCGCCGTCGGTCACCAACTGGCGGCGCTGATGAACGGCGGCGCGCAAGCGGTGGCGCAGTTGCCGATCGAGGAAGAGGCTTCGTAGGCTGCAATCGCCGACGCCTCGAGCGCGTCAAAGCTATGCGGGCCAATACCGCAAGCGCGGGCACAGCCACATGCGTTACAGCGCGACGCGTGATCGGGTTCAGGTGTCGTGCTGTAAGCTTTTGTTTTTACGCATGTCGTTATCCCAAAACCGCTGCGCACTTTTGGGCGACGTGCTCTAATCTCTTCCCTTCGGCCGGATCTTGCTCTTAGATATACCGGTTGAAGCGGAGCTTCCCATGGACATCGTCATACCGAGCGCCGGCAGTATCGGCCTGTTTGTCGTCGCAGCGCTGGTGCTGCTGGTCGTTCCCGGCCCGTCGGTGCTCTACATCGTCGCCCGCTCGATGGCGCAAGGCAGGACGGCGGGCTTCGTCTCGGACCTTGGCATCCATTCTGCGACGCTGGTGCATGTCGCGGCGGCTTCGTTCGGCCTTTCGGCGCTGCTGGCGTCCTCGGCGATCGCCTTTTCGATCGTCAAATATGCCGGTGCCGCCTATCTGATCTGGATCGGGCTGCGCAAGATATTCAGCCGCGAGGACAATCCGGATATCGACGTCGCCCTCAAGCCGCGCAGCCATGCGCGGCTGTTTCGCGAAGGCTTCGTCGTCAACCTGCTCAACCCGAAGACGGCGCTGTTCTTCCTCGCCTTCCTGCCGCAGTTCGTCGAGGTCGGGCGTGGCCATATCGCCATGCAGATCGCCTTCCTCGGCCTCGTCTTCACTGGACTGGGCCTGATCAGCGACGGCTGCTACGCCTTCGCGGCGGGAACGCTGGGCGATCGGCTGCGCCGCAGCACAGCCTATCTGCGCTTCGAGCGTTACATCAGCGGCATATTGTTTATCGGCCTCGGCGTCAGCGCCGCATTTGCCGGCAACCACCGCAAGTAAGGGCCTGTGCTTAAGGGCAGGCTCAGCCTTCGAGTTCTTCCCTGAGCATCTCCAGTTCCAGCCACTCTTCTTCCAGCGTCGCCAACGTGGCGCGTTCCTTGTCGAGGGCGGCGATCGTCTTCTGGAACGAGGCCGGGTCGCGCTCGTAATAGGCCGGGTCGGCGATGTTGTTTTCCAGTCGGGCGATGGATTCGGTTACGGCCTCGATCTTCTTGGGCAGGTTCTCCAGCGCGAATTTCTGCTTGAACGACAGTTTTTTCGCCGGGCCTTTCGGGGCAGACGGTTCCGGTTTGTCGGGTGAGGCGGCCTCTGTCCGGGCGCGGGCCTTGCGGTCGTCCAGCCTGGTGCCGCCGCGCTGCGCCAGCATGTCGGAATAGCCGCCGGCATATTCGATCCAGCTTCCGTCGCCGACCGGCGCGATCACGCTGGTGACGGTGCGGTCGAGGAAATCGCGGTCGTGGCTGACCAGGATGACCGTGCCGGCAAAACCCGCCACCAGTTCCTGCAGAAGTTCCAGCGTCTCCATGTCGAGGTCGTTGGTCGGTTCGTCCAGCACCAGAAGGTTGGCCGGGCGCGCCAGTACCCGCGCCAGGATGAGCCGCGCCCGCTCGCCGCCGGACAGTTCCCGGACAGGGGTGCGCGCCTGATCGGCCTTGAACAAAAAGTCCTTCATGTAGGAGACGACGTGACGCTGTTCGCCGTTGATGACGAGGTTTTCGCCGCGCCCGTCGGTGAGATACTGCGCCAGCGTCTCGGCGGGGTCGACCGCTTCGCGCTTCTGGTCGAGGGTCGCGATCTCGAGGTTGACGCCGAGCCGCACCGAGCCGGTGTCCGGTTCCAGTTCGCCGGTCAGCATCTTCAGGAGCGTCGTCTTGCCGGCGCCGTTCGGCCCGACCAGGCCGACGCGGTCGCCGCGCTGGATGCGTGTCGAAAAGCCTCTGACCACGGTGAGGTCGCCAAAGCTCTTGCCGATATTTTTTGCCTCGATGACCAGCTTGCCGGATTCGTTCGCATCGCTGGCGACCATGGTTGCCGTGCCCTCGGCGCCGCGATGGCTGCGGTGGCGCTGGCGCATTTCCTGCAATTCGCCGAGGCGGCGCATGTTGCGCTTGCGCCGTGCGGTCACGCCATAGCGCAGCCAATGCTCTTCGCGCACGATCTGGCGGCCGAGTTTGTGCTGCTCGCGCTCTTCTTCTTCCAATACCTGGTCGCGCCATGCCTCGAAATGGCCGAAACCCTTGTCCAGCCGCCGCGTCTGGCCGCGATCGAGCCAGACAGTGGCGCGCGATATCCGTTCGAGGAAACGGCGGTCGTGCGAAATGACGATCAGGGCGGAGGAAGTCCTGACCAGTTCCTCCTCCAGCCACTCGATGACCTGGAGATCGAGATGGTTGGTCGGCTCGTCGAGCAGCAGGATATCGGGTTCCGGCGCCATGACGCGGGCAAGGGCCGCGCGGCGCGCCTCGCCGCCCGAAAGGTCGGCCGGCTTTTCCTCTCCGGTCAGCCCCAGATGCTCCATCAGGTAGGTGGCGCGGTGCGGGTCGTCAGCGGGCCCCAGGCCTGCCTCGACATAGGCGCGCACGTTCTCGAACCCCTCCATGTCCGGCATTTGCGGCAGGTAGCGGATGGTCGCGGTCGGCTGGCGAAACACTTCACCGTCCTGCGGCTCGATCAGGCCTGCAGCGATTTTCAGCAGCGTCGATTTGCCGGAACCGTTGCGGCCGACCAGCGCAATCTTGTCGCCGGCCGATGCCGACAGGCCGGCGCCGTCTAGCAGCGGCGTGCCGCCGAAGGTCAGTCTTATTCCGTCGAGGTTGAGCAGCGGAGGGGCCATCTTTTTAACTTCCCGCCAGCGGATAAGGGTGCGCAAGCAGCATGGCGCGGCCGCTGCCAAGGGTGATGCGCAGCCTGCCCTTGACTTCGTTGGAGAGCGTCAGTGACGAGCCGAACGCCACCTCGACCCGGTCGAGTGGCCATTTGGCGCCCTCTACGGTGAGCCCTGAAAGGGCGGAAAAACCGAGGATCGAAAACAGCGTGCCGTCGGCATAGTCGAATTCATGAGGGCCGCCGCACGATAGCGGCACGCCTTCCTGCGCGCCACTGGTCAGCAGCACTGCGGTTCCGCCTTCCGCCAGCCGGTCGGCCAGCGCCAGGTGCAGGAAGGCATGGTCGGCGCGCGCGCCGCCGAAGGCGCCGGCAAGAATGAGCGAGGTCGCGCCCCGGTCAAACGCTGCTTCGATCGCCAGTTCGCCGTCGGTCTTGTCCTTTTCGGCTGGAAAGGTCTGGCGCGGCACCGAGGCGAGACGCCCCGGCAGGTGCGGCGGTATGGAATCGAAATCGCCGACCCACAGTTCCGGCGTCAGCCCGAGCATGGCGGCATGGCCTATGCCGGCGTCTGCGGCGATGATGCGGGTGCCTTCTATCTGCCGTTCAAGCAGGGGCGTGCGCGTAAGATCGCCGCCTAGCAGGATGGTGAATTGGCTCATGAGCGAGGCCTCTATCAGGGCGGCGCCGGAAACGGAAGGCCGCGCCTGCACCGCCGCCGCAAACTACCGCTTGCCTCCGTCCCCATGCAGCCCTATGTCTCATGGCGCTCTAACGGGGTGCCGGGCGCGATCTTCGCGTGCCGGCTGAGAGGCGAGAATGCCAACCCGCTGAACCTGATCCGGTTTGTACCGGCGGAGGGATTAGATGCTTCGGTAGCCCGACGCCTCAATTCCTTTCAACGCTTGCGAAGGAGGCGCCGATGCGCATTTTGTTCCTGCTTATTGTTCCCATTCTGTCGCTTTTGGTTTCTCCCGCCTCGGCGAAGGAAAAACTCACCGTCTACACCTATGAAAGCTTCACCGCCGAATGGGGTCCGGGGCCGCAGGTAAAGAAGAATTTCGAGGCCGAATGCGGCTGCGAGGTTGATTTCGTTTCGGTGGCCGACGGTGTCGCGCTGCTCAACCGCGTCAGGCTGGAAGGCACTTCGACCAAGGCCGACGTGGTGCTTGGCCTCGACACCAACCTCACCGCCGAAGCCAAGGCGACCGGCCTGTTCGTGCCGCACGGCGCGGTGTCGGAAGTGACCGTTCCGGGTGGCTGGAGCGACGATACTTTCGTGCCCTACGACTACGGCTATTTTGCCGTTGTCTACGACACGCAGGCGATGAAGAACCCACCGAAGAGTCTGAAGGAACTGGTCGAAGGCGACCCCGCACAGAAAATCGTTATCCAGGACCCGCGCACCTCGACGCCGGGCCTGGGCCTGCTTTTGTGGATGAGGTCGGTCTATGGCGACAAGGCGCCGGAAGCCTGGGCGAAGCTTAAAGGTCGCGTGCTGACGGTGACGCCGGGGTGGAGCGAGGCCTATGGCCTGTTCACCAAGGGCGAAGCGCCGATGGTGCTGTCCTACACCACGTCGCCCGCCTATCACATGATCGCGGAAAAGACCGACCGCTACCAGGCCGCGTCCTTTGCCGAGGGCCACTATCTCCAGATCGAGGTCGCCGGGGTCACCACCATGGGTGCGAAAAACCCGCTGTCGCAGAAGTTCATGGCGTTCATGACCGGACCCAAATTCCAGGATGCCGTCCCCGAAACCCAGTGGATGTATCCCGCCGGCAAAATGGACAAGCCGCTCGATCCGGTGTTCGACAAGCTGGTGAAACCGGCCAAAACGCTGCTTTTTTCGCCCGAGGAAGTCGCCCAAAACCGCAAGGCCTGGGTGGACGAATGGCTCAGCGTGATGAGCAAGTGACGATGGATTGAGCGCGGTGCAGCGTCCGCCTTTCCGCTCCGCCGATCCCCGCATCGCTGCCGGTGTCGCCGCGCTTGCTTTCGTTACCATCCTCATCGGCGGGGCCATCGTCGGCCTCGCCGTTGAGGGAGCGCACGATACCTCCGGCGCGGTCGCGGCTTTCGATCCTTATCTTTATCGTGTCGTTCGTTTCACGCTGTGGCAGGCGGCACTTTCGACATTGCTGTCGGTGCTGCCGGCGCTGTTCGTGGCGCGCGCTTTGTCCCGGCATCCGCGCTTTTTCGGCCGCGGCCTGATCCTGCAACTCTTCGCCGTGCCACTGGCGCTGCCGGCGATCGTGGTCGCGCTCGGCGTTCTTGCGCTCTATGGCCGTGCCGGTTATTTCGCCGGCTTCTTTTCGGCGCTCGGCGGTGAAAGCTGGCCGGGCATCTATGGCATTGCCGGCATCCTCGTCGCGCATGTGTTCTTCAACCTGCCGCTCGCCGTGCGGCTGTTTCTCGAAGCGTTGCAGACGGTGCCGGCCGACCAGTGGCGGCTGGCGAGCCAGCTTGGCATGGGCTCGCGATCCGCCTTCCGGCTGATCGAATGGCCGGCGCTGCGGCAGGCCCTTCCGGGTGTCGCGGGTCTTGTCTTCATGCTGTGCATCACCTCCTTCACCATCGTTTTGACGCTGGGCGGTGGGCCGCGCGCGACGACGCTGGAGGTGGCCATCTACCAGGCGCTACGCTTCGACTTCGATCCGGCGCGCGCCGTCGCGCTGACCGTGTTGCAGATATTGCTCACCTTTGCCGTGGTGTTGGCGCTCACGCAGCTTGGCGCCAACACTGTCGGCGACGCCAATCTGCCGGTCGCGCCGCGTCGCTTTTTCTCGCCGGGCAGGCGCGAGACGGTGCTGGACGCCGCCCTGATCCTGCTTTCGCTGCTGTTTGTCGCCGGGCCGATGGCGGCCACTGTCGCCGCCGGTCTTCACGCCGACCTCACCCGGCTGGCGGGCGAGGACGCGGTGCGGCAGGCGACGCTGACCAGCATCGTGCTGGCGCTTCTGTCGGCGCTTCTGTCGGCAACCCTTTCCCTGGCGCTGGTCTCGATGAGGCGCTCGCTGGCGCTTCGGCGCAAGGGCAGCGTGAAAAAGTCGCTGCTCGAACATGCCGCCGATACCGGCGCCGGTTTCGTACTGGTGGTGCCCCCCATCGTCATCGGCGCCGGCTGGTTCCTGCTGCTTCGCCATGGCGCCGACGTTTTTGCCGTCGCTCCCGTCATGGTCGTTACGGTCAATGCGGTGATGGCGATGCCGTTCGCCCTTCGTGCCATCCGCCCCGCCTATGACGCGGCAAGCGAGCGCCACGAAAAGCTGTGTGCACTGCTCGGCGTTTCGGGCTGGGACCGGCTCAGATGGGTGGATTGGCCGACGCTTCGCCGCCCGCTCGCTACCGCCTTCGCCTTCGCCATGGCGCTGTCGCTCGGCGATCTCGGCGTCATCGCGCTGTTTGGCAGCGATTCGGTGCAGACGCTGCCCTATCTTCTGCTGGCGCGCATGGGCAGCTACCGTACTGCGGACGCTGCCGGCCTGGCGCTGCTGCTTGGCCTCGTCTGCCTGCTTTTGATGCTCGCAGCCGGGCGGCTCGGAAAGGAAAGGCCGTCATGAACGCCGGCATGGACAAGAAACGCGCAGGCGTGCGCCTCGACAAGACGGCTTTTAGCTATGGCGAAGCGCCGCTTTCCTTCAATGTCGAGTTCGCTGCGGCAACCATCACGGCTGTCATGGGGCCGAGCGGTTCGGGAAAGTCGACGCTGCTTAATATCGTCGCCGGGTTCGAGACGCCACAATCCGGCCGCGTGCTGATCGGCGGCGAGGATGTCACCGCCCTTCCGCCTGCCAGGCGGCCGGTGTCGATGGTGTTTCAGGAGAATAACCTTTTTGCCCATCTGAGCGTCGAGCAGAATGTCGGCCTCGGCCGCTCGCCGGCCCTGAAGCTTGGCGAGGCGGATCGCGTGGCGGTCGAGCAAGCGCTTTCCCGCACCGGGTTGGCAGGCAAGGAAAAGCGGCTTCCGCGCGAGCTTTCCGGCGGCGAGCGCCAGCGGGTGGCGCTGGCGCGGGTGCTGGTGCGCGAACGCCCGGTGCTGCTGCTCGACGAACCCTTCGCCTCGCTTGGGCCGGCGCTCCGGGAAGATATGCTCGATCTTGTCGCCGGCCTGCAGGCCGAGCGCGCCATGACCGTGCTTTTCGTCACGCACCAGCCGGAGGATGCCCGCCGTATCGCGCAGGCGATGGTGTTCCTGGAGAATGGCACGGTTGCCGCAGCCGGGCTGGCGGAGGATTTTTTCAACGGCTCTGGACCTGAAGTCTTCAAGCGCTATATCGGGTCGGACATGGCGGGCGACCGATCACGCGATATTGCCCGAAAGCGGACATAATTTACGGCCAAGACCGGCGAAGGTGCTATGGCTGTCGGTTGCCATGCAAGGTTGAGTGTGGCTAGTTCCGGCCGATCCGTCCGATTCTTGCTGCGAGCGCCCGGTAACAGGATCCCGGAAAGAAAACCGGCTCGAAAACGTTTATATTCGAATCAGAAGCCATGACCCGAAAGGAAACCGATCTGCTGACCGGTTCCTATAAGCCGAAAACGAATTCGCTGGTGCGCCTTGGCGCACTGGCCTGCCTTGCCGTGGCTTTGGCGGGATGCCAGCTGGCCGCGCCCGATATCCAGGCATCCGCCTTCCAGCCGTCGAACAAGCCGATCACGGTCGATAATGTCGCCGCCAACAGCAAGCTTGCCGAACTGGCCAAGGCCCAGCACCCACGCATCCTGGCTACCTATGGCGGCGAATATTCCGACCCGAAGCTGGAGCGCATGGTCGCCAAGGTGGTCGGCAGCCTGACCACCGTGTCGGCCAACCCGACCCAGACCTACCGCATCACCATCCTCAATTCGCCCAACGTCAACGCCTTCGCGCTGCCGGGCGGCTATCTCTACATCACGCGCGGCCTTTTGGCGCTGGCCAACGATTCGGCGGAACTGGCCGCCGTCATCGCCCATGAGATGGGTCACGTCACCGCCAATCACGGCCTGCAGCGCCAGCAGAAGGAAGCCGAGGAAGTGCTGGCGACCAAGGTGGTCTCCGACGTGCTCGGCGACAGCCCAACCGCCAAGGCGGCGCTGATCCGCGGCAAGCTCAGGATGGCGCAGTTCTCGCGCAACCAGGAACTGGAGGCCGATGCCATCGGCATCAAGTCGGTGGGCGAGGCCGGCTACGATCCCTATGCGGCCGGCCGCTTCCTGCAATCGATGTCGGCCTATACCGATTTCCGTTCGATCAGCGGCGCCACCGATGCCAGCCTCGACTTTCTGGCGACGCACCCCAACACGCCGCAGCGCATCGAGCTTGCGCAGCGCCACGCCCGCGAATTCGGGCCGCCCGGCGTCGGCACCGTCGACCGCGATTCCTTCCTTGCCGGCATAGACGGCCTGCTCTACGGCGACACCCCTGACGAAGGCTATGTGCGCGGCAATACCTTCCTGCACCCCAAGCTTGGCATTTCGTTTTCGGTGCCGGATGGCTTCATCATCGATAATTCCGCCGCGGCGGTAACGGCGACCGGACCGGGCGACATGGCTGTGCGCTTCGACGGCGTGTCGATCGACAAGAACCGTTCGCTGCCCGACTATATCCGCAGCGGCTGGGTTGCCGGCCTCGATGACGCCAGCGTGCGCGAGGAAACCATCGACGGCAATGAAGCGGCCACGGCGAAAGCGCGGGCGGACGGCTGGCAGTTCGATATCGCGGTCATCCGCGCCAACGGCCAAGTCTACCGGCTTTTGACGGCGGCCCCCATCGCCAGCACGTCGCTCGACGCCGTGGCCCGCTCGGTCAGCGGCAGCTTCCGCGTGCTGAGCGCTGCCGAGAAGGCGGCGCTGAAGCCTCTGCATATCCGCGTCGTCACCGTGCAGCCGGGCCAGACGGTCGGTTCGCTGTCGGCCATGATGATCGGCGTCGACCGCAAGCTCGACCTGTTCCTGGTGCTGAACGCGATGTCGCCCGGCGCCAGCGTATCGGCCGGCGAAAAGGTGAAGATCGTCACCGACAAATAGAGCCGGACGGAGGGAGGCCGATTACCGCCCGGCGGTTGCGGGCGGCGTCGGTTTGGTGCCGTTTTCGGGAGCCACCTCACCGATGTTGTCGCGCAACTTCGCAAGCATCTCGTACAGCCTGTCGAGATCGGCCTGGGAAAAGCCACTGCGCAAGCGCCGGTCGAAATCCATCGCCGTATCACGCAGGCGCTGGAACAGGGCCTCTCCGGCCGCCGTCAGTTCGACCAGATGGACGCGGCGATTGGACGGGTCCCGCCGTCTGGTCAGCAGGCCGTCCGCTTCCATCGTGTTGAGGTGGTGTGTCAGGGTTGCGCCCTGTATGCCGATCGACTGCGCCATTTCACGCTGGTTGTCTCCCAGGCGCGACTTCACCGAAATCAGGACCGACCAGATCGGTAAAGAGCCGCCGTTGGATGCCAGCGCATCATCGAAAGCGCGGCTTACGGTTTTCGCCGTCTGGGCAAGGTCGAGGCCTATGGGTTTCGAAATCGGCTGAGACATGGAAGATACGTAGCACGAAATCAGGGAACGTCTAATTGATTGACATCAAACGATTCGATATCTATTAATATGCCTGCACCGGCGGCCGGGCATCGCAGTTGGCAGGAGACCATCATGCAGGTTCTTTTCATGCTTGCCCTGGCAGTTCACGTGCTGTCCGGCGTATTCTGGGCCGGTTCGACCTTCGTACTGGCACGCACCGGCGATGGCCGCTCCGCAATGTCGCTGTTCGGTCCGCAGATGGGGGCCGCGACGATCGCGGTCCTCTCCGGCGCACTGCTCTGGCATATCTTCCATGAAGGGTATTTCGGCAGCCAGGAGCGCGTGTTGGCAATCGGGGCCATTGCGGCAATTATTGCGGCTGGTGTTCAGGGAGCGCTGGTTGGCGGCGCCCGTCGTCAACCCGTCTCTGCTGATGCCGTTTCCACGCCGGTCAGGCGGGCGGTCCGGGGCGAACGGATCGCAGCCGTTCTTCTCGCCATCACGGTCATCGCCATGGCAATCTCGAAAATGTTCTGATCAGGCGGGCAGCGCTAGGATCATGTTTCTCGCGACGGCTCGTCATCGTTCAGGCTGCGAGAAATTCCGGGTTCTGCTTGACCAGCGCCAGCTTGAGCTTCTCCATGGCGCGAACCTCGATCTGGCGTACACGCTCCTTGGAGATGCCCAGTTGCTCGCCCAGCGCCTCCAGCGTGGCGCCTTCGTCGCTCAGCCGGCGTTCCTCGATGATCCTGAGCTCGCGGGCATTGAGCGCCAGAAGGGCGGCCCTCAGCCAGACTGCGCGCCGCTCGACATCGATGGTGTCGCCGACGACCTCATCGGGCAACGGGTCTTCCGAAATCAGGAAATCTATCCGCTCCGCAGCCCCGGCATCGTCGGCAAGCGGGGCGTTGAGCGAGCTGTCGGGCGCGGAAAGCCTGGAATCCATCATGGCGACGTCGGCTTCCGAAACACCCAGCGCCGTCGACACCTGCCGGTACAGCATCTCGTTGGTAATCGGCTCGGCCCCGGTTGCAAGGCGGGCGCGCAGGCGCCGCAGGTTGAAGAACAGGGCTTTTTGCGCCGAGCTGGTGCCGCCGCGTACGATCGACCAGTTGCGCAGGATGTAGTCCTGCATGGACGCACGTATCCACCACGTCGCATAGGTGGAGAAACGCACGTCGCGCTCAGGATCGAAGCGGGCCGCCGCTTCCAGCAGACCGACATGGCCTTCCTGGATCAGGTCACTGGTAGGCAGGCCGAAATGCCGGAATTTGGTTGCCATGGAAATGACAAGGCGCATATGCGCGACGGTCATCCGGTGCAGCGCATTCTGGTCGTTGTCCTCTTTCCAGCGTACCGCCAGCCGGTGTTCCTCGTCACGCTCCAGATAGGGGGCCTTCATTGCGTTGCGAATAAAGCTACGGCCGGCGTTGTCTTGCATCATTTCGGCGCTCCCGCTCCAAGCTGTGCCTGTTTGCGAACGTCCGGCCTTGCGCTTGAAATCCCGGCCCGGCGCCCTACAACGCCAATAACGTGCAGCGCGCGGATATGGTTCCCGACCATCGACGCCGGTGGCGGGTGAATTGGGTGTTAACTTTTTCGTTATTTCAGGCAGGAATTGGAATCTGATTCCACGAGACATGGTATATTGGAACAGTATTCCTTAATTC
>JBARYG010000043.1:0-6019 GCA_049647745.1 Mesorhizobium sp.
GCGACCACGGCCGGGGCGATCAAGGCGCTGCACGCGCAGGGCCTCACCATCATCATGGCGACCGGCGACAACCAGCGCACCGCAAACGCCATCGCCCAGAAACTCGGCATCGACCAGGTGCGCGCCGGCCTGCTGCCCGAGGCCAAGGCGGCGCTGATCGAGGATCTTCGCGCCCGCGGCTCGGTAGTGGCGATGGCTGGCGACGGCGTCAACGACGCGCCGGCTCTCAGCACGGCCGACGTCGGCATCGCCATGGGCACCGGCGCCGACGTGGCGATGGAAAGCGCGGGCATCACGCTGGTCAAGGGCGACCTGAACGGGATCGTACGCGCGAGAAAACTGGCGCAGGCGACGCTTGGCAATATCCGCCAGAACCTGTTCTTCGCCTTCCTCTACAACGCGCTTGGCGTGCCGGTCGCGGCCGGCGTGCTCTACCCCGTAACCGGCATGCTGTTGTCGCCGATGCTGGCAGCGGCGGCGATGAGCCTGTCGTCAGTGTCGGTCATCGCGAATGCGTTACGGCTGAGGACATTGAAACTCTGAACCCCGCCTCCAGATAAATTCCAAAGGAGAACTCCCATGCGTACGACCCGCAAAATCATGCTTGCGCCGGCGGCGGCCGCCCTGCTGTTCGGTCTGCAAACGACCCTGATGCCTGCCCATGCCGAGGAAATGAAACACGACATGACCAAGCACGATATGGGCGCGATGACGGCCGCATCCCCCGGCAGCGACGCCGACGCCGGCTACAAGGCGGCAATGGACACAATGCATCGCGAGATGATGGCGCAAAAATATACCGGCGACGCCGACGTCGATTTCGTTCGCGGCATGATCCCGCACCACCAGGCGGCCATCGACATGGCCAAGGTGCTGCTTGAATACGGCAAAGACCCGGAACTGCGCAAGCTGGCGAAAAACGTCATCTCCGCGCAGGAAAAGGAGATCGAGGAAATGGAAAACTGGCTCGAAGCCCACAAGGTGAAGTAGGCTGGTCCGCTAACCCTCGAGCCGGGAGCCCGTCATGCCATCTTCCCACCGAACGACCACCCTGCCCGCAGGCGAAGCGGTTCCCGTCTTCGGGCTCGGGACCTGGAAGATGGGCGAGGATTCCCGCCATGCTTCCGCCGAAGCCGATGCGCTGAAGCTCGGCCTCGATCTCGGCGCCACCCTGATCGACACCGCCGAGATGTACGGCAATGCCGAGGCGGTGGTGGGCGAGGCGATCGCCGGGCGCCGCGACGCGGTTTTCCTCGTCTCAAAGGTGCTGCCTTCCAACGCCTCGCGCTCGGGAACGATCGCCGCCTGCGAACGCAGCCTGAAGCGCCTGCACACCGACCGCATCGACCTTTATCTCCTGCACTGGCGCGGCGGGGTGCCGCTCGGCGAAACCGTCGAGGCCTTCGAGGCGCTGAAGGCGGCGGGGAAAATCCGCCATTGGGGCGTTTCCAATTTCGACGCCGATGACATGGAAGAGCTTTTCGGGCTGCCAGACGGCAGGAACTGCCAGACCAACCAGGTGCTCTACAATCTGTCGCGACGCGGGCCGGAATTCGATCTTGTGCCATGGTGCCGAAAGGTGGGCATGCCGATCATGGCCTATTCGCCGGTCGAGCAGGGGCGGCTGGCACGCAGCGGAAAGCTGGAAACCATCGCCGCCCGCCACGGGACGACGCCGGCGCAGGTAGCACTGGCTTGGGCGACGGCGCAGCCGGGCGTGATCGCCATCCCCAAGGCCAGCCGCCCGGAGCATGTCCGCCAGAACATCGCCGCCCTCGATATTTCGCTTACGCCGCAAGACCTTGCCGAACTCGACCGCGCCTTCCCGCCGCCGGCGCGAAAGAAGCCGCTGGAAATGATCTAGCCGGGCAGCGTCAGCACCACCGGCCCATTGCGGGTGACGACCACCGTATGCTCGAACTGGACGGTCGGCGCATGCGGCTCGCTATAAAGCGTCCAGTCGTCTTCGCCGTTTTCCGCCCATTCCGCACCCAGCGACAGGAAGGGCTCGACGGTGAAAACCAGACCGTCGCTCATCACGCGGCGTTCGGACCCGTCGGGCCAGGTGGAAATCGCTTCCGGCTCTTCATGCAGGGAGCGGCCGACGCCATGGCTGGCGAGGTTGCGCACCAGCGTATAGCGGTTCTTCTTCGCAAACGCGCCGATGGCCTTGCCGATGCCCGACAGCGGCCTGTCGGCGCCGACCTGCGCGATGCCGGCCCACATGGCGCGCTTGCCGTCGCGGCACAGCCGCTCGACGGCCCGCGAAACCGGCGGCACGGTAAAGGAAGCGCCGTTGTCAGCGAAAAAGCCGTCTTTTTCCGCCGAAACGTCGATATTGACGAGGTCGCCCTTCTCGATACGGCGATTGCCGGGGATACCGTGCGCGATCTCCTCGTTGACGCTGATGCAGGTCGCACCCGGAAAATCGTAGCACAGTTCCGGCCCCGAGCGGGCGCCGGCCTGCTCTAGAAGCTTGCGCCCGAGCACGTCCAGTTCGGCGGTGGTGATGCCGGGCTCCAGCGCCGCGCCCATCGCCCGGAGGGTGTCGGCGACGATGTGGCCGATCTCCTTCAGCGCGTTGAATTCGTCTTCGTTTGAAATCGTCATCTGCCTGCTTGCCTTGCTGCTGCCTGCAGATAGAGCCTGACCGGCTAGCCTGCAAGCCGCAGCCTTGCCCGTGCAAGCGCGCGCGAAAACACGGCCGTGTCGTCAAAAGCGCGCGAAAGCGTCAGCGCGCCCTGAATGGCGGCGACCGTTTCCTCGGCAAGCTGATGCGCCCTGGGGCCATCGTGGCCGGCGCGCTCCAAAGCGCCCGCCAGGCAGGTAACCCAATTACCGAAATAGGATTTTATTTCGGTCACGAAACGGTTTCGGGAATCATCCAGCGCGAAGGCGCCGACCAGGCAGACGCGGCCACCCGACTGGAAATAGAGGTCGGCGGCGTCCAGCATCCGGCCGATGCCGTCAAACGGACGCTCGTCGCGCAGCGGCGCAAAGACGTTGTCCTCGAACCATGCGGCGATATGGGCGAGCACGGCGGCCGCCATTTCCTCTTTCCCGCCGGGAAAGAAGTTGTAGAGGCTGCCCTTGCCCAGTCCCGTCGCCTGTCCGATCCGCGTCAGGCTGGCGCCCTCATAGCCATGCTCGCGAAATACCTCCGCGATGATGCCGAGCAGGTTTTCCGTGTCGGGGGCGATCCTGCGCATGCGCTCCTACAGGCCAAGCTCGGAAAGGCCGGGATGGTCGTCGGGACGACGGCCGAGCGGCCAGAAGAATTTTCGCTCACTTTCGCTGATCGGCAGGTCGTTGATGCTGGCATGGCGGCGGTACATCAGCCCTTCGCCGTTGAATTCCCAGTTCTCGTTGCCATAGGAGCGGTACCAGTGGCCGCCGTCGTCGTGCCATTCATAGGCGAAGCGGATGGCGATGCGGTTTTCGTGCGTGCTCCACACTTCCTTGATCAGCCGGTAATCCAGCTCGCGCACCCATTTGCGGCGCAGGAAGCCGACGATCTCGGCGCGGCCGGTGACGAATTCGGCGCGATTGCGCCACACGCTGTCCTCGGTATAGCCGGACGCCACCTTTTCCGGATCGCGCCCGTTCCAGGCATCCTCGGCCAGCCGCGCCTTCTGCGCGGCCGTCTCGGCGGTAAAGGGCGGAAGCGGCGGGCGGCTCATGATCTTTTCTCCATTCGTTATGGCCGCGACGCGGTCGATGGCGCTTTGTACCGTTCGGTACAAAGCTAGTCAATATCGGTGACCGCCTTCAAAATGCCCGGCGACAATGCTGGACCGGTCATTGGCCGGTGCTGGCTTCTGTAGCGCCCGGCAGGCGGCCCCGATCTATGAAGGCCGCAGCAGGCTGCCGCGCTGATGAAAGGAAAAAGCCATGCCGCTCGTTCGTATCTCCCTCCCCGCCGGCAAAGGCGCCGCCTATGCCAAAGGCGTCTCCGACGGCGTCCACGAGGCCATGCGCGCCATCATCGACGTGCCGGAAGCCGACCGTTTCCAGATCGTCACCGAGCATACGCCCGGCAGCCTGGTCATCGACCCGACGTTTCTCGGCGTCGAGCGCGGCACTGATGCCCTGATCGTGCAGATCACCCTGCGCGCCGGCCGCACCACCGACCAGAAAAAGGCGCTTTACCGGACCGTGGCTGAAAATCTCCATGCGCGGCTCGGCATCCGCAAGCAGGACGTGATGATCGTGCTGACGGAAAACGCGCTGATCGACTGGTCGTTCGGCAATGGCGAAGCGCAGTACGTGCCGGACTAGGCCGGTGGGTCAGATAATTGCGTCCTCGTTCTCACGCAGCCGCCGTTCCAGGTCCGCTGCGCGGCCCGGAATGACGCAAGTGGGGGCGGTCCAGCCTCGTGAGGCTGACCGTCCGCACGACCTAGGACGCCAGCCCCTTCAGGCGGTAGAGCGCGTCCAGCGCTTCGCGCGGGGTCATTTCGTCGGGGTTGATCCCAGCCAATGTCTCGCCAAGCACGTCGGATTTTGCCGGGCTGGCCGGCTTCGGCGGTTCGCGCCTCGCCGCAACCGAAAACAGCGGCAGGTCGTCCACCAGCCGGTCGGTCTTGCCGGAAACCTCGCCTTCTTCCAACTGACGCAAGACCTCCTTGGCGCGTGCCACCACCGCTTCGGGAAGACCGGCCAGCCGCGCCACCTGCACGCCGTAGGAACGGTCGGCGGCGCCCTTGCCGACCTCGTGCAGGAAGACCACGTCGCCCTCCCATTCCTTGACCCGCATGGTGACGTTGTGGAGCCGCGAAAGCTTTCCGGCCAGTGCCGTCATTTCGTGGAAATGGGTGGCGAAGACCGCGCGGCAGCGATTCTTCTCGTGCAAATATTCCACCGCCGCCCAGGCGATCGACAGGCCGTCGAAAGTTGCGGTGCCGCGGCCGATCTCATCCAATATGACCAGCGCGCGTTCGCCGGCCTGGTTGAGGATCGCCGCCGTCTCGACCATCTCGACCATGAAGGTGGAGCGGCCCCGCGCCAGGTCGTCGGAAGCGCCGACGCGCGAAAACAGCCGGTCGACGACGCCGATGCGGGCGCTTGTTGCCGGTACATAGGAGCCGGTCTGGGCGAGGATGGCGATCAGCGCGTTCTGGCGCAGGAAGGTCGACTTGCCGCCCATGTTCGGCCCGGTCAGCAGCCAGATCGCGCCGGCCCCCCTGCCCCCTGGCGCATCGCCTTCCGGCGACAGGTCGCAATCGTTGGCGACGAACGGCCCTTCGGCCGAACGGCGCAGCGCCTGCTCGACCACCGGGTGACGTCCGCCGGCGATCTCGAAGGCGAGGCTCGAATCCACCTGCGGCCGGCACCAGTCTTCCGACTCCGACAGCAGCGCCAGCGAAGCCGATACGTCGAGCACGGAAAGCGCCCCGGCCCCGTTGCGGATTTTCTCGGCCTCGGCCACCGCCTCCCCGACCAGTGCCTCGAAGGCGGCAAGCTCGATGGCGAGCGCGCGATCTGCGGCGTTGGCGATTTTCGTTTCCAGTTCCGCCAGTTCCGTGGTGGTGAAGCGCATGGCGTTGGCCATGGTCTGGCGGTGGATGAATTTTCCGCGCGCCGCGTCCGTTCCGGTCATGATCCCGGCGTGGTTGGCGGTCACCTCGATGTAGAAGCCCAACACGTTGTTGTGCCGGATCTTCAGTGACCTGATGCCGGTCTCGTCGATCAGGGCGCGCTCCAGCCCGGCGATGACTTTTCGCGATTCGGTCGCCAGCGCCCGCATCTCGTCCAGTTCGGCTCGGTAGCCGGCGCGCAGGAAGCCGCCGTCGCGTTTGAGCAGCGGCAGTTCTTCGCCCAGCGCTTCGCGCAGGTGCCGGCCAAGCGCTGCCGGCAGTTCTGCAATCGCGGCAAGCGCCTGCGCCAGTTCGGCAGGCAAACTCGTGTCGGAAAAAATTTCGGCGATGGCGTGGGCCGCCTCGAAGCCGGCGCGCAGGGCGCCCAGATCACGCGGGCCGCCCCGGTTGAGCGCCAGCCGCGTCAGCGCGCGCGGCATGTC
>JBARYG010000044.1:0-10984 GCA_049647745.1 Mesorhizobium sp.
CGGACGTATTCAGCCGGTTCCGGCTCGGCAACGACGACAGCGTCAGCCGCGCGCGCACCGGAGACTGCGACGAGAGCCGCAGCGGAGCCGAAAAGAAGGCTCTTGATGTTCATTTTCTGACCTCCAGAAAGTCCTAGTTGACAAAAAGGGTTTGGGTCTTTTGCTGAAGGACAGCGTTCCCTGCCCCATCCCCACTACGAAAAAGATGCGCGACCGCGCCGCTTCCTCTGACGAGACATTACCCATCGGTCGGAGGTGTTCAACCTTGTTCGTACCGTGAGAAGCCCCGAATAGATGCTATCGGCAGGGTCTGTTGCAGAAAGAACACATTTTGGACGCGGCATAAACGCTTCATTAACACCCGTATCGCCGAGAAGCCTCGAATGTGGCTGTTCTGGCTTCGAATCGCCCTCGCTCGGGCCAGATTTGGCGAACGACTCACGCGAAGGGAGATTTGGCTACCGCGCTCTGAAGGACGGACACGCCGATCGATAGGTCATTGGTGGAGAGATAATCGTATTTTAGTGTCATTCGCAGCGTGCGGTGACCCAGCCACAATTGAACCCTTCTCAGATCGACGCCTCCGATGACCAAACGCGAAGCGCAGGTATGGCGAAGGATATAAGGGACGATCCCGGCTTCATCACCTAATCCAACCTCGCCTTTGGCCTCGTTCCATACGGCGCGGTACTTGTATTGCTCAATAGATGAAAAGGGACCTGGTTGCGTCCGCTCCATTGGAGCCAAAACGTTCTTGACGCGATCGGTGATCGGGATGGTCCGATCGTAATGAGCGTGCCCCTTCGACAAACGGACAAGGCGCTCATCCAATGAAATATCTTCCCAGTCCAAATCTATTAGCTCACCAATCTTCGCGCCCGTATCTACGAGAGCAATCGACAGCTGCTGATAGTGCCTGTCGCGCTGTCCTATGCGATCGAAAAGAAAGTACTCCTCTTCGGCGGTAAGAAATCGAAACCGTTCCTCCGGCTCTTCTTCCTGTCTGAATTCCGGCACGGCAGTCAGATCACCGGATTTAAGTGCATATCTCAGCAGTTTGCTGAGCGCCATTGTCTTGCGGTTGATCGTAGCTACGCTGTTGCCCTTGGTCCGGAGAGCGTTGTGGATCTGGTCTAGATCCACATTTGTAAACGCGAGGAATTTTCGACTGAAAAGAATTTCGTCGGCTTCCAGCACAAAGGAGAAGACGTTTTTCCTATGGTTTCCCTCTGGCCATAGCGATTCACCATATTTGTCCAAGAGTTCGCGTAGGGAGAGTGCTGGTTCGATGCTTGATGCTGCGTTTTCCATAAGGCCGTTCCTGTACGCGATCTAAAAGAGAGGACAGATGTGAAGCACGATAGCCCAACGCTGTACCGGTGTCAGGACCGCACAGAAACCGCACAGAAACCTTCAAATGTTTTTGCTCTGTTCTGGGGTTTTTAGGCGAGGTTCCTCAATAAAATCAAAGGATGCACATCATTCGTAATGATGGGGTCAGGTGTTCGAGTCACCTAAGCGGCACCAGCCATCTTCAAGGCTTTGCGGGTTTTCCAGGCGTTCGGCAGGGTGAGAACGTGGCGGGTTCGAAGCGCTTGTCATTGGCGAAGGGTCGGCGGCGTCAGTCATCGCGTATAGCCAGATACACGCCGATGATCACGATACCGATCTGATCCGCCTTACACAGTTTCCGAATGGACGGATATCGATACAACCCGTTTAATGCCTGCACGCGGTGTCGTTGGACGACTGGCTGACCAAGACGCAAACTGAGTGCTGTAATCAGACCGGCCGCTTCCTGATCGTGACGCGGACCGCTCTGCCGAACTTCTGCTTGAGACGCTGGCCACAGAACCATCGCGGCGCGGCGTTGGCAGGCGCCCCCCACGGGTCGACGCTCTAATAAAAGCCGGGCTTTCTTATCGATATCATGACGACCGAGGCCATGAATATGATGAACAAAAAGTTGTAAGGCATATAGAAGATGCTCTCGGTGATGTTCGTCACCAGCAACATGCCAATGAGAACGTTGAGCCCGAGCCAACTATCGTCCGGTGCCCTGATGTGGAACTTGGCCCCCTTTACCAATGTACGGACGATCAGGATCATGAAGGGTATGAAACCCAGAACCCCGAACGCCAGCAATATCTCGCGATACCCGTTATGCGCGTTCGGACTATCCCAATCGATCTCGGATTTGATTTTCCAGCCGGCACCGCTGCCATCGCTCCAGAACGCCTGGTAGCCATAGCCGAGCAGTGGTTTTTGCTGGATGGCTTCGTCCTCGAAGTGCCACATCGGTACGCGTCCCGTAAGGGTCGTATCCTTGCCGAGAGCGGCAAGGGCCGGCGCGACGAACTCCGATCCGACGACGTAGGAAACCGCCATCCCTTGCATGACAAGTAGGAAAAGTAGAATTCGGCCGAGCCCGCGCATGCGCCTGAGCGCCCAGTAAAAAAGCGTCAAGACAATGGCGACCAGCACCGATAGAAGAGCCGTCGTCGATCCGGATGCAACGAGGCACACTAGGCCTATCGCTACGATCGTGACCCCTATGACCCGGGATACAACGGCGTCCGCCGTGAGCACCGCGCCCACAAACAGGCCCGCCGCGGCATTCCAGCCGAGCAGGTTCTTGTGCGAGAAAAGGCCACTTATCGTTCCATCCGGCATTCTCGCCAGGGATGGCGTGATGACGAGCATCGCAAGGCTCCCCGCCAACGCGGGGAGGAGAACGGAAGCGACGATAAGCAGAAGTTGACGCGGTGTGAACCGGATCGCCAGCACGTATGCGAGCGCCATCGAAAACGTCAACGCAATTGCACGGCGCAGACTGATCGAGCCGCTCGTCGACCATGCAACCGACAGAAAGGGAAGGACCAGCAGGAAGGTGATGAGCGGGCACCGCCGCAACGCCAGCAGAAGTTGCCCCGCATTGTTCGCGACCAACGCGACCGTGATAAGATAGGCGGGAGGAAGAAGCACCTTCAGGCCCAGATTCCCCGTCGCCCCGCTCTGCAGGTAGAGAGCGATGGAAGCGCCCCACCATTCGGCGCGTCGCCAAGGCGCCGAAATGCTGCCACGCCCGACACTGCTGAACTGGATCGCCATGCCGACACTTTAGCGGCATCGGGCCGAACCGACCCTTCATCACAATGGCTATACCGGGAACCCGCCAATTGGATGAGGCAAGAGGGTTCCTCTTGCGCCCGGCAAGTTCGTACACTTGCCATCCGGGCGACTTCACGCTGTCAGCCGCAAGTCGATGTCGTCCACTCTTGTGACCGCGAGATGACGCATGAGCATGACCGTTGAAGCACAAGGCAAGAAAATCCCTACAGCACCGATGTCTTGGACCGGTCGGAATACACTGCCGTCGCTTGATGGCATCCGTGCAGTTTCAATCATGATCGTGTTCTTTTCACACGCCGGGCTCTACCGGATCGTGCCGGCCGGCTTTGGCCTGACGCTTTTTTTTTCCTCTCCGGCTATTTGATCACGACGCTTCTCACCCGGGAGGCCGACCGCTACGGCTATATTTCGCTTCCGGCGTTCTATCTGCGCCGATCGATCCGGCTGTTGCCACCGCTGTTCGTTACGCTGGCCCTCGCTATAGTGGCCTTCAGGCTTGGCTTCATTTCCGGAGAAATCGACACGGCCACCCTGGCCAGCCAGATCTTCTTCTTCAGCAACTACTATAATCTATACGGTCCCACGCACACCGTGCTCGGCGGCACCGGTGTCTTATGGTCTCTTGCGGTGGAGGAGCATTTCTACCTTCTATTCCCTGTAATATTTATCCTCCTGTTCAGAGGCGTCATCGGTATCCGGCATATCGTATCGCTCATCATTCTGATTCTGGTTTGGCGTTACATTCGTGTCGTCGTCTGGAGCACCGATGAGTGGACCATTTACTTCTCCACCGACACGAGGATCGATTCGATCCTTTTCGGATGCCTGCTGGCGCTGCTGGAATGGCGTGGGTTCTGTCTTCCTGGCGGAAAATCTGCCTGGGTGATCCTCACCGTCTCCGTTTGCGTACTGGTGCCGACACTCACCGCGTCCGGCGAGTTTTTCAGATCCACCCTGCGATACTCACTGCAAGGATTGACGCTGATCCCGATATTCTATTACGCCGTCCATATGCCGTCTTCCCGGCCGTTCCGCGTATTGAATACGGCATTCCTCCGCTGGATCGGAATATACTCCTACACCATCTATCTAAGCCACGACATCTTCATCAACGCGCTCGAAAGGCAGGGTTTGTCGTTATTCTCAGTCGTGGTGGTTTCGGCCGTGCTTTCAGTCGGCTACGCGGCCCTTCTCCACGAACTTGTCGAAAAGCCGTTTCGAAACCTGCGTTCCCACATCACTGGCCATTCGGCTCGGAGCCATTCAACCGGGAACGATGTCGTCTCGCACGGACGACCCCTTACGGATTCGCCATCTCACCCCCGATTTTCCAGCAATTGGCCGGCTGAACACAGGAAATAGCTCTCCATCTTCGCCACAGTCGAACGCGACGACAACGATCAGCTTCGGGTGCTTCATCCTGATTGGGTTTGGAGTCTAGAGCGCTGCACACCCGCCGCATAGCTTATTGCCGTCAGGATCACGCAGATAGGCGAGAAACAAGCGCCGTGTGCCCTCTCTCACTCCAGGCGGGTTTTCAATTGATGTCCCGCCATTTGCCACGCCCGCATCGTGCCATGCCTTGGCCATTGCCGGGTTGTCCATCTTGAAACCGATGGTACCACCGTTTGCGTGAGTAGCGTCCTTGCCGTCGATTGGCTTGGTGATGAGCAGCCGGGCACCGTCCTTCGTGTAAACCAACCGACCCTTGGCATCGATGGTCCCCGGCCCGGAACCGATTGCGGCGAAAGTCGCGTCATAAAATTTACGCGACCGACCAAGGTCGTTGCTGCCGACTACGATATGACTGAACATTTCCAATTCTCCTGTGGTTGCCGACAAGAGAACAAATGACACTGGCGCCTTCAAGCTTAGTTCGATAGGCCAGCCAGGTGCTCGATTCCATCAGGTGCCTCCTTCCTGAGGAGGGCTAACCTGACGCTTTGGCTAGACCAGCGTCATGGCGCAGCTTTTCCACAAAAACTGCGCAGAAACGTCGGCATGTTTTTGCTCTGTTTTCGGATTTTTCAGGCGGAATTCCGCTGTAAAACAGGATGTGCACATCACTCGCAAAAACAGAAGCCTACAGCAAGACGCATGAATCCGATCATACGCGCCGCGCTGTAAGTGGCACCAGTTTTTCTCAGCTTTGCGCGCTCACCGAAAGGTCCGGGCGGGTATTCAGCGTCTGGAACACCACGCAGTAACGTTCGGTGAGCTTCAGGAGCGAATCGATACGCTCTTGTGGTTCGTCGGTGTCGAGGATGAATTTTAGCCGGATGGCGCGGAAGCCTACCGGCGCGTCCTTGGCAACGCCCAGCGTGCCACGGAAGTCGAGATCGCCTTCCGCCTCGACCGAAGCTGTGCGCAGCCCGAATTCCAGCGCGGTGGCCACGGCCTTGAGCGTAACGCCGGCGCACGCAACCAGCGCCTCCAGCAGCATGTCGCCCGAGCACAATTCCAGCCCGGAACCGCCGGTTGCCGGATGCAGGCCGGCGACGGCGAGCGCCCGGCCGGTCTCGACCTTGCAGGCGATCGACTGGTCGTCGATGGAACCGCGCGCCCGCAACGTGAGCAGGGCGGCCGCCGCGTCGCTGCGGTAGGCGTCCTTGAGCGGGGCCTGCATGGCCTTCAAAGTGGACGAGTCCATCTTATTCATCCTTTTTCGTCTTCGTCATAAAGTGTTCCGCCCCGGCCGCATTGCAGCCGTCAGCCGTTGTTCCGAAGGTGGTCGAAGGCAGGCCGAGCGATGTCTTCGGTATAAGAAAACGGCATCGGGCACAATGAGAAGACCAGCGGCAAGCGGGCAGCAAAGCACTGTCAACCGGATGAAGAAAGCCGCGCCATTCCCGGCGTCGGCTTCCCGACGATTAGTATCGCTCCTTGCGGTCCACCAGGTTTTGCAGCGGTTCGCCTCGCTCGAAGGCGCTCATCTGGTTCAGCATGATCGGCACCAGATGAGCCGGATCCGAAGTCGCCGCCGCGTGCGGCGTGACGAACACCTTCGGGTGGCCCCAGAGCGGGCTGGTCCTGGGCAGGGGCTCGACCTCGAACACGTCGAGGCTCGCCTCCTTCAGCGTGCCGTCGTCCAGCGCGCGCACGATGTCGGCGTCCTTCTGCAACCGGCCGCGTCCGGCGTTGATCAGAACCGCGCCGCCGAGGCCGTTGCGCTTGCGCAGTTCCTTCAGCACGCCGTAATTGACCATGCCTTGCGTCGCCGGCGTCAGCGGCAACAGCACGACCAGTATGTCCGTGGCGTTGAGGAAGGGGATCAGGCCGGCATCGCCGGCAAAGGTAGAGACGCCGGCCACCGCCTTCTCGGTGCGCGACCAGCCGTTGACCTTGAAACCGAGCGACAGAAGCGCCGCCGCCGCCGCCCGGCCAAGATTTCCCAGCCCCATGATGCCGACTGAAATGTCGCCCGACGGCCGCTGCGGCGGCTCGTGCCAGATCTTCTTTTTCTGCTGGGCCCGGTAGAGCATGCCTTGGCGATGATGGTCGATCACCCGCCAGACGACATATTCGGTCATGTGCTGGGTAAGGTTGTCGGCCACGACCTTGACGATCGGCACGTCGGGGATCGTCGTATCGGCGAAAATATGATCGACGCCGGCGCCGACCGAAAAGATGGCGCGCAGATTGGGCAGGCCGGACAAAAGGTTCGGCCGCTGCTTCCACACCACCGCATAGGTGATCGACGGATCGGCGGGGCCGTCCGGCTCCAGCGCCACCTCGCGCTCGGTCGACAGCAGTTCGTGCCAGCGCTGCGGGTGAAAGCCGGTGATGGCGAGCAGGACGCGGCCTTTTTCCAGTTTTGACATGCTTTGCGGCTCCCCCACTGAACGCTATTGGCTGACCACGCCCGCAGGCGCCGTCTCGATCCTGAAGGCAGCAGAAATCAACGCCCGAGTATAGTCGGTTTGCGGGTTTTCGAAAATCTGCTCGCAGGGGCCGGCCTCGACCACCTTGCCGTTGCGCATGACGATGACGTCGTTGGCGAGTGCCCGCACCACCTTCAGGTCGTGGCTGATGAACAGATAGGCGAGGTCGTGCCTCGCCTGCAGGTCGCGCAGCAGGTCGACTACCTGCGCCTGTACGCTCATGTCGAGCGCCGAGGTCGGTTCGTCCAGCATGACGAAGCGCGGCTTCAGCACCATGGCGCGGGCGATGGCGATACGCTGGCGTTGGCCGCCGGAAAATTCGTGCGGATAGCGGATGCGCGTCGCGGCATCGAGCCCGACCTCCTTCAGCACGGCGACGACCCGATTGTCGCGCTCGTCGGCCGAAAGTTTCGGCTCGTGGATTTTCAGGCCTTCCTCGATGATCTCCGACACCGACATGCGCGGGCTGAGCGAGCCGTAAGGGTCCTGGAAAACGATCTGCAATTCGCTTCGCAACGGACGCATGTCGTTGAACGACAGCTTGTTGATGTCGCGGCCGTCGAACTGGATGGTTCCAGTGGACGAGATCATGCGCGCCAGCGCCAGGCCGAGCGTCGTCTTGCCCGAGCCGGATTCGCCGACGACGCCCAGCGTGTGGCCGGCGCGAACCGTAACGTCGATGCCGTCGACCGCCTTCACATGGTCGACGACCTTTCGGAAAAAGCCCTGCTTGATCGGGAACCAGACTTTTATGGCCTCGCCTGTCATCACCGGCCTGGCGGCGGCATTGCCAGCGGGCGGCCTGCCCTTGGGCTCGGCGGCGAGCAGATGACGCGTATATTCATGCTGCGGATTGTCGAAGATTTCGTGGGTTGGGCCGGTTTCCACGATCTTGCCGTTGGTCATCACGCACACACGGTCGGCGATTTTCCGCACGATGCCGAGATCGTGCGTGATGAACAGCATCGACATGCCTTTGGCGCGCTTCAGCTTGGCAAGCAGTTCGAGAATTTGCGCCTGAACGGTAACGTCGAGCGCCGTGGTGGGCTCGTCGGCGATCAGAAGTTCCGGTTCGTTGGCCAGCGCCATGGCGATCATGACGCGCTGGCGCTGGCCGCCGGAAAGCTGGTGCGGATAGGCGCCGAGGCGCTTTTGCGGCTCGCGGATGCCGACTTCGGTGAGCAACGCCAGCACGCGCTCCTTCGCCTTCCTGTCGCTCATGCCCTGATGCAGTTTCAGCACCTCGACGATCTGCTGTTCGATCGTGTGCAGCGGGTTGAGCGAGGTCATCGGCTCCTGGAAGATCATGGTGATCTTGTTGCCGCGCACGCGCCGCAACTCCTTCTCGTTCAGCGACAGGAGGTCACTGCCGTCGAACAGGATTTTTCCCGACGGATGGCTGGCGGGCGGGTAGGGCAGAAGCTTCAGCACCGACAGCGCCGAAACGGACTTGCCGGAGCCGGATTCGCCGACCAGCGCCATCGTCTCGCCCTTGGCGATATCGAAGGAAATATGATCGACGGCAAGCGATTCCCGGCCGCCCTGCGTGAAGGCCACCGAAAGTTCGCGAACGGAAAGCAGGGGGCCGCTCATCGGAACGTCTTCCGCGGGTCGAAGGCGTCGCGGGTGGCCTCACCGACGAAGATCAGCAGCGACAGCATGATCGACAGGGTGACGAAGCCGGTGATGCCGAGCCACGGCGCGTTGAGGTTGCGTTGGCCTTGCTTCAGGAGTTCGCCGAGCGAGGCGGAGCCCGGCGGCAGGCCGAAGCCGAGGAAATCGAGCGAGGTCAGCGTCGAGATCGAGCCATTGAGGATGAAGGGCAGGAAGGTCAGCGTCGCCACCATAGCGTTGGGCAACAGGTGCCGGAACATGATGGTGCGGTTGGGCACGCCGAGCGCGCGCGCCGCGTTGACATATTCGAAATTGCGGGCGCGCAAAAACTCCGCCCGCACCACGCCGACAAAGGCCACCCATGAGAACAAAAGCATGATGCCGAGCAGAATGAAGAAGCCGGGCGGCAGGATGGCGGCGACGATCAACAGCAGATAGAGCACGGGGATCGCCGACCAGATTTCGATGAAGCGCTGGAACAGAAGGTCGATCCAGCCGCCGAAATAGCCCTGCACCGCGCCCGCCGACACGCCGAGAATGGCCGAGCCGATGGTCAGGATCAGGCCGAACAGCACCGAGACGCGAAAGCCGTAGATGGCGCGGGCCAGCACGTCGCGCGCCTGATCGTCGGTGCCGAGCCAGTTCCAGTTGCCGATGATGCAGTCGGGGTCGTCGACGCCCTTGGGGTATTGGGCGCAGCGCGTTTTTTCGTCATATTGCCACGAGGGCCTGGCCGGGGCTGCCTCGGGAATGGCGTTGTTCACGGTGGTGTAGGAATAGCGGATGGGCGGCCAGATCATCCAGCCGTGGGCCTCGATTTCGTCGCGGATGACCGGATCGCGATAGTCCGCCACCGCATAGAAGCCGCCGAATTTCTCCTCCGGATAATCGATCAGAACCGGGAAAAGGATTTCGCCCTTGTAGGAGGCGATGATCGGCTTGTCGTTGGCGATGAACTCGGCAAACAGCGATAGCACGAACAGGACGAGGAATATCCACAGAGACCAGTAACCGCGCCGGTTGGCCTTGAAGTTCTGCCAGCGGCGCTGGTTGAGCGGCGAAAGGAACGGCCGGCGCATGCGCTGGTCGCGCTCCCCTTCCACCGCCGCCTTGAGCTGGATATCCGACATCACACGTCTCTCCGCTCGAAGTCGATGCGCGGATCGATCCAGGTGTAGGTGAGGTCGGAGATGAGGCTGACGGCAAGGCCAATCAGCGAAAAGATATAGAGGTTGGCGAACACCACCGGATAGTCGCGCTCGACGATGGAGCGGAAGCCGAGCAGGCCGAGCCCGTCCAGCGAAAAGATGTTCTCGATCAATAGCGAGCCGGTGAAGAAGGCCGAGATGAAGGCGCCGGGGAAGCCGGCGATGACGATCAGCATGGCGTTGCGGAAGACATGGCCGTAGAGCACCTGCCGCTCGGAAAGACCCTTGGCGCGCGCCGTCACCACATATTGCTTGCGGATCTCGTCGAGGAAGGAATTTTTCGTCAGCAGCGTGGTGGTGGCGAAGGCCGACAGCGACATCGCGATCAGCGGCAAGGTGAGGTGCCAGAAGTAATCGAGAATGCGCTGCGGCCACGAAAGCTCATGCCAGTTGTCGGAAATCAGGCCGCGCAGCGGAAACCAGTCGTAGAAGGAACCGCCGGCAAACAGCACCATCAAAAGGATGGCGAACAGGAAGCCCGGAATGGCGTAGCCGATGATGACGATGCCGCTGGTCCACACGTCGAAGGCCGAACCGTCCTTCACCGCCTTGCGGATGCCGAGCGGGATCGAGATCAGATAGGAGATCAGCGTGATCCACAGGCCGAGCGAGATCGATACCGGCATCTTTTCGAGGATCAGGTCGAGCACGGAAATGTCGCGGAAATAGCTGTCGCCGAAATCGAAACGCGCATAGTCCCACAGCATCTTGCCGAAGCGTTCCAGCGGCGGCTTGTCGAAGCCGAACTGCTTTTCCAGTTTGGCGATGAATTCGGGATCGAGCCCCTGCGCGCCGCGATATTTGGAGTTTGCGGCACCGCCGACCTCGAAATTGCTGCCGCCGGAATCGCCGCCGCCGCCCGATCCCAGCCGGTCGCCGGCGCCGCCGCCCGGCCCGGTCAGATTGGCGATGATCTGCTCGACCGGCCCGCCCGGCGCGAACTGGATGACGGCGAACGAGATCGCCATTATGCCGAGCAGGGTCGGGATCATCAGCAGGATGCGGCGCAGGATATAGGCACCCATCAGGCGGGCGTCCTTGCCGAATTTATCCCGGCCCTACGCTTTTGCTTCGGGCTTTCGTCGTTCGAAAAGCCAGATCGTTGGCTTTTCGCCTGCTGTGCGGACCACTCCTTACGCCTTGCCAATC
>JBARYG010000045.1:0-11697 GCA_049647745.1 Mesorhizobium sp.
GGCGTCATCGTCCAGTTCGGCGGCCAGACCCCGCTCAAGCTCGCCGAGGCGCTGGAGAAGAACGGCATCCCGATCCTCGGCACCTCGCCCGACGCCATCGACCTCGCCGAAGACCGCGACCGCTTCCAGAAGCTTCTCACCAAACTCGACCTGACCCAGCCGAAGAACGGCATCGCCCATTCGGTCGAGCAGGCGCGCACGGTGGCCGGCGAGCTCGGCTTCCCGCTGGTGGTGCGCCCCTCCTACGTGCTCGGCGGCCGCGCCATGCAGATCATCCACAACGAGACGATGCTGCAGACCTACCTGCTCGACACCGTGCCGGAACTGGTGCCGGAAGACATCAAGCAGAAATACCCCAACGACAAGACCGGCCAGATCAACACGCTGCTCGGCAAGAACCCGCTGCTGTTCGACACCTACCTGTCGGGCGCCGTCGAGATCGACGTGGACTGCCTGTGCGACGGCAAGAATACCTTCGTCTCCGGCATATTGGAGCATATCGAGGAAGCCGGCATCCATTCCGGCGACAGCGCCTGCTCGCTGCCGGTGCACACGCTGCCCGACGACCTCGTCGATGAACTGGAGCGGCAGACGGCCGCGATGGCCAAGGCGCTCAACGTCGGCGGCCTGATGAACGTGCAGTACGCCATCAAGGACGGCACCGTCTACGTGCTGGAAGTGAACCCGCGCGCGTCGCGCACCGTGCCCTTTGTCGCGAAAACCATCGGCAAGCCGATCGCCAAGATCGCCGCCCGCATCATGGCCGGCGAGAGCCTGGACGAGGCCTTCGCCCACTACGGCGAAAAGCCCGACGCCCGCAACCCCGGCCATATCGCGGTCAAGGAAGCGGTGTTCCCCTTCGCCCGCTTCCCCGGCGTCGACATATTGCTCGGGCCGGAAATGAAATCGACCGGCGAGGTGATGGGCCTCGACCGCGATTTCGCCATGGCCTTCGCCAAGAGCCAACTCGGCGCCGGCATCGACCTGCCGCGCTCGGGCACGCTGTTCGTGTCGGTGCGCGACGAGGACAAGCCCGGCATACTGCCCGCCGTCAAGCGCCTCGCCGGCGAAGGTTTTCGCGTATTGGCGACCTCGGGCACGGCCCGCTTCCTCAAGGAAAACGGCGTCGGGGCCGAAAAGATCAACAAGGTCCTGGAAGGCCGCCCCCACATCGAAGACGCCATCCGCAACCGCCAGGTGCAGATCGTCTTCAACACCACGGACGGCCAGGGCGCTGTCTCCGACTCCAAATCGCTCCGCCGCGCGACGCTGATGCAGAAAGTGCCGTACTACACGACGCTTTCCGGCGCGGCAGCGGTGGCGGAAGCGATAGCGGCGCTACGGGCGGGGAGCTTGGAGGTCAGGCCGTTGCAGGAGTATTTTGTGTAGGGACGAATTTTAGGAGCAGAGTAAGTGGACGAAACGTCTGGAGGCCATAGTAGCGCTTACCAAGTATTCATTAGCTATGCTCGTGAAGACCATGAAGCTGCTTCTGATATCTACCAGTGGCTTCGCGCTGCTGGGCTTGAAGTTTGGATGGATACAAAGCGCTTAAAGCCGGGGCAAAATTGGAATTTTGAAATCAACATAGCGCTTCAAAATTCAAGCTTTGTTGTAGTTATTTTGTCGAAAAATTCCGTGGACAAAAGAGGATATGCTCAAAGAGAAATTAGGACTGCTCTTGAAAAGGCAGAGGAAAAGCTAATTGATGACGTTTTTATAATACCAATACTCCTAGATGAAAATGTATCTGTCCCGCATCAACTCCGATCTGTTCAATACATTTCCGCTCAAGGCCCAGGCTATGAGAATTCCGTCGTCGACTCTATCAATTCGCAGATTGAAAAACTTGGCGGCGAACGAAAACAGACCCAAGAAGAGAAAGATGTATATTGAGTGAAACGACCGAAGCGTGAGGTCTGGGATGGGCTTCCTGGTTACGAATACGAAGCTCAGCTTATTGATCTATCTTCCTCTACCTACAGAAATATTAATGATATATCAGATTATATTCGAGCAAACTTCTTAAAAGAACTATTTACGCTAAGGAAGAGTAAAATAGAGCAGGATCCGGAGCGGCATTCATTTGCAGGAGATCGATGGAGCAGAACTAATACATTTAACGCCTCTTGTAGTGACCCGTATATAAAAAATCGCGTTATCAGTATAAAATATACCGTTCATTGGTATGGCGCTGGCGCGGCTCACCCAAATCACGGCGCTTCGACATTCTGCTTCGTGATGGATCCTCTGTTCAGAATTGAAAATTTTGGTGAAATCTTCTCCTACGAAAGCGGTAGCTTAGATACAATTAAGAAGCTTGTTATCGCTGATCTCTTAGAAAGGAAAGCTGATGACGGGACTTCAATGCTTGATGAGGATTGGGTCAGGACTGGCATTGAAGACTGGAACAGCTTCTCATCATTTATATTCAAGGAGAATGTAATCGAATTGTATTTTCCACCTTACCAAATTGGCCCGTACGCTGGAGGAAGCTTTGAAGTTGAAGTTCCGTATTTAGCCATCAAGGAACTAATGTCGCGAGAGTATCAGGTCGCCCTCGGGATAGAGTATATTCGATAATGGACTTTAATTAGTTGTAATGAATTCTCAGTCGAAGAAGTTCTCTGTGCAACAGATGGAAACCCTACAATCTGTTTTTCCAATTTAACCTACCCTAAGTGTCGCACTCTGCTTCGCCTTCGCTTGCTCTGGAATGACGAAGGTCGGGCTACCGGAGGTACCGAAAGCGTTTGGTACGCGAGGCTTGCAAAAATATTTCTATCCACACCCCCTCCACCCTCCTTCATAATCCTCCGCAGTTTCTCCTGCCGGGAACGTTCCGGAGTCGTTCGAAGCGGGGAGAGATCGGCGCCTCCGGCGGTGGGTCCACGAAGCCCGTCGCCCGGGGAGGCTGCGGCCAGAGGGTCCCCCGCGGGTAATACGGCCCGTGCGTGCTGGAGCGAGCACACAAGCTTTCGGCCCGATTGCCGAAAAGTGTAGCGGACCGGACGCAGACGAAAAACGCCGGATGGGCGGCCGCGAGGTCGCAGTTTTTATCTAAACGAGCGTCCGAACGGCCGCCCGTCTTCCCGACCCTTTAGCCGGGGTCCGTTCTTTGAAAATGGCCAGACGCGAAAGCGGGCGTGGCGATGAAGAAGCGTGAACACGGCCCAAGCCGTGCCGGCACGGAGCAGGCCGAAGGTCGTCGCGCGGAGATGGAATCATTTCCGTGACGAGCGGCGGCATGGTCCGGTGCAAAAAAACGGCGCTCGCTTCGGGCGCTTCGGCAGTTCATGCCGATCACGGCATGAAGCCTCGGGACAGGGCTTTCGCTGTGCTCAGGTGTCGACGAAGGGAAAGCACGCGTCAGGCGCCCGGCATCATGGCCGAGGAAAAGGCCGGCACGGGCGCGGTGACAGGCGTTTCCGGCACGCCGACTTCCGCCGCCACCGGCAGGGTCGCCGCCACCGACGGCGCGCGGCGCGAACGCCGGCGGTCGGTGCCGAGGCCGGTCTCGTCCAGAAGCCCCCTGCGCTTGGCGTCATAATAATAGCCGCGCTGGTAAAGCCGGTCGGCGCGGTCTTCGTTGCCGCCCGCCACCAGCCAGGCGCCGCGCAGGTATTTGACCGCGTATTTCAGGTTGGTCTCGGCATCGAACAGCCCGCTTGCCGGCCCCTGATAGCCCATGCCCTTGGCGGTCGCGTGCTTGATCTGCATCAGCCCCCAATGGCCCTTGTTATAGGCGCGCGGGTTGAACGTGCTCTCGCGCTTGACGACACGGCGCACGAAGGCTTCCGGCAATTCGTAGATGGCGGCGTATTTGGCGATCAGCCCGTCGACGGCGCCCGCATCCGCTTCCGCCGGGCTGGAAGGCGCCGCATAGCTTGCCGGCGCAAAACCGGGCTCGGCCGACGCCACCGTCATAGGCGCGGCAACGCCCTGTGCGGCAGCGATCTGCTCGCCGGGTTGAAGCGGCGGCGGCAGGGCCGCGAGGTCGGCATTGCTGGCGGCTACAGCGAAGGCGCTTTCCGGCAGCACCGAAACGGTTTCGGGCAGCGCCAGCGTGTAGCCGGCATCCTCGCCCGCCAGGCTGGCGGTTTCCGCAAGGCTCGCCTTGGTCGTGGTCGAAGTGGACGTGCAGCCGCCAAGGCCGACGGCGGCCACCATCAGGCCGATACAGGAAAGGGTCTTCGGTGCCGGCAATTCGGTGCCTTGGTCGTCGCGTTTCGGGGGCGATGTTTCGTGCCTGCTTACACCAGCCCCCTCGTTTGGGCAATCTTCGGCGGCCCGATCAGATTTCGAGTCGGTTTTCGGGTGGAAAAACAGCCCGGCCGATGCGATATTGTTCCTGATATGTACCGCCTTAGATACGGATCGCGCGCAGCGGATCGGCGTACAAAGGAGCCCGTCATGCAAACCGCACCCCACCCCGTCTCCGGCAATGCCGTTTTCGAAACCGCCCTCGGCTTCATGGGCCTGGCGTGGAGCGAAAGCGGTGTGACGCGGGTTTTCCTTGCCGAAAAAAGCCGCGAGGCGGTCGAGCGCCGCCTGCTTCGCGCTTGCGGAACGGTGCCCGGTGCCGAATCCGAGCGGCCGGCATGGATTACACGGCTGATCGGCGAGATCCGGGCCTATGCGCTGGGCGAGGAAGTGGATTTTTCGGCCGTGCCGGTCGATCTCGGCGGTATCGACGATTTCCGGCTGGCGATTTACGCTGCGACGCGAAAACTCGGTTTCGGACAAACCACCACCTATGGCGAACTGGCCAAACGCGCCGGCCATGGCGGCCTGCCGCGCGAAACCGGGGCGGCGCTTGGCGCCAATCCGGTGCCGCTGATCATCCCCTGCCACCGCATTCTCGCCGCCGGCGGCAAGATCGGTGGTTTTTCGGCGCCGGGCGGCTCGGCCTCCAAGGAAAAGATGCTGGCGCTGGAAGGCGTCCATGTCGGCCCGCCGCCGGCGGCCCAAGCATCGTTCGGGTTCTAGGGCGTTAGATTCTAGGGGAGGAAAATCCTGTCGTTGTCGTCCAGATCCATGGTCTTGCAGATATGGACCGGGCAGGATTTCATATCGGCAGTCGGAACATAGGCCGGATAAAAAGCCTCGCCGCGCTCGCAGAACCGTCCGCTGCCGACATAGCGGTTGTAAAGCGGCAGGCCGGGCGTGCGGGTGGATTGGTAGCGCAGGATCACCGCTCCCTCGCGGGCCAGCGTCGCCTGCACCTTGGCGCAATTCATGCTGGTCGGATCATAGCGCGAAATCGCCTGCGCTTCGGCTGAGATCAGGCAAAGGCCAAGGGCGAGCAGGATTTTTGTCATGACGTTCTCCAGGGTGCGGCAGCGAATCGGGGGCATGCCAGCCGGTGATTACGAAGGCATATCAAAACGCTGGGCCGGCTCGAACGGTTTCATCGGCGGGGCACGGGCCTTGCATTCGACAGGCGGGCAGTCTATATGAGAGCCATTGATATTTCGGCCGATCGATCCGGGCCTCGCGATCTTCGCGTTTGCTGACGTCTATCTCCAAAATCTCGATGCACACCGGCTGAGCCTCGGCCCAGTCAACAAACATAGCAAATACGAAGGACTATCGAAATGGCAACTGGAACGGTTAAGTGGTTCAATGCCACCAAAGGTTTCGGCTTCATCCAGCCCGACACGGGCGGCGCGGACGTTTTCGTCCACATCTCCGCTGTTGAGCGCGCTGGCCTCTCCACTCTGGTCGAAGGCCAGAAGATCAACTTCGAGATCGAGCAGGACCGCCGCACCGGCAAGTCGTCCGCTGGATCTCTGAGCAAGGCAGCCTGATTTTGAAAAAGGCGCGCGCCGGGCGATAGCTCGGGGCGCGCGGCAAGTCACGGATGTACTGGCGGTCGCGCGATAAGCGCGCCGGAGCATGAAGAACCCGACAAGTCGACGCAGCAGATTGCTGCCGGCCCGGTCAGAAAGCTCCCAGTCAGGCTACCGAGCACGAAAGGCGGGATCATCCCCGCCTTTTTTGTTTCCTGCGCCCTGCCCCACGACAGCACCGGAGCGCAGCCAAATACCGTTCGCAGCTCAGCCTCACGGAATTTTCAAAAGCGTCCTCAGCCGGGCAGCCAGCCGATCTTGACATGGCCGGGGTCCGTCTCCACCCGCTTCAGCCAGGCGGCGACCGCCGGATAGGCGTCGATCTGGAAGCCGCCTTTTTCCGCATCGTGCGTATAGGCATAGAGCGCTATGTCGGCGACACTGATCGAATCGCCCGCGAAGAACGGGTTGGCGGCAAGATGCTTGTTCATGACGCCCAGCGCCTTGTTGCCGCGCTCCAGCGTCTGCGCCAGCCGCTCCGGCGTCGCGTCGCGGGCGCGCTCGGGAAAGGTGAGCAGCGCCTTGCGCACCGCGATGTAGGGCTCATGGCTGTATTGCTCGAAAAACAGCCACTGATAGGCCATGGCACGCTGGTATCTGTCAGCTGGCAGGAAGCGCGTCCCTTCGGCAAGATAGAGCAGGATCGCATTGGATTCGGCAATGCGCCTGCCGTCGTCCAGTTCTAGGAGCGGCACCATGGCGTTCGGGTTCTTGGCCAGATATTCGGGTTTGCGGGTGTCGCCGGTATGCGAACTCACCTCGACATGGGTGAACGGCATGTCGAGCTTCGCCATCAGGAGCCGCGGCTTGTAGCAGTTGCCGCTGTCGGTCATTCCATAAAGCACGGTCATTCGCATACCCCTCGAAGCGGGCAATTACTGCGCCTCGGACCGCGCTATATCCAGTGATTTTTCTTGGTGCGACGATCACCGCCGCTGATGGGTGGCCCGGAACGGCAGCACCTTGGCCTGCATGCCCAGCAAAGGCTCGATCGCCAACGGGTTTTCTTCGAAGAACGTGCCGACAAGGGCCGGCCGGGCGAGATGGAAACCCTGCAGCAGATCGACGCCGCCATCCAGTGCGATGCGCAGATGGTGGGAAGTCTCGACCCCCTCCACCAACACCTTGACCGAACGGGCGTGAAGGGTCGCGACAAGCGGCCGGAAAAGCTGCTCGGCCTCGGCATGCTGGCACAATTGCGCAAACCAGGCGCCGTCGAGCTTGACGATATCCGGTTCGACCAGGCTCATTCGCTCCGCCGTCGAATGGCCCGCGCCGAAATCGTCGACCGCGATGCGGATGCCGTTTCGCCGCATCTCATGGACGAGCCTCGCCAGTACTGCATCATCGGGTGCCGCCTGCTCCGTGATTTCGCAAACAAGCTTGTCCGGCTTGATCTCGATCTCATCGAGATGCATGGCCATCAGCCGTATCTGGGCAAGCGCCCTGCCTGCATGATCGTTGATCTGCGGATTGTAATTGAAGAACAGATCGAGCCCCGGCACGCCCAGATTGCGAAAGTTCCGCAGATGCAGCGCCCGGCACATGGTTTCGCCGAACAGCCGGTCCTCGGGCGCCAATTCTTCGAAAAAGGCCGATGGCGCCACAGGCTTGCCTGCGCGGTATGGCTCGACCAGCGCCTCGACCGCCACCGGGACCAAAAACCCCTCGCGCGGCGCGAAAATCGGCTGATAGGCGCTCCTCAGCCGGTAGTCGCCGATGATGCCGTATTCTATGCCGATCTCGTCGGCATAGATCGCCTCACCGACATTGCGCCGTCGTCTCGAATTCATGGCGCGGCCCTGCGCCCGAATGCTTTGGCAGGCCTTGCAGAACGCACCTGCAGCACTTCGGCTTTGACTTCCGGCGCCGAGCCTGCCGCCGCACTGTCCTTGCCGAAAACACGGAAACTTGTCGGCGCGATCTCCGGTCGCGCCAGCACAAAACCCTGCACCATCGACGCCCCGGATTTTTCCGCAAGTTCCAGTTGCCAACCTTCCTCGATGCCCTCGAACAATGTGCGGATGCCCTGCTGCTCGAAGGTGGAAACCATCGTCGTCAAAAGCGCGAAACCGGCCCCCGACTCCATCAGTTGCGTTATCCAGTTCGCGTCGAACTTGACGATATCGGGCTTGAGTTCCCTGACCCGGCCGATATCGGAATCGTCGGCCCCGTAATCGTCGATCGCGATGCGGAAGCCGTTTGCCTTCAACGCGGCGACAAAACTGAACAGCGTTTCCTGCGAGGCCGAGCGCTGCTCGGTCACTTCGCAGACGACACGGCGCGGATCGATGCCGACCTCATGCAGTACCAGCCGCATCTCGCGCAACGCCTTGTCGGAAATGGCCCGTTCGGTGAAGACGGATGGGTCGAAATTGATGAAGATCGACGCCTCCTCCGGCAGGCAGGTGCCGGCATTCAGAAGGTGGAGCGTGCGCGTCAGCGCCTCGACATGCAGGCGGTCAGCCGCGGGACAAGTGCCGAAGAACACGGCGGGCGACTGCGCCTCGCCGTCGCGAAACGGCCGGATCAGCCCCTCGAAAGCGACAAGAGACAGCTTTCCCGCCTCGAAAGCGAAGATCGGCTGGAACGCGCTTTTGAGCGTATAGATGCCCCAGACACCGGTGGAGGTGCCGTCTTCCTGACGGATGATATGGGCAAGCCCGATGCTGCGCGACAAGGATCCTCGCTCCACGAGACTGGCGAAATCATCGGCCACCTTACGGAGCAACGTTTTAGCGCGCGTTAACGAACCGCCATCCATGCGTATTGCCCGGCACAGGTAGCGCGCGGGCAAGGCCACCCGATCGTCCCGCCGATCCGGAGGAGAGATAACCGGTTGAGCACACAATGACTTGATCGGGTGCACCAAGCCGGGTTCAGGGGCATGTTGGCGGCCGACAAGGCTTGCGCTTGCCCCCGTCATGCGACAATAGATGCGCCGCGGCGCAAAAGCGCCGCTGACCGCTCATTATCGGAGACATCTGTCATGGCCTTTCTCGCCGACGCCCTTTCCCGCGTAAAGCCTTCCGCGACCATCGCGGTGACGCAGAAAGCGCGCGAGCTGAAAAACGCAGGCCGCGACGTGATCGGCCTTGGCGCAGGTGAGCCGGATTTCGACACGCCGGACAACATCAA
This sequence comes from Mesorhizobium sp., assembly GCA_049647745.1. GTDB lineage: Bacteria > Pseudomonadota > Alphaproteobacteria > Rhizobiales > Rhizobiaceae > Mesorhizobium. The sequence continues at coordinate 8,991 of JBARYG010000045.1, forward strand.
GAACGCGGCCATCGAGGCGATCCGCCGGGGCGAAACGAAATATCCGCCGGTTTCCGGCATCGCGCCGCTGCGCGAAGCAATCGCGAAAAAGTTCAAGCGCGAGAACAACCTGGACTACACGCCGGCACAGACCATCGTCGGCACCGGCGGCAAGCAGATCCTGTTCAACGCCTTCATGGCGACGCTGAACCCCGGCGACGAGGTCATCATCCCGCGCCCCTACTGGGTCAGCTATCCGGAAATGGTGGCGATCTGTGGCGGCACCTCCGTCTTCGCCGAAACCTCCATCGACAACGGCTTCAAGCTGACCGCCGAGGCGCTGGAAAAGGCGATCACGCCGAAGACCAAATGGCTGCTGATGAACTCGCCGTCCAACCCGTCGGGGGCTGCCTATACCGAGGCCGAACTGCGCGCTTTGGCCGACGTTCTCCTGAAGCATCCGCATGTGTGGACGCTGACCGACGACATGTACGAGCACCTGACCTATGGCGACTTCGTCTTCAAGACCATCGCCGAGGTCGAGCCGAAACTCTATGAGCGCACGCTGACGATGAACGGCGTGTCGAAAGCCTATGCCATGACCGGCTGGCGCATCGGCTACGCGGCGGGCCCGCTGCCGCTCATCAAGGCGATGGACATGATCCAGGGCCAGCAGACCTCCGGCGCCTGCACCATCGCCCAGTGGGCGTCGGTAGAGGCGCTGAACGGGCCGCAGGACTTCGTCAAGAAGAACAAGGCGATCTTCCAGGCCCGCCGCGACCTCGTCGTCTCGATGCTAAACCAGGCGCGCGGCATCTCCTGCCCGTCGCCGGAAGGCGCTTTCTACGTCTATCCGTCCTGCAAGGACCTGATCGGTAGGAAGACGCAAGCCGGCAAGGTCATCGACACCGACGAGGCGTTCGCCTCCGAATTGCTGGAAGCTGAGGGTGTAGCGGTGGTTTTCGGCGGAGCCTTCGGCCTCGGGCCCAACTTCCGCATTTCCTACGCCACCTCGGAAGCGTTGCTGGAAGAAGCCTGCTCCCGTATCCAGCGCTTCACCGCAAGCCTGAAATAAGCGCGCCAAGCGACTCGAAAGATTCTGGAAAGCCCGGTTCGCGCCGGGCTTTTTTCGTGGCGGAATCGGCATCCACGCTGGAAATCAGGCATAGGTCCGACCTACACGCCGGATCACGCGGTATTCGTGCCAGATCAGCCACATCACCACGATGTCGAAAACGCTCAGCACGATAAGCCCCCAGCCGTGCGTATAGGAGAAGCGATAGAGCTGGTAGATGATAAACAGGCCGAGGACGACCAGCGATACCGGATAGGCCCACAATTTGTTGCGCAGCAGCCCCGCGACGAGGAACAGTTTCACGAGGCCGTGGCTGACCAGATAAAACGCATAAAAATGCTTGGTCTCCACGGAAAAGCCTTGAGCCCACGACAAAAGATGCAAAGCGAGGAAGTCCTTGGGGTCCTCGACCAGTTCCTCTTGCGTGAGCGCATTGACCAGCTTTGAAACCGTATCCGTTCCAATCAGCCCGATCGCGATGCCGCCAGCGCATTCGAGCAGCGCGTGGAGCCCCTTGAGCACGACGCTCACCCGGAAGACCTGACGGATACGGCGCTCTTCCAATGTCTCCCCCTTCAGCAGCCTGTCGCGAAAGAAGTATCACCAATGGACCAGGAAATCACACGCTGGATCAATGCACCTGCCGGCAGCCATGCGGCCTTGGATATGGCGATGATTGCCATCACCCAATATGGCGTGCCGCTGCTTATATTGCTTGTCGTCGCGCAGTGGTGGAGCCGCCAGGACCGCTTGCACCTTCGCCACGCCTGCGTCGCGGCCGGGCTGTCATTTCTGATCGGCCTTGGCCTGAACCAGATCGTCCTGCTCTTCGTTCACCGCATCAGGCCCTATGATGCAGGCATAAGCCACCTGATCATCGAGCGCAGCGCCGACTGGTCGTTTCCTTCCGACCATGCCACCGCCGCTTTCGCGATTGCGGCGGCCTTCCTGCTGCATGGCTTCAAGGGGCGCGGAAGCGTATTCCTGATCGCGGCACTGGTGATCTGCGTATCCCGCGTCTATGTCGGAACCCACTACGCAACGGACGTTCTCGGCGGCGCGGCGACGGGCATCCTCGCCGCCATCGCCGTGCGGCTGCTGTATCGGCAAGGCACGAAAGCGGACAGGCTGATCACCAACATCCTGTAGACGACCTGCCAGCTATAGGCGCACACGCTCGTGCGCCTATGCCGGCGCTTCAATACGTTCGCCTGCTCTCAGTTGCCACCGTACTGTGCGTCGCTGACCGGCTCCAGCCAGTCCACCGGCGACCCGTCGAGCGCTTCCTGCATGGCGATATGCGTCATGGCCGTGGTCGGTGATGCGCCGTGCCAGTGCTTTTCGCCGGGCGAGAACCACACCGTATCGCCGGCCCTGATTTCGCGGATCGGCTCGCCCCAGACCTGCACAAGCCCAGCGCCCGCCGTCACGTACAGCGTCTGGCCGAATGGATGGGTGTGCCAATGGGTGCGCGCGCCGGGTTCGAAGCTGACGCAAGCCGCCCGCAGCCGCGCCGGCGCCTCGGCATCGATGATCGGCGAGAGAAGGACCCGGCCGGTGAAATAGCTGTCCGGCGCCACCTTGCTTGGCACGCTGCCGACGGGAATGATCTTCATCTTCGTTCTCCTGATAACCTCTCCGGCTGTCTTATCG
>JBARYG010000046.1:0-7040 GCA_049647745.1 Mesorhizobium sp.
GTGCCTGTCCCTAACCAGACCATTGCACCGCCCACTCCGGGTGCTACTCCCGTCATCTCGGATTCCGTTCCGCTCTATCGCGTCGAAGCGCCCGCCTATTCCGTCGTCCCGCCGGTCGCGAGCTATATGGTTTTTTCGACGCTCGGCACATTCCATGAGCGGCGCGGCGAACAAATCCTGCTCGACGGAGTTGGCGGCTATTTGCCGGCAACCTGGGGCCGGGTCTTCGGTCAGGACACCGAAATGAAATGGGGTGGCACGGTCGACCCGAGCTTCGATGGCAATCTCTTCGGCTTCCAGGCGGGTCAGGACCTGTTCGGGCGTGAGAGCGAAAGCGGCCATGTCGACCGCTTCGGCCTGTTCGTCGGCTATACGCACATGGACGGCGACATCAGGGGCCAGGCGCTCGGTTGGAACGATCTCGCTGTCGGTGATCTCGACTTCAGCGGCACCAGCTTTGGTGGATATTGGACCCATATCGGCCCGGGCGGCTGGTATCTCGACGGCGTGCTCATGGGCACATGGTTCGATGGGAACGTTTCCTCGAAGTCCGGCGAGGGGATCAACATAGACGGAAGCGCGGTGACGGTATCGCTTGAAGGCGGCTATCCGCTCGCGCTGAGCGATCGATGGACACTCGAACCGCAGGGCCAGATCATCTGGAACCATCTGTCGATCGCTAGCCAGAGAGACAGCTTCTCGGCCGTCTCGTTCGACGGTGACGACGCGGTCAGGGGACGCCTCGGCCTCAGGCTGCAAGGCAAATACGAAACCGGCAGTGGGACGCTGCAACCTTACCTCAAGGCCAATATCTGGCGCGATTTTTCCGCCAATCAGACGGTCCGCTTCGCCGGCGATCCGATCGTCACGGAGATCGAAGGCACCTCGCTCGAGATCGGCGGCGGAATCGTGGCCGACCTGACGAAAAGCCTGAGCCTGTTCGCAACCGCCGACTACACGACCAATCTCGGCGGCGAAAAGACACGAGCCTGGGAAGGCAACCTCGGGCTCAACGTGAAATGGTGAACTGCAGACGTCAGCAGGTCATCGATTCTGCAAAAGACTTTCTTGAAATTGGCGGCCTCGTCGGAGGAGCGGCCGGCAAATGAGCGAAATCGACCGCGATCGCAAGAACCGAATGACGTAACAGGCAGGCCGCCCTCGTTCGCGAGCGGCGGCAAGAGGAGAATTGACGATGCGATTGACAATTATTGCCGGAGCCCTTGCGCTCCTTTTTGGAATTTCGGCGCCGTCCCTGGCGGAGGCAGCCAATGCCTACGCCACCGGTAACGTGAACATGCGCACCGGCCCAGGCACCGGATATGCGCAGATCACTACCATTCCGGCCGGAGCCGGCGTTACCATTCGCGGCTGCCTCAGCGGCTATAGCTGGTGCGACGTGAGTTTCGCCGGCCGGCGCGGCTGGGCTTCCAGCAACTATCTGCAGGCGGTCTATCAGAACCAGCGCCGTCCGCTGATCGTTGTCGGCCCCCAGATCAGGCTTCCGATCATAAGGTATCATCGCCCGCGCCCGCCGCATTGGAAGCCGCATCATCCGCGGCCGCCTCATCATCGGCCGCGCCCGCCCGCCCGCCCGCAACCACGCTGACGGAGAGGCATGATGAAGCTGCACGGTCTTCTAACGCATACTGCCGAACGGCTTTCCATGACCGACCGTAGGATCGCCGAAGAATTGGACGGTCGGTCGTCGCCTTGCGAACGATCAACGGCCTTAGTATTGATACGGAAAGAGGGGCGCGTCATGCTGTTTAGATCAGGCGAAAAGTCCTGCGGTCTGACCCACGGTCGGAATCGTGCCTGTCGCAACCCCCAAGGCCGGCCGATTGTCGACGGCATCGGCAAGCGTATGTCGCCCTTGTGTGCCGTTGTCATTGCCTTGTCCCTCTGCGGCGCACATTCCGCGTATGGCGCGGACGCCACCCTTGACGGGCCAGAAAAGCAGGTCCCGGCGGAATCTCCAGACTGGGCCTTGCAGGTCACGCCCTATATGTGGGCGGCCGGTCTCGACGGACATATTTCGCCGTTCCGGCGCGGCCCGACGATCGGCGTCGAGAAGTCGTTCTCCGATGTCATGGACGACCTGAACTTCGGCGGTTTCATCAACATTTGGGGGCGCTACGACCGCTTCGTCTTCTCGGGCGACATCATGTATGTCGACACGACCGACGGCCACAACACCGGCCCGCTGCCGGCACTGGCGATTCCCGGCGTCGGCGTCATCCCGCCGGGCGGCAACATTGATGCGAAGGTCGACACGAAACAGTTCACCGCGACGCTGATGGGCGGCTACCGGGTCATCGATACGCCGCAGTTCACCCTCGACGCCCTCGGTGGCGCACGCTTCTGGCACATCTCCAACGACGTGACGCTTACCGGGAGTCTGGGCGGCCCGGTCGGGTCCGTCAGCTACGGCGAAAGCTTCGGCTGGGTCGATCCCCTGGTCGGCCTGCGCGCCTTCCTTCCCCTGACGGAAAAGCTGTCCCTTCAGGCGCAGGCCGACATCGGGGGCTTCGGCGTTGGTTCCGATCTCACATGGTCGGCGCTGGCTACCGTCAATTACGTCTTCAGCGATCATCTTTCCGCCTCCGTGGGCTACAAGGTGCTCGACGTCGATTACGATCACGGCGGTCACGTCTATGACACGCGCCTCAGCGGCCCGGTCCTCGGCATGACCTACCGGTTCTGACCGGTAAGATTTCGCGCGGCCTTCTTATGGATTGGTGTTCAACATGTCTCGATTCACACGCATTCTCACGACCTTGACGGCTGCCGTAGCGCTGCTGACAGCCGAGGCCCAGGCCTGCACGCGGGTCGTCTATCACGGACCTGAGGGACGGACCCTCACCGGCCGCAACATGGACTTCAGGGATCCGATGGTCAGCAATTTCTGGGTCTTTCCCCGCGGCATGAAACGCAGCGGGGAGGCCGGTTCGCGCTCGCTGGAATGGACATCGAAGTTCGGCAGCCTGGCCGTCTCCGGCTATGACATCTCGACGGTCGATGGCATGAACGAAGCCGGCCTCAACGCCAGCCTGCTATGGCTGAACGCTACAACATTCCCGCAGGACGACGGCACGACGCCGCGCATGTCGCTCTCGATCTGGGCGCAGTTCTACCTCGATCAGTTCGCGACGGTCTCCGAGGCGGTAGATTACACGCGCAGCCATCCCGTGGAGGTGGTGAGCGGCGAGGTGCCCGGCCGTCCCGGCAGCCTCGCGCCACTGCATCTGACGCTCTCCGATGCCACCGGCGACAGTGCCGTTCTCGAGTGGATCGGCGGAAAGCTGAGTATCCATCACGACCGCGCCTATCAGGTGGTGACGAATGACCCGCCGTTTGACGATCAACTCGCCAACCAGAGATACTGGAGCGCGGTCGACTCCCTCAAATTCCTTCCCGGCAGCGGCCGCTCCGAAGACCGTTTCGTGCGCGCCGGCTTCTACATCAACGCGGTGACCCAAAGCGACGACCCCCGGATTGCCGCCGCCGCCGTGTTCAGCGTGATCCGCAACGCTTCGGCGCCCTATGGCGTGAGCATCCCGGAGGCGCCGAACCTTTCCACGACCCGCTGGCGTGTGGTGGCGGATCAGAAGAGCATGGTTTTTTATGGCGAATCGGCAACGTCGCCCAACGTTTTCTGGGTGGATTTGAAGAAGCTCGACTTTTCCGAGGGCGCCCATGTCCGCAAGCTGGATCTCGGGGTGGACATGGCCCGTATCCTTGCCGGCGAGGCATCGGGCCAGTTCGTCCCCGCAAAACCCTTCGACTTCATGGAAGCCGAATGAAGGTTGCTTTTTGCCGACCGACTGGAAAGCTAGCTGACCGCTTTCTATCCGTTGGAGACGTCCCGTCGTTTTGGCAGAAACCAGGGGCGCTGGCCCGCCGTCCGTATCCGACCAAGGGCAGTCGTGATCTGCAGTCCTATGCCAACGGGCGTGTACTGCCTCAGGGCGTAGTCGATTCTTTCCGGCCTGCGTCCGCCATAAACGGGTCGAGCCGATGAATCCTGCGCCGGACGGCGTTGTGGTTCGCGTAAACCTGCTGGTGCGCGGGCACGCAATCCGCCACAGCGCCGACCACATGAAGCCAATCAGAGCATCGATGATCCTATTCCCAGACAACAATTAGCCCCCGGACTTCCGCTTGGTTTACCTCAGCGGGTGCGTGAAAATGGATACTGGAGCGACGTCGACCTGGAATGAATACAAGCGATTGTGACGGCCCGTCGCCCCGACTGAGATGTCCTTCGCTCTCTCGATGGCCAGAATTCCTGGATTGTAGTCCAAAATCGTCATATCTCCGCCAGCGGACATGCGAGCCTTAAAAACTGGCTTGGCACGAACCGCTGCGGTTTTCTCAGGCGAAGACGCTTGGTCCGCCGTAGTCCGGAGCCAGCGAACCGGGAGGAAATTCTGATGTCCGATGAACTGAAATACCTGAGCACGCTGGTTGCCTGCGGAAAGTTGGACAGGCGGTCCTTTTTAGGACGGGCGGCCGCGTTGGGCGCCGCGGCATTCGCGCCGACGATACTGGCGAGCGCCGCCCGCGCCGAGGGGCCTGTCAAGGGTGGCGCGATGCGGGTCGGCCTCGGCGGCGGACAGGCGACCGACACGCTCGACCCTGCGCTCGCGGCCAGCGAAGGGCCGAACACCCTGTTGGCGCAGTTCGGCGAGAAACTGTTCGAAGTGGACCCGGCGGGCCAACTGGTTCCCCGGTTGGCGACGGAATTCAGCTCTTCCAAGGACGCGAAGGTCTGGACGTTCAAAATTCGCGAAGGCGTGACGTTCCACAACGGCAAGCCCGTCACCGCAAATGATGTCGCCGAGACCATGCGACGCCACGCCGACGCCAAAAGCAAGTCCGCCGCGCTTGGCTTGATGGAGGGCATCAGCAAATTGAGCGCGTCCGGCAACGAATTCGTGGCCGAACTCAAGGACCCGAATGCGGACTTCCCCTACATCATGGCGGATTACCACCTGATCATCCAGCCGGACGGCGGGGTCGCGAACCCGGCTGACGGAATCGCCGCTGGCCCCTACAAGGTCGTCAGCCAGGAAGCCGGCGTGCGCTACGTATTCGAGAAGTATCCTGGCTACTGGGACGACAGCCGGGGGCACGCCAGCACGATCGATGTCACGATCATCAACGACGACACGGCGCGCCTGTCTGCCATTCAGGCCGGCCAGGTGGACATGATAAATCGTGTCGCGCCCAAGGTCGCGTCGCTTCTTGGCCGGACGAAAACAATTGCCGTCAAATCGGTGCCCAGCCGCGGCCACTATGTTCTGGTCATGCGCACGAACGCCAAGCCGTTCGACAACAACGACCTGCGGCTTGCCCTCAAATACGCGATCGACCGAAAGGCGCTGCTCGACAAGGTGCTGTTCGGGCATGGTACGCTGGGCAACGATATTCCGGTCAACAAATTCTATCCGCTGTTCTCGGACGATATCGAGCAGCGCGAATACGATCCGGATAAGGCACGCTTCCATTTCAAGAAGTCGGGTCACGAGGGCTCCGTCCTGATCGACACGTCCGACGTCGCGTTCCCCGGCGCCGTCGACGCCTGCCAGCTCTTCCAGCAAAGCGCCGCAGCGGCAGGAATAACCCTGGAGATCAAGCGGGATCCCGGTGACGGCTACTGGTCGGAAGTGTGGAACAAGAAGCCGTTCTGCGCTTCCTACTGGAACGGGCGACCGACCCAGGACATGGTATATTCCACGATCTATACGACAGGCGCCGCGTGGAACGAGTCAGCGTATTCCAATCCCGAATTCGACCGCATCGTCATAGAGGCTCGCGGCGAACTCGATGCCGGAAAGCGCAAGGCTCTTTATCGCCAGCTCGGCATGATGATCCGGGACGACGGCGGAACCATCGTGCCGATGTTCAGCAATTTCGTCGACGCAATCGGTTCGCAGGTTTCCGGTTGGACGGACGATCCCAGCGCGCCTTTGATGAATGCGCTGGCACCCGTCAAATGCTGGCTTTCGAAAGCGTAATCTTTTTTCCGGTGCGGGCGTGCGACCAGTGTACCACCCGCATCGGCTCGTTCGAGATTTTGTCAGGTCGTAGACTTTCCAGGAGAGCGCCTTGCCTGTCCCATCAACCATCATGATAACCGCGGCCGCCTCGGGAATCGGCCGCACGGTTGCCGAAGCGTTTGCGGCGGCAGGTCACCGCGTCTTCGTCTCCGATGCCGATCGCAAGGCGGTCGACGACATGTCGGCAAGCAATCCTGGAATCGCGGTGAGCAGGGTCGATGTCACGTCTTCGTCCGAAATCGAGGCATGGACCGCCACGGTTCAGCGTGAAGCAGGCGGTGTCGATGTGCTCATCAACAACGCGGGAATCGCTGGCCCGACAGCGCGCCTGGAGGAGATCACCCCCGAGGACTGGCAGCGGTGCATCAACGTCTGCCTGACCAGCCAGTTCCTGACCAGCCGCTGCGCGATCCCGCTCATGAAGGAGAAGAAGAGCGGCTGCATAATCAACCTGTCCTCCACTGCCGGGCTCTTCGGCTATGGGTTGCGGACGCCCTACGCGGCAGCGAAATGGGCCGTCATCGGCCTCACCAAATCGATGGCGGTCGAGCTAGGCGACTGGAACATCCGCGTCAATGCGATCTGTCCCGGATCGGTGTCTGGTGACCGCATGGATCGTGTCATTGCTGCAGAGGCAAAAATGAGATCGACTTCCCCTGAAGAGGTCCGGCGTGAGTATACCAGCGGTCAGTCCATCAAGCGGTTCGTCGAACCGAAGGAAATCGCTGACCTCTGCCTGTTCCTGTCCTCGCCTGCTGCCAGCATGATCAACGGGCAGTCCATGGTGATAGACGGGCACACCGAAACCTTTCACATCTAGAAATTGCCTGCGACAGTCGGGATGATGCGGTAGAGGCAAAGGAGCTATGGTCCATGACGCTGTCAGGCGACTTGCCGTGAATTGTTGCGCCCCGGATGCACCCAGCCATCCCGGCCTGCCGGCCTAATGTCGATGTCGAGGCCACCCATCTTGGG
>JBARYG010000047.1:0-42723 GCA_049647745.1 Mesorhizobium sp.
CATCACTGACTTTGCCGATGCTTTCGGCGTTGTCAGCAGTTCCGTTATAGACGGATTCACCGATGATGTTGGTGGCCAGGTTCCCGTTCTCAAGCGTCACGATGGCAGCGGGAGTCGTGTCCTGAACCGCCGGTGCCGTCGGATCAGCCGGAGCAGTAGTGCTCTGCGCATAGGCGCCAGATACAAGCAACGTCGCCAGTGCCGTCGTAGCCATAAGTGTGCGGATCATGGTAGTATCTCCTTGTGCATGAAAAGCGTGCACGCCGCGCCCGGTTGAACCGTCGCTGGGAATTTCGGGCGTGGCATCTACGACTTCACAACGTCGTGACCCGCTTCTTGTTCCGAATTTGATGCATGCCCGCACCGTCCGCCGGCAACCGTTTGCGGCCCTTTCCCGGAAAGGCAACCTTCCCGCCATTGCGCCGTTATGCGCAAACCGGCCGATCAGCGCCGATTTGTCACGAGACCGGGGCGAGTATGAAATTCATAGCGGTATTGAACCGGGGCGGCGGGACCCTGCGAACGGCCGACCTGTCCAGCTTTTGCGGCGGCATGCGTGAAGCGCTGGAGGCTGCGGGCCATTCCGTCGCCATTGATATCGTGGAGGGCGATGCCATCGCTGAAGCTCTCGACAAGGCGGCTGCGGCGCGAGGGGTCGACGTGGTCATCGCCGGCGGCGGTGACGGCACGATTTCCGCGGCTGCTTCAAGGCTGATGGGAAAGAAGAAAGCACTGGCGGTGCTTCCCGCCGGCACCATGAACCTGTTTGCGCGCGGACTCGGCGTTCCGCAAAACCTCGATGAGGCGGTAAAGGCCTTTAGCGACGGAGAAATCGTTGCCATCGACATGGCGAGCGCCAACGGCCGCCCTTTCGTCCATCAGTTCTCCATCGGTATGCATGCCAAGATGGTGCACTTGCGTGAAAAGATGGATTTCGGCTCGAGGCTGGGCAAGATGCGCGCATCGGCGCGCGCCGCCTGGAGCACCATCAACAACCCGCCGGCCATGGACGTCACCCTGACCATAGGCGAGGCGGAGGTCGTGGCCCGTGCCAGCGGCATCGGGATCACCAACAATTTGTTCGGCGAACGCCATTTGCCCTATGCCGACAACCCGGCCGGCGGGGTGCTTGGAATCTACGTCACGATGACCCGGCAGCGCGGCGAACTGCTGCATTTTTTCTTCAACATGGCGCGCGGCAAATGGCGCGACAACCAGCACGTGGAAATCCACCAGACCGACAAAGCGGTTCTGCAAATCAACGCATCGGGCAAAAAGCTGAAGGCCGTACTGGACGGCGAACTGGTCAAGCTGGAACCGAAGACGATTTTCCAGATCCATCCCAAAGCGCTGAAAGTATTGGTGCCGGCTGGCGACAAAGCATCGGCGCCAAGCCAGGCAAGCGCCGTGAAAGCCTGAGGCCCGGATCAGCCCTTCGGCATCTGCCCCTGGCCATTTCCTGTACCGACCGTCGGCGTGGAGTTGTCGATCGCCTCGCCATAAAACTCCGCGGCACCCCAAGCAATGACCGTCAGCAAGAGCGCGGCGATCAGGATGAACAGGACGCGCCACCCCCACCTTCCCTGGCGGGCTTTCTGTTCCGGGATTGTTTTGGGCATTGTCGGCCTCCATAACGCTGGCCGTCAGGCATATCGGGATGGTTATGGAAGATAATGGCCCGTCGGGACGAAAGTTCCGGCGACCGAATGAAGGCGTTCCGTACCTATTCCGAATTTCCGGAATCGGGGCCGTCTCCGGGCTTCTTGTTTTCCTGGTAGATGGCATAGGCGGCAGCCGCCACTATCGGCGTGACGAGAGCGGCAAGGCCACCCTTACCACGCAGCAGCGTCGGCAAAAGCGCAAGCGCCGTGGTGACGCCGATAGCCGTCATATCCGCCTTGCGCCGTTTCGCCTGGTTAACCCTGCGCCTGCCGGCTGAAAGCCTGAAAACGAGGAGGACGATGCCGCTGACGATCAGGAAGCCGATGCCGAATCCGAGCGCGGCCGCCATCGATCCGTAGCGGCCCGCAGTCCATATGAAGGCAGCGCCGATCAGGAAGCCGACGCCACATAGGCCGGCGGCGCCCGCAAACAGGTAAACGATGGCCGCCATGCGCGCGCGGCGAATAGCGGCGGCGGTCTCGCCGGAAGCGAGCCCCGCAATCAGCGATGCCAGCATTCCCATCGGCGGTCAGCGGCGCGAAAGGAGAGCGACAAGAAAGCCGACGCCCGCGGCGATCGCCAGCGAAGTGACGGGCTTTTCGCGCACATGGGCCACCACCTGCGCCTCGATGTCCTGCGCGTTGCCGCGTAAGGTTCCAAGGGCGGCCTCACCCTGCGCACGCAACTGCTCGACACTTTCGCTCGCCGCGCGGCGGGCAGCGCCGTAGCCGTGTTCGCCAGTCGCCGCCAGCTGTTTGGTCAGCTTCTCGATATCGGCCTTCAATTGGCGGATATCGGCCTCAAGGTCCGGGTTGGTTTCGCCGGTGGATCTTCCTGCTGCCATTGCCTGCTCCTTGGGTTTGTATCGGTTGAACGCTCTGTGCGAGCCAAGGTTCCAGAAAGAAATCCGGCACGCAGAAGGCAGTGTGTCCGCATATATCCGGTTGAATCACTTCGTGAATCGGATACGTCATTTTTAAATGACGACCCCGGAAATATCGGCCATGAATGCCGGAGATTTAATGGAGCCTTTTTCACTTGTCCCTGTTGCTTGACGGTTTACGCATCCTGCTTCTCGAAGATGAATTCCTCATCGCGATGGACGTCGAACAGCTTTGCCGTGATCACGGCGCAAGCGAAGTGACGATAGTGCGCAGCCTCGCCGAAATCGACCAGCAAAATCCTGCAATTCGGTTCGATGCCGCCATTATCGACCTGATGCTTGGCGGTGAATCGACCCTCGACTTCGCAAAAAGCCTGTATAGCCGCAAGGTACCGTTCGTCTTTGCTTCCGGGTATTCAGACGATGTTGAAATCGAGGCGGATTTTCCCGGCGTGATACTGGTTGGCAAGCCATATGCGGGCGCCGATCTTGTTGAAGCGGTGGCGGCAAGCTGCGGCAGGCCCCTTCCTCCGGTTCACGTCGTCGGCGGCGAGGCCATCACCTGAGCCGATATCGCGTCCGGCCCATATTCGTCCTCGCCTGAAATCTTCAGGATTTCCTGCAGTTTCGCGCGGGCACGGCTGACGCGGCTCTTGATCGTCCCGACCGCGCAACCGCAGATTTCGGCCGCTTCCTCATAGGAAAAGCCCGAAGCGCCGATGAGGATGATCGCTTCGCGCTGGTCCTCAGGCAAGCGTTCGAGCGCGCCGCGAAAGTCCTTGAGGTCGAGTTGCCCGTGCTGGGCCGGATGCACGGCAAGCCGCGCCGTCATGATGCCGTCGCTGTCCTGGACCTCGCGCCCGCGCTTGCGCATCTGGGAGTAGAACTCGTTGCGCAGGATGGTGAACAACCAAGCCTTGAGGTTGGTGCCCATCTGGAAGCTTTCATGCTTGTCCCATGCTTTGACCAGCGTTTCCTGCACCAGATCGTCGGCCTTGTCGGCGTTCTGGGTCAGCGACACGGCAAACGCCCGCAGGCTCGGTATGGAACCGAGCAGATCAGTCTTGAACCCTTGAGAAACGGCCATCTTTACCCCTTCTTCGCAGAGGGCTCGGCCTGTTCCAACTGCGCTAGCAACTGGGCGAAGCGGTCCGGCACTTCATCGGAAACCAGATCGTCGTAATACTGCTTGAGCTTGCGGCCGATCTCCGAGTTCGCCCCGAGCGGATCCCCCGCCGAGCGATGACGCGGATTGCCACTCATTGCCGTATGCTGTGTTTTGTCTTTCATAACTTCCCCAAACCACCCCAAGCTTTCGTCTTTAAATTGATCCGGCCGCACGTCCAGTCGCAGATTTCGCCACACAACGCCGCAAACACAAATAAGTTCCCGCTAACGGAACTTTTTCCGGAAGCTCACGTTTGTGCCTCCGGGGCTTGCAAATCATTCAGCCCGCATCTTATGCAAATACGTCATCTGAGGGAGATGGTCACATGAGTCTATCAGCAACAATCGCTCCGCATCTGCCGTTCCTGCGCCGCTTTTCTCGTGCCGTCTCGGGGTCGCAGGAAAGCGGCGACGCGCTGGTCGCCGCCATGCTCGAAGCAATTATTGCCGATGTCGATATCTATCCGCAGGCGTCCAGCGATCGCATCGCGCTCTACAAGATATTCGCCAAACTCTTCACATCAGTGGCCATACGAGTACCGCAGGAGCAGGCGCAGTCGGCATGGGAGCAGCGTGCGGCGGCTAACCTTAATGCTCTTGCACCGCTGCCGCGGCAGGCCTTCCTGCTGGTCGCGGTCGAAGGTTTCAGCGACGAGGAAGCGGCAGAAATCCTGAACGTCGACGAAAGCCAGTTTTCGGACCTTCTCGTTCAGGCGAGCAACGAAATCTCGCGCCAGGTAGCGACGGAAATCCTGATCATAGAGGACGAACCGTTGATCGCCATGGACATCGAGGAAATGGTCGAAAGCCTGGGGCACCGCGTCGTCGGTACGGCGCGCACCCATGCCGAGGCCGTGGCGCTTTTCGGCAAGACCCGCCCCAAGATGGTGCTGGCCGACATCCAGCTTGCCGATGGCAGTTCGGGCATCGACGCCGTCAACGAGATTCTTTCCTCGACCTCGGTGCCGGTGATCTTCATCACCGCCTTCCCCGAACGCCTGCTTACCGGCGAACGGCCGGAACCGGCATTCCTCGTCACCAAGCCGTTCAATCCCGACATGGTCAAGGCGTTGATCAGCCAGGCACTGTTCTTTGAAAGGCACGCCAAGGCCGCCGCCTGAGGTTTAGCCGGCGTCTTCCTTTTTCGCCGGGAAGCGGAACAAACGGCAAAACCTCGCGTTTGAAATTCGAAGGAGTTGGTCATGCTTTACTGGACGCTTGTATTTCTCGTCGTGGCGATCGTCGCCGGGGCGCTGGGATTTGGCGGCATAGCGGGCGCATCGGCCGGACTGGCGAAGATACTGTTTTTCATCTTCCTCGCTTTCCTGGTGATCTCGCTGATCGCCGGCATGTTCAGGCGAGCGTGAGTAACACCGCTCAGGGTTCGCGTCACACTGGAAGCCGCACCCCTCAAACGGTTTCCAGCCACCGCCGGGTTGCGTCTCCTCAAGAGGCGTGGCCCGGCGGAACGCTTTTTGAACCTGTTTCGGCTAAGGAAAAATCGCTCCCGTTCAAGCCGAGAGGCCTGATGTTGAGTAGACCGGTTGGCAAATGAGTTCTAAGCGCAGCGAAGATAAGGCAGACAGCACAAACGGCGAGTTCGTTGCCTTGCCTGCCGAGAAGGATGCACAGTTAGGCCGCGCGCTTCTCCATGCCCTGCGCAATGCCGGTATTTCGGTACTCTATCAGGATCGTACGCTGAAGACGATCTGGGCCCGCAATATGCGTGCGCCCTGGGACAATGGTGGCGAAGACGATGGGCCACTGCCGGCCATGCAGGCCGAACGCCTCGCCGCAGCCCGGCAAAAAGTGGTTGCTTCAACCAACCCGGAACGTATTGAACTAAGCATTCCCGGTTCGAACGGCATGCGCTGGTTCGAGGTATGGATCGATGCGGACCTGGATGAGAACGGCGCCCTTTTGGGAGTGGTGACGACCAAGGTCGAAACGACGGAGCAAAAGCGCCGCGAACAAACCCTCAAGACACTATTGCGGGAAGTCAGCCATCGCTCCAAGAACCTGCTTGCCATCATCCAGAGCATAGCGACGCAGACCGGCCGGTATTCGGACACGCTTGCCGACTTCCTGACGAGGTTCCGGGGCCGGCTTCATTCGCTCGCTTCTTCCCAGGACCTGGTGACTTCTTCCAACTGGCGTGGTGCCGAACTGCATGAACTCGTTTCCGGGCAAGTCGAGCGCTACGGTGCAAACCCGGCGCAAAGTCTGCGTTTCACCGGTGACAACCCCTACCTGAACCCCAATGCGGCCCTCCATATCGGTCTTGCCATGCATGAACTGGCCGTGAATTCGGTAAGCTATGGTGCACTGTCGCAACCGAGAGGCTTCGTCGAGGTTACGGCCGAGTTGGTGCAGCCACCCGAGGGAAACAAGGTTCTGTCGCTTGTTTGGGCCGAAAACATCGGCAACAGCGACAACCGGCGCAACCACAAGCGCTTTGGCAGCATTGCTCTGGAGCGCATCGTGCCGACATCCCTGAACGGAACTTCCTCGCTGGAAATCACAGGGGGTCATCTCGAATACCGGCTGACGGTCCCTCAGGGCAATTTCGAGTCCGACTGACGCTCCGGCACAGGCAAAGCGTCATCGTATTAACCGGCCATTTACCATAAATGCAGATGCTTCTGCCTACAGGCTGCTGGAACCGTCCACCTGATCGGCACGATTCAGTTTCGCCTGCAGCAAGCGGAGATAGCCTTGACCGCTACCGACATGGAACGACTGGAACAGGCGGCCCGGCTTTCGATGGGCGGAATCGCCGACGCTGACCTGCCGGCAGCCCCTACACGCCATGTTCAATACACCCGCATCATAGGCCTGACCGTGGTTGCCGCGGCGGCGCTTGCGATAGCGCTAGGCCTGCTCTGATCCGGCTTCGGCGCCGTCAGGCGGTTTCCCGACCAGTTCCCCGGTTTTGACACCTTGGAACCAAGAACGGCTCCAGCCGTTTTCCATGGGCGAAAAGGACACTGGCCATGGAACACATTGCAGCCGTCTTGCTGATCGTAGGGTGCTCCAATTCTCTTGAGCAATGCCGTGAGCTTCCCGCCCCCGTCTCGGTATTCGAAACGCTTGGCGAATGTACGGCCGAGCGCCCGTTCGCCGTTGGCGACCTGAGCCAGGCAGAGCCGAGGATTTTTAGCCGATGCCTGCCGGTCGATCCGGCGCTTGAGGACGATTACAACGAGATCGTATGGAACGTTCGGGCCGATGGCACGTTCGAAGCCTCGGTAGAGATTTCCAATTTGGTTGTCGCCTCCAATGGCGGTCGCAGCACTGAAAGTCTACTGCGCCGGGAATAGAGCCATCTAGGCAGGTTCCTCAGGCTCATGATATACGCGCTATGGCACTTTAAACGAGGAACGGAAGTGAGAGGAGTGAATCCATGAGGAATTTGGTTTTGGCGTTGGTCGCGGTATTGGCGCTCAGTGGCTGCACGACTACCGAACAGGACGTTGGCGTAGGCACCGCTGCAGGTGCTGCCATCGGCGGTATTGCAGGCGGCTGGAAAGGCGCTGCCATCGGCGCTGGCGCCGGTGCACTGGGCGGCCTTCTGGTCCGTAACCTGCGCAATGGTTATTGTGATTATCGCAATCCGCGGACCGGGCACATCTATAGAAGGCGCTGCAACTGACGCGCTATCGATTACGAGAAAGGCCGGCGATCGCCGGCCTTTTTTGTTATGGAGCCAATGCCGGGTCGGTCATGCCGGCAGCGGAACCCTGATCCCCACTTTCAGCCCATCCGGCCGGAAATCCCGCGTGATCTGCCCGCCCAGTTCGCGCGTGATGTTCAAATCGATGAGCTTGGTGCCGAAACCGATTTCGGTCGGCGCTTCAAGCTGGACCTGGCCCGTTTCGCGCCAATTCAGCGCCAGCATTCGGTTGCGTGGCGGGCCTTCGACCCTCCAGTCGATCTTGAGCCCGTCGATGAGGCTGCCCACCTCCCCGTATTTCAAGGCGTTGGTCGCCAATTCGTGAAACGTCAGACCCAGCGCCTGCGTCGTGGTTTCATCGAGCAGCACCTGCGGGCCCTTGAGCAACCCTTCCGGCAGGTCCTTGCCGAAAACCTGGCCGAGTTCGATGCGCAGCAAATCGCCAAGATCCGCCTTCTGCCAGCGCGAACGGGTCAGCATGTCCTGGGACGCCGACATCGCTTGCAGCCTTGCCGAGAAGGACGCCGAGAATTCCCCGACATCGGTAGCGCGCGCCGCGGTCTGGCGGGCAATGGCCAGCACGCGCGCGATCGAGTTCTTGATGCGATGCTTCATTTCCTGAAGCATCAGGTCCTTTTCGAGCAGGCTTTTTTCCGTCGTTTCATGCAAAGCCGAAACGGCGTCGAAGGCCCGCTCCTGATAGCGGGCCACCAGCGCGATAGCACCGGCGAGAAGCAACCCGAACAGACCCAGCATGACCGGAATGGCGCGCGAGGAAGGCGACGAGAACGCACTGGTCGGCCTGAACTCTATGGTCCACGGGCGCCCCGCAACGGTAATCTTGCGCGAAATCAGCAGCCGATCGCCCCAACTCGCGACAGGCGGCGTCTCCGACTGGAACAGAAGGTTTCCATCGTCTCCAGCCGCGCCGTCATAAATGCTGACATTGACCGGCAGTAGGGGCGCCTTGCTCATCGCCACCTGGAACAGATCCTGCGCTTTGAACGCGGCATAGAGGAAACCGGCAACATGGCGCCGGGCGGCGTCGATACCCTCCGGTGCCGTGTCGACGTTGAGCCGAACGAACACCAGAAAACCCGTAGCCGCCTGCTTCGACCCGGTCATTTCGCCGAGCAGGATGCGGCCGGTCGCATGTTGCTCGTCGTCGACCATCGCCTTTTCGATCGCCTCGCGCCGCACCGGCTCGGTAAACATGTCATAGCCGATGCTCTTGCGCTCGTCCGCGGCAAGCGGTTCGAACAGGACGATGGGTGTCCGCCACGGCTGCGTCGTTTGTGGATAGATGGCATGGCTGACGCCCTGATCGCGCAGGATGGTGCGTTCAACGGCCATTTCATCGCCGGTCTTCACCAATTTCAGGAAGCCAATCCCGC
The DNA here is from genome assembly GCA_049647745.1 of Mesorhizobium sp. Classification (GTDB taxonomy): domain Bacteria; phylum Pseudomonadota; class Alphaproteobacteria; order Rhizobiales; family Rhizobiaceae; genus Mesorhizobium. The sequence goes on from JBARYG010000047.1 coordinate 8,780, forward strand.
GCAGGCCGGCAAAATTGCCGTCTACGTCAAGCGCATCGAAGAAAGACTTGAATTCGATACGGGATACATCGCCGTCGCGCGCGTCGAACAGTGCCTGCGTTGCCCGCAGCAGCGACAGATGCAAGTCGACGCGGCTTTCGATCCTGTTCAGGGCATCGTCGGCGGTCGCCTCGAACTTGATTCGCGAGGCCTCCTGGGTCGCGAAATAGGCGAAGCCGGCCATCGTCAAACTGACCAGCGCAACGGCAATAAAGGCGACGATCGGAAAAAGCTTCTTCAATTGCGCCGTTCAACCTGTGCGATGTCCCCTTCCTTCTTAACGTGTTCATACGCCAACACAAGGTGATGGCTTCTCACGCAGGGGCAGCAAGGCCGTGCGAGCGATAGCAGGGCCAAGCCGAATGGAGAGGGGAAGTCAGGCGGCGATCTTCAGCGCACCGGGGCCGGGGATGGCGCCCGGCGGGCATTTGCCGAGGATGATCATGCCGAGCACCTCGTCCTTGGTCACATCCGTGGTGCGCGCCGTACCCACCACCTGCCCGTTCTTCATGACGCAGACGCGGTCGGCGAGATCGAAGACGTCATGGATATCGTGGCTGATGAGGAAGATGCCGATCCCGTCGGCCTTCAACTGCTTGACCAGTTCGCCGACCTGCGCCGTTTCCTGTGGCCCAAGCGCCGCCGTCGGCTCGTCCATGATCAGGATACGGGCGTTGAACAGGATGGCGCGCGCGATAGCCACCGACTGGCGCTGGCCGCCGGAAAGCTTGATTACCGGTTCCTTGAAACGCTGGAAACGCGGATTGAGGCGGCCCATCACCTTGCGCGCCTCCGCTTCCATGGCGCCGTCGTCCAGCGTTCCCCAGTTCGTCATCAATTCGCGGCCGAGGAAAAGGTTGGCGGCGGCATCGACATTGTCGGCCAGCGCCAGTGTCTGGTAGATCGTCTCGATGCCGTATTTCTTGGCGTCGCGCGGGTTGGAGATCGATGCTTCCTCGCCATTGACGAAGATCTGGCCCGCATCGCGCTTGTAGGCCCCGGACAGGATTTTGATCAGGGTCGACTTTCCCGCGCCGTTATGGCCGAGCAGCGCCACCACCTCGCCGGGGAAAAGATCGATCGAGGCGTCGTCGACGGCACGGATACCGCCAAAGGCAATGGAGATGTTCCTCATGTCGATAAGCGGCGTGCGGGTGTCTGCCATGATGAATTCTCCCCTACACCCGCTTCTTGTAGACGGTATCGAGCCACACCGCGATGACCAGCACAGCACCTACGACGATCGATTGCAGCGGCGAGTCGATGCCGAGCAGCACCATGCCGGACTGCAGCGACTGCATCAAAAGCGCGCCCAGCATGGCGCCGATCACGGTGCCGGAACCGCCGGCGAGCGAAGTGCCGCCGATGACGGCGGCCGCGATCACCAGCAATTCGTCCAGCGTGCCGAGCGCGTTGGTGGCCGCGTTGAGGCGCGCCGAAGAAATGGCTGCGCTGATCGCGACGAGCACACCCATGATCATGAACACTTTCACGGTGACCCAGCGCGTGTTGATGCCGGCGAGGTTCGCCGCCTCGGGGTTGCCGCCGATGGCGAAAACATAGCGGCCGAAGCGGGTGCGGTTGGTAACGAAGGTCATGACGATGCCGACTGCAACCGCCATCAGCACCGGGATGGCGATGCCATGGGCGATGAACAGACCGCCTTCTGGAATCTCGATCCCGTTCTGCTGGGCATAGCGGCGAACGATGCCGATCGGCCACGGGTAGGAATTGGCGACCCACACGGCGCCGAGAATAACCGCGCAATTGACCGCACCGAGAAAGGTTTCCGCCCATACCGGCCGCAGCGGAAACTTGAACCGCTTGCGCTGCGCCCTGCCGTTGAGCAGCATGAGCACGACCGCAAGGCAGGCGATGGCGGCGACGATCCAGCTCCACATCTCGCCGATGGAACCGCGCGGGCCGCCGCCCATCAGTTGGAACGTGGCATCGAGCGGCGCCACCGTCTGGCCGCTGGTGACCCACCAGGCAGCACCCCGCCAGACCAGCAGCCCGCCAAGCGTGACGATGAAGGACGGAACCTCCAGATAGGCGATGATGAAGCCCTGGAAAGCGCCGATCAACAGGCCGAGCGCGATGCCGCAGGCAAGCGCGATGACCCAGATCCACGGGTCGCCAAGCGGAAAGCCCATGACCCGGACAAGGATGTGCGCCTGCAGGACACCCATCGCCATGCCGATCACCCCTTCCAGCGAGCCGACCGACAGATCGATATGGCGCATGACGATGACCAGCACCATGCCGGTCGCCATGATAGCGACGGAAGACGATTGAACCGACAGGTTCCACAGATTGCGCGGCGTGAGAAAAAGGCCGCCCGACAGGAAATGCAGCACGATCCAGATCAGGACCAGCGCCGCGACCATGCCCAGCATACGCGTATCGAGTTCGGTCGCCTTCAGGAAGCGGCCGATAGGCCCAAGTTCGGAAGCGCGCGCGACCTCGACCGGGGCGCTGGGCGTCGTCGTGTCGGCCATGGTTTTCTCCCACCCGCGGATAGAGCCGCGATGTTATGCGCTTTTCGACAGTAATTGAAGCTGTCCGGCTACGCCGCGCCCAAGGGGCGCGGCGTCAGTCCGATCGCAAGCGAGACGCAGGGCTTAGTCGCAGACCGCGACCGTACCCGCCTTCACGCCGGCGCAAACCTCGTCCTTGGAAATCCAGCCGGCGTCGATGACGACGTCGAGATTGTCCTTGGTGATCGGGATCGGCTTCAGGAACACCGACTTGACGGTGTTGCCACCGGGCGTGGTGAAGTCCTGCACGTCGGCGATATCGGTCATCGCCTTGCCGTCGGCCAGTTCGGAAGCGATGTTGGCTGCGTTCTTGCCGAGTTCACGGGCATCCTTGAACACCGAAACGGTCTGGGTGCCGAGCGCGACGCGATTGAGGGCCGCGTGATCGGCATCCTGGCCGGAAACGGGAACCGTACCGGCAAGACCCTGCGCCGTCAGCGCCGCCACGACGCCGCCGGCGGTGCCGTCATTGGCCGCGACCACCGCATCGACTTTGTTGTCGTTGGCGGTGAGGAACTGTTCCATGTTCTTCTGGGCGTTAGCCGGCAGCCAGCCGTCGGTATAGGCTTCGCCGACATTCTTGATCTTGCCGCTGTCGATGGCGTCCTTCAGCACTTCCATGGAGCCGGCGAACAGGAAGTCCGCGTTCGGATCGGCGCCCGAGCCCTTGATGAAGACGTAGTTGCCTTCCGGCTTGACCTTGTAGACCGCGCGTGCCTGCATACGGCCGACTTCCTTGTTGTCGAAGGTCAGGTAGAACACGTCCTTGTTCTCGATCAGCCGGTCGTAGCCGACCACCGGAATACCTTCGTCCAACGCCTTCTGCACCGCCGGACCGATGGCGGACGCATCTTGCGCGAGGATGATCAGCGCGTTAGCGCCCTGTGAAATCAGGCTTTCGACATCCGTAAGCTGCTTGGCGGCAGAGGACTGGGCATCGGCCGAGATATACTTGTCGCCATTGGCTTCGAGAGCCTTCTTGATGGCGGCTTCGTCGGTCTTCCAGCGCTCTTCCTGGAAATTGGACCAGGAAACACCGATGATCTTGTCTTTCGCCTGCGCAACCGACACAAGCGTCATGGAAAGCGCGGCACCCGCCAGAATGGCGGCAGTAAACTTCTTCATGATTTCCTCCCTGCGCCGCGTATGGCGCGACCTCATAGGTCCGGATAAACCCGCACCGGTACCGAAGCTTTTTTTCGAGCTTCGAAAAAATACTCACCCAACGCCCGCGAACTGTCAACCGGGATTCTTTACGCCCAAGGATTTTTTTCGTCACCCGAAATAAACAATGACAGCGCGAGCGGCTTCCAATAATTGTTATGATGATACCTGCCCCCTCGAAGCCGCAAAAAGGGGGAGCATCGCGGAGGAACTTGCAAGATGACGGTCGGAGTGCGCCATGACGACCTGCGCCGGCGCAATCGTGCGCTGGTCATTTCGGCCGTGCGCCGGGCGACCGGGCAGCTATCGCGCACCGCGATCGCGGCTGAAACGGGTCTCAGCCATTCGACCATATCGGCCATCTCGTCCGATCTGATCTCCGAAGGCATTCTCAGCGAAGAAAGCAAAGGCGCAGCCACAGCCCTGAAGCGGGGCCGCCCGCAGGTCGGCCTCAGTCTCAATCCGGAAGCGGCCTGCGTGCTCAGTGTGGTGCTGTCGCTGAACTTCCTCTCCATCGCCGTCATCGATTACGCCGGCGCGGTAATCGCGGAGGAGCAAAGGCGGCTCGACACGCAAGCCATGCCGCGCGATCAATTGATCGCGGAATGCCTCGCCATCGTAAGGCGGCGGCTGGACGATGCGGATATGGACAGGGCAAGTGTGGCGCGCATCGTGCTTGCGGTTCAGGGCACCACGGATTCCGCCGCGCGCGCCATGCTGTGGTCGCCGATCACGCCGCACACCGACATCCCTTTCGCAGCCATACTGGAAGCCGAATTCGGCATCCCCGTCGTCATCGAAAACGACTGCAACATGATGGCCGTGGCTCTGCGCTGGCGCGACCCTGCCCATTATCGCGACGATTTCATCGCCATCCTGCTTTCGCACGGCATCGGCATGGGGATCGTGCTCAAGGGCGAGTTGTTCACCGGCACGCACTCGTCGGGCGGCGAGTTCGGCCACATGATTCACCAGCCAAACGGGGCGCTATGCCGCTGCGGACGCCGTGGCTGCGTCGAGGCCTATGCCGGCAATTACGCCATCTGGCGCAAAGCCCGCCGGGAGAGCGAGGACGCCGAACCCGTCGCCGACGTGTCCGATGCCGATATCAGGGCGCTGGCCTCTATCGCCCGCGAGCGGAACGGACCGGAGCGCGATGCTTTCCGTATGGCCGGCGAGGCGCTGGGCTTCGGTCTCGGCAGCCTGTTCGCTCTTATCGATCCGGCGCCCGTGACCATGGTCGGCATCGGGGCGACCGCGTTTGACCTTATCGAACCGGCACTGCGCGAGGCGATCTCCAGGACGGCCGGCGGACATCATTCCAAATCGATTACCTTCGACACTGAGCCGAACGAACTGCCCCTGATCCGAGAAGGCTGCGCCATGCGCGCTTTGACCTTCGTCGATCGGGATATTTTCGCGCAGGGCGGCCCGATCCGCGGCCGCCACCCACCGCTCGCCGTCACTCTTCCCTGATGGCGTAACCGGCACCGCGAATGGTGCGGATAACGTCTTCGACATGGCCGTCATTGACGGCCTTGCGCAAGCGCCCGACGTGAACGTCGACGGTGCGCTCGTCGACGTAGATCGTCTCGCCCCAGACATTGTCCAGCAATTGTCCGCGCGAAAACACGCGGCCGGGCGAACGCATCATGAATTCAAGCAGCCGAAATTCGGTTGGCCCCAGCCTGATCTCGCTCTTGTTGCGATAGACGCGGTGGGTTTCGCGGTCGAGAACGATATCGCCCACCTTGAGCACCGAAGACAGCACTTCGGGCTTGGCGCGCCTCAGCAGCGCCTTGACCCGCGCCATGAATTCGGGCGTCGAGAACGGCTTGACCAGATAATCGTCGGCCCCCGTCGAAAGACCCCTCACCCGGTCGCTCTCCTCGCCGCGCGCCGTCAGCATGATGATCGGCAGCCGCTCGGTCTCGGCACGCATGCGCAGGCGCCGGCAAAGCTCGATGCCCGACACCGCCGGCACCATCCAGTCGAGCACCAGAAGATCGGGCACGTTTTCCTGCAACCGGATTTCCGCCTCGTCGCCGCGCGTCACCACTTCGACCTGATAGCCTTCGGATTCCAGATTGTAACGCAGGAGAACGCCAAGCGGCTCCTCGTCTTCCACCACCATGATGCGCGGCGCAATCATCGAGCGTCTTTTCCCGTCTCATTCATCGTGCGGCAGGCACCGGGGCCGCCATTTCATCCGATTTCGGCCGATTGGCCGGAAGCTGCTCGCCCGTCAGCACATAATAGGCGTTTTCGGCGATGTTGGTAACGTGGTCGCCGATGCGCTCCAGATTCTTGGCGCAGAACAACAGATGCGTACAAGCGGTGATGTTGCGCGGATCTTCCATCATGTAGGTCAGCAATTCGCGAAAGACAGACGTGTATTTGACGTCGATGCGCTCATCGTTGTTCCGAAGCGCGGCGAGACCTGCTGCATCGTGTGCGCTGTAGTGGTCGATTACGCCCTGCACCTGCTCGAGCACCAGTTGCGCCATGCCGTCGATCGAATGCGAAAGCTCGCGTGGAACGGTGCTCTGGCCGACGGCGCTGACGCGCTTGGCGATGTTCTTGGCAAGATCGCCGATGCGCTCCAGGTCGCCAGCCATGCGGATCGCCCCGACGACGGCGCGCAGGTCGTTGGCCATCGGCTGGCGCATAGCGATCAGCGTGATGGCCCGGTCGTCCAGTTCGCGCTGGCGCGCGTCCATGATGGCGTCGTCGGAGACGATGCGCTGGGCGAGCGCGGCATCCGCGTTGAGCAGCGCGCGCGTGGCGCCGCCGACCATGGCGCCGGCAAGCTCGCCCATGCCATGGATGAGCCCGCCGATCTGTCCCAGATCGTCATCGAAGGCGGCAACGGTATGTTGGCTCATGATGCTGTCCTCGTATGCGTATGATTGCCGCGACCGCTCAGCCGAACCGGCCGGTGATGTAGTCCTGCGTGCGCTTCTCGCCCGGCGAGGTGAAAATCTTCTCGGTCTTGTCGAACTCGACAAGTTCGCCGAGATACATGAAGGCCGTCTGCTTGGAGACGCGGGCGGCCTGCTGCATGTTGTGGGTGACGATGACGATGGTGTAGTCGGCCTGCAACTCGTCGATCAGTTCCTCGATCTTGGCGGTCGAGAGCGGATCGAGCGCAGATGCCGGCTCGTCGAGCAGGATGACTTCAGGCTTCACCGCAACGGTGCGTGCGATGCACAGTCGCTGCTGCTGGCCGCCGGAAAGGCTCAAGCCGCTGGCGTTGAGCTTGTCCTTGACCTCGCTCCACAAGGCCGAGCGTTTCAGCGCCTGCTCGACACGGCCGTCCATCTCGCTTCGCGACAGATTTTCATAAAGCCGGATACCAAAGGCGATGTTCTCGTAGATCGACATCGGGAACGGCGTCGGCTTCTGGAAAACCATGCCGATCTTGGAGCGTAGCAGGTTGAGATCCTGCGAGCGCTCCAGGATGTTCTGGCCGTCGAGCAGGACCTGCCCCTCCGCGCGCTGCTTGGGATAAAGCTCGTAGATGCGGTTGAAGACGCGAAGCAGCGTCGACTTTCCGCAACCCGACGGGCCGATGAAGGCGGTGACGCTACGCTCCGGCAGCGACAGCGTGATATCCTTCAGCGCTTTCGACTGGCCGTAGTAGAAGTTGAGGTTCTTGACCTCGATCTTCGTTTTCCCGGCTTTCTCGGCAGCGGTTTCGGTCATGGTCATTTCAGGAGCCAACATCTGTGCCATCTTGTTCTACGTCCTGCGTCCGGTGAGGCTTCTGGCGAAAATGCTCAAGGCCAGAACCGTTAGCGTGATGATGAGTGCGCCGGTCCATGCCAGCTGCTGCCATTCCTCATAGGGGGAGAGCGCGAACTGGAAGATGGTGACCGGGAGGCTGGCCATCGGCGCGTTGACGTTGCCCGACCAGAACTGGTTGTTAAGCGAGGTGAACAACAGCGGCGCGGTCTCGCCGGAAATGCGTGCGATCGCCAGCAGGATGCCGGTGACGATGCCCGACATCGCCGCGCGATAGCCGACCGAGCGGATGACGATCCAGCGCGGCGCGCCGATGGCGGTTCCCGCCTCGCGCAGCGCGTTCGGCACCAGATTCAGCATGTCCTCGGTGGTGCGCACGACAACGGGAATGACCAGGATGGCGAGCGCCATCGCACCGGCCAGCGCCGAAAAATGCCCCATCGGCCGCACCATCAGTTCGTAGACGAACAGGCCGATGACGATCGACGGCGCGGACAAAAGGATGTCGTTGATGAAGCGCACAACCGTGGTCAGCTTCGAAAAGCGCCCGTACTCGGCCATATAGGTGCCGGCAAGGATACCTATCGGCGTACCGACGGCTACCGCAATGACGGTCATGACGACGCTGCCGAAAATGGCGTTGAGCAAGCCGCCGGCATCGCCGGGCGGCGGCGTCATCTCGGTGAACACGGAAAGCGAGAGGCCGGCCGTTCCCTTGTAGACGAGGGCGCCAAGGATCAGCGCCAGCCAGGCAAGGCCGATGCCGGCCGCCGTCACGCAAAGCGTCATCATCACGGCGTTCCTGGCCTTGCGGCGGCGGTGCAGAGAGGCAGTCACGGCCATCGGTCAGGCTCCGGCGCGCCGCTCGATCCGCAACAGCATGTAGCGGGCGATGGCGAGAATGATGAAGGTGATGACGAACAGGATCAGGCCGAGCGCCACCAGCGACGAGGTATAGAGTTCGCCGTCGGCCTCGGTGAATTCGTTGGCGATGGTCGCCGAAATCGTGGTGCCGGGCGCAAACAGCGAAGCCGAGATGCGATGCGCGTTGCCGATGACGAAGGTTACCGCCATGGTCTCGCCGAGCGCACGGCCAAGGCCCAGCATGACGCCGCCCATGATGCCGACGCGCGTATAGGGAATGACGACGCGGCGCGTGACCTCCCAGGTGGTACAGCCGATGCCGTAGGCGGATTCCTTCAGCACCGCCGGGACGGTATCGAACACGTCCTTGGTGATCGAGGTGATGAAGGGCAGCACCATGATGGCGAGGATCAGCGCCGAGGTGAACAGGCCGATGCCGTAGGGCGGGCCGGCAAACAGGCTCGACAGGCCGGGAACGCCATGGAACAGGTTGATGACGAAGGGCTGGATCGTCGTTTGCAGGAAAGGCGCGAAGACGAACAGGCCCCATATGCCATAGATGATCGAGGGAATGCCGGCCAGCAGCTCCACCGCGATGCCGATCGGGCGGCGTAGCGGCCGCGGGCACAGTTCGGTCAGGAAAACGGCAATGCCGATGCCGATCGGAACCGCGATGAGGATGGCGATAGCCGCCGTTACGATGGTGCCGTAGATCGGCGCCAGCGCGCCGAATTTCTCGGTGACGGGATTCCATGATTGTGTAACAAGGAAGGAAGCGCCGAAGGTCGACAGCGCCGGCCACGCGCCCACGACCAGCGAAATACCCACACCGCCGAGGATCAGCAGGACCAGGACAGCGGAAGCGCGTGTCGTGGCGCGAAAGACGCTATCCGTAAGGGCGAAGCGCCGAACGGTGGCGGCCCTCGCTCTCATCTCGGCCGACAGGGGCATGGGTTCGGAAATAATCGTCATCGGCGTTCCAATCGCTGGAAACGGGGGGGCGCCCGGAGGCGCCCCCCTCAATCCTTACATGCCGGTATAGAGCGGCTTGCCGTCGCTGCCGACGATGTCCTTCGTCCACATCTCCTCGACGCTCTTGACGACGTTGTCGGGCATGGGCACGTAGTCCAGCCCGGCAGCCATTTCGCCGCCCTTTTCGTAGGACCAGGCGAAGAACTTCAGCGCTTCGGCGGTCGCGGCCGCATCGTCCGGCTTCTTGTAGACGAGGATCCAGGTCGCTGCGGTCATCGGCCAGGATTCGGCACCCGGCTGGTTCGCCAGGATAACGCCGTAGCCGGGCTGCGACGACCAGTCGGCATTGGCGGCAGCCGCCGAGAACGCAGCGGCGGTCGGCTCGACCTTCTTGCCTTCCTTGTTGATCATGTCGGCATAGGTCAGGTTGTTCTGCTTGGCGTAGGCATACTCGACATAGCCGATGGAGCCGCCGGTCTGGGCGACGTTGTTGGCGACGCCTTCGTTACCCTTGGCGCCGATGCCGACCGGCCATTCCAGCGCCGTGGCAACGCCGACATTGTCTTTCCAGTCGGCACTGACATCGGCCAGATAGGTGGCGAAGTTGAAGGTGGTGCCCGAACCGTCGGAACGATGGACAACCGCGATCGCCTGCGAAGGCAGCGTAGCGTCGGGGTTGAGCTTCTTGATCGCTTCGTCGTCCCAGCTGGTGATCTTGCCCTGGAAGATGTCGGCGAGCGTGGCGCCGTCGAGAACCAGTTCGCCCGGCTTGACGCCCTCGATATTGACGACCGGCACGATGCCGCCCATCACCATCGGGAACTGCGCAAGGCCGGTCTCATCGAGATCTTCGCCCTTCAGGGGGGCGTCGGAAGCGCCGAAGGTCACGGTCTTGGCCTTGATCTGCTTGATGCCGCCGCCGGAGCCGATCGACTGGTAGTTGAGGCCGATATTGGTTTCCTTCTTGTAGGCGTCGGCCCACTTTGCATAGATCGGATAGGGGAAGGTAGCGCCCGCACCGGAGATATCGGCGGCATACGCGCCGGAGAGGGTGATGGTGGATGCCGTGGCCATTGCAACCGCAACGGCGGCAGAGCGGAGGAAATGTCTCATGTGCCTGCTCCTGTTCGGATTTGGTCTCGTGGCGCCGTTTCTCGGTGCCCGGCAAGCCCATAGCCGGCATTTATAACAGTCACATGACAGCTTCGTGACGCTTCCATTACGATGCGGGAAGGCAAGCGGACGTCGCCGCCCCCTCCTATGATCGCCGACAAGGCGAAGCGGGGTGAAGCGGCCAGAGCATCGGGCCGAAAGTGAAATCCGGTTTTCGGAGTAATCCGGTGCTCGAACAAAGAGATAGATCGCCTCTTTGCATCCGTTAGGATGCACTGCGATCTAAGCGCTCTTACCCATATTGCGCTGAGCCTCGCTGTCTTGCCCCAGCCAGCGCCCGAGTTTTTCCAGCAGCGCCTTTGGGCTGATCGGCTTGGACAGGTAATCGTCCATGCCGGCCTCGATGCAGCGCTCGCGGTCGCCCTTCAGCGCGTGCGCGGTGACGCCGACGATCGGCACGTGCGAGTCCAGTTCTTCCTCGATGCGGCGGATTTCCCCTGTGGCCTCAAGACCGTTCATCTCCGGCATCGACACGTCCATCAGGATCATGAGCGGCTTCAATCGGGTGAAGGCCTCGAGCGCCTTGCGACCGTTGCCGACGATCTCGAAGCTATAACCGGTCTCAGAAAGGATTTGCGTGAAAACCATCTGGTTCACTTCATTGTCCTCGGCGACGAGGATATCCAGTTGGTGCCCCTCTCCCGTCACGACGGCGGCGCGCGGCTTCACCACAGGGCTTTGCCGGGGTGCCCGCACCCGGACTTCACGGGCCGGCCGTTCAGCAGCGGGAGCCTGCACGTCCGGTTCCGAAGTTTGAAGCAAAGCCGCCGACGTGGCCTCTGGCGCCGACGTCGCGCGGTGACGCTGGATGGCGGAAACAAGGGCTTCGAGCAGGGCCGACGACCGCGCCGGCTTGATCAGATGCGCATCGATGCCGAGATCGCGATAGCTGGTATTGGCCAGCGACTGATCGACCGAGGTCAGCATGACGATCGGCGTAGCCGCCAGGCTGTCGGTGTTGCGCACGATCCGCGCCATTTCCGCGCCGCTCATGCCGGGCATCTGGTAGTCGAGCACGATGCAATCGACCGGCACCCCATAAGCCGCCGCCGCGATCAGCACCCTCAGCCCCTCCGCACCGCTTGCGGCAGCACAGGAATCGAAGCTCCACGACGCCATCTGCTCCGCCAGAATGGAGCGGTTTACGGCATTGTCGTCGACGACGAGCACGCGCGCGCCGGTCACATCGATCGGGGTAATCCGTTGTGCGCCGGATTGTTCGGCGTTCGGCAGGGTGATGGCGAACCAGAAGGTGGAGCCTTTGCCCTCGGCACTTTCCACGCCGATGTCGCCGCCCATCAGTTCGACCAGGCGCGAGGTAATGGCGAGGCCGAGGCCCGTGCCCTCGTGCCGCCGGGTCGACGAAGCGTCGACCTGGCTGAATTTTTCGAACACCAGCCTGCGCTTTTCTTCGGGGATACCGATGCCGGTATCGGTGACCGAAATATGCAGCCGCGTTCCGCCCGGCATCCGCTCGCCGGTGACATCGACCAGCACATGGCCTTCGTCGGTGAATTTGACGGCATTGCCAAGCAGATTGGTGACGATCTGCCGGATGCGGCCGACGTCGCCGATGAACATTCCGTCAAGGCCGGGTTCCACCCGCACGATCAGTTCCAGGTCCTTTTCCTTCGCGCGCGTCGACACAAGCGTGGCGACGTCCTCGATGGCCTCGGCAATGCTGAACGGCGACGGGTCGAGCACCAGTTGCCCGGCGTCGATCTTGGAAAAATCGAGAATGTCGTTGATGATGGTGAGAAGCGCGTTGCCCGACTTCACGATAATGTCGGTGAAGGTCTTCTGCTTGGGATCGAGGTCCGATTTCGCCAGCAGTTCCGCCATGCCTAGCACACCGTTCATCGGCGTGCGGATTTCATGGCTCATATTGGCCAGGAATTCCGACTTGGCGCGATCGGCCAGAACGGCGCGCTGCCTTGCCTCCTGCAATTCGGCCTCGCGCTCCTTCAACTCGGTGATATCCGTGGTCGAGCCGATCAGGTAGAGCGAGCCGTCGGAGGCGATCATGGCGCCTTTGCGGGCGAACTGATGGCGCAAGGTGCCGTCGGCCGCCACGACCGTTTCCTCGACCTCCTGCGTTTCCCCGGTGCGCAGCACGGCAAGGTCGCTGTCGACGAAAGCTTCCCCGTCCGCACCGAAAATTTCGATATCGGTCCTGCCGATCGCTTCCTGCTTGCTGATCCCGGTCAGGTCGCACCAGCCCTGGTTGACATAGAATTGCCGCAGGTCCGAGCGCTTCGCATAGATCGACACCGGCACGTTGTCGATGAGGCTGCGGAACACTTCGTTCTCGCGCATGCTCTCTTCGAGCGCCCGCTCTCGTGCCTTGACCTCGGTTATGTCGGTGCTGGAACCGACCAGATGGACGGAGCCGTCGGATGCCACCAGGCGGCTCTTGCGCGTCATCATCTGCCGCACCGTGCCGTCACGATGGGTTACCGGCTCCTCCACCTCGACGACCTTGCCGGTGGCGCCGACCTCGGTATCGTCGTGACTGTAGCTTTCGGCGTCCTCGCTGCCGAAAAGTTCACGATCGGTACGTCCGACCGCCTCTTCCTTGGTGATGCCGGTGATCGCGCACCACGCCTTGTTGACGAACTCGATGGTCAGGTCGTCGGCCTTGGTGAAGGCGGCGACCGGCAATTCGTCCATCACATGCCTGAACAGATCGGTCTGGCGCATCGAATCGCGCAATGCCTTTTCACGGCTCTTGAGTTCCGTGATGTCCATCCGTACGCCGATGAACGTGCCGTCATCGGTGCGCATGTCGTAGACCTGGTACCAGCGGCCGTCCGGGTTCCGCCGCTCGAAGACGGAATTGCGCCGATGGTAGTGCGCCATCATGCCGTCCAGCCAGCGCTCGGTATCGGTGTCGTAGAGCGCGTCGACATCCTTGTCGCTGCTATTTCGGAAATAGCCGTTCGCATGGCCAAGTGCGAGCGCACTCCGGAACGAGAAACCAGGCTTCCAGGCCGGCAGCAGTGCCGGCAGTGAATCCTGCAGTTTCTTGTTGGCGAAGACAAAGTTATCATCGCGGTCGTAGATGAGGACCGCCGCCGGCAGCGATTCCAGCACATCCGCCAGATGCTTGCGTGCTTCCTCGGCTTCTTTCTCGCGCCGCTTCGATTCGCTTACATCGAAAAGCGAACTGGCCAGATAGACTTTGCCGCTTGAAGTCTGGACCCGGTTTTTTCGAACGATACGGGCCCCTTCGAGGCCATTTGCAACAAAGCCAGCCTCGACCTCGTATAGCTCGCCGGTTTCAAGCACCTGTCTTTCGCTTGCCTCGAACGTGCCTCTCTCTTGCGGCGGCACGATATCGTCATCCCGCCTGCCCACGATCTGCTCCGGCGTCGTGTCGAGCAGGTCGGCAAAGGCCTTGTTGGCCATCACGTAGTTCAGGTCGGCGTCCTTGACGAACATCGGGTTCGGTACGCTGTCGATAACAGCTTCGGCCAGCTTCGCCTTCTCCAGCGCTTCTGCGAGTTGCCCCTCACGGTTTTTCAATTCCGTGACGTCGACATAGGAGACGAGGCGCCTGCCCCCGGATAGCGCGGTGGTGGAACTGATGAAGGTGCGGCCGTCGCCACGCGTCAACTGGCGCGCCTCTTCCCCTCCCGCCCTGATCTCCGCCTCGCGCATGGCGATGAAGCGCGGCCACTCTTCAGCGTCGAAGCCATAGTATTGGACGGGGTGGTTCGTTTCCATCAGCTCGCGGAAAGTGGCTCCGGCACCGATATGCTCCGGTGCGAGATGCCAGAATTCGCAAAAGGCGCGGTTGGCGATTTCTACACGCAAGTCCGCATCCAGGACGATGATGGCGATCGGCATCGAATCGACCATGATGCGAAGATTGGTGTAGGCTTCGTCGGTTCGCGCATTGGCGACCTCGACCTGTGCTTCGCGATTCTTCAGTTCCGTCACGTCGTAGTAGGAAACCAGCCGCTTGCCACCCGAAAGCGCGGTAACCGAATAGATCGTCGCCCGCCCGTCGGTACGGACGAGTTCGCGCGGGACAACGTCTCCAGCCCTGATTTCGGCTAGCCGGGCGGCAACATAGCTCTCCCAGTCCTCATCCCTGACGTCTTCAAGCCCGTCACGGCGGTCGAAATCGAGGAGGCTTCGGAACGGACTGCCCAGCGCCACCTGCTCCGGCTTCATCTTCCACAGTTCGTAAAAGGACCGGTTGATGATTTCGGTATTGAGATCGGCGTCCAGAACGACGATGCCCATTTTCACGGAATCGATCGTCCGCTTGAGATCGAACGCTAACTGGCGGCTATGCTCTATGGTGGCCAGCAGTTCGTCCTCGGCCGTCTGCGGCGATGGTTTCGTCAACGCGTTCAGCGAAGCCACAGTTTCTGTGAGATTACGGCCGACACCCCGATAGCCGACGAAATTTCCAACGGCGTCGAAGCGCGGGAAGCCCGTCGTCGAAATCCAGCGGCAGGCCTCGCGGCCCCCCTTCAATTCGTAGACGAAATCCCGGAAAGGCCGGCGTGCCTGCAAATCGTCCAGATGCGCCGTAACCGTGCGGCTGCCATGCGGCGCCTGCTTGAGAAAATCGAACCGGAACCGACCGATTACGTTCGACGGATCGATGCCGGTAACCGTCTGATAGCTGTCGGAAACCCATGAAAAGCGCAACTCGGCATCGGTTTCCCAAAGCCAGTCGCAACCCGCCTCCACAAGCGCAAGCAGCGCTTTGGGGGAAAAGCCGTGAGGGGGTGGGGCGGCATCTGCGGCCGATGTCGCGGAACTGGCGGCGCGCTCCGGCGCTGCAGCATCAGTTTTTTCTGAAGTACCCACTATCCCGTTCACCCCAAGCGATGGAAATCGAACCCCTCCGCGGCTCGTGGAGCGAAATGTGCATGATAAGCATTAATGATCCGCTAACCTTAACGGATCGAAAACAGCCTCAATCGGGCTCAACGCCCTCCCGGCCAGGCTCGAATGCCTTTGTCCAACCGAGCGCAATACGCTACATACGCGGCCAAGAGGTCGCGAATGCCCAGACATGCCCTGCCCATTGTTTTCTGCCTCATGCTGGCGACAGGTGGCTGCGCCAGGACCGACGACGGCTCGGTCGTGATTCCGAAACCGCTGGACATGCGGCGCGCCGACCTCGGCCCTCTCGATCTAAGGCACTGGGGCCACATGCGGCCCGTGGAAACCCAGCCGACGATCGTGCCCGTCCCGCCGGAAACCTTCCCGGTCTCCCCCCAGGCCAAGGCAGTGGGCAGGCCTGCGACCAGGACAACCAGACCCGCGAAACACCGCACCAAGCGCGCCGTCGCCCATGAGACGCACGCTCCCACCGAGCCTTCTTCGCCTCTGGCTTGTGAGCCGGCCACACAGACAGGAAAACGCGTCCGCGTCCTGTGCGAATGACCGCGGCAATCATAGGCTAAAACGCTGGGGCCGCCTTCTTCGGCTGCCCAAAACCGTTGCGAAAGAAGCGAAGAACGGTTATACAGGCCGCGATTTTCCCATATTGGTGGCTCTAAAACCACCGCCCGCGCGGGAACGCGGGCGAACGAGAAGGTAACTTTTTCAATGGCCAATACGCTGCTCATGCCCAAGGCGACCGCCGTCTGGCTGGTGGACAATACAGCGCTTTCCTTTGAACAGATCGCGCAGTTCTGCGGACTGCATCCGCTGGAAGTCAAGGCGATCGCCGATGGCGAATCAGCTCAGGGCATCAAGGGTCTCGACCCGATCATGACCGGCCAGTTGACCCGCGATGAGATCGAGCGCGCCGAAAAAGACGGTAACCATCGCCTGAAGCTGTCCGAGCCGAAAGTCCGCGTGCCGGAATCCAAGCGCAAGGGGCCGCGCTACACTCCCTTGTCGAAACGTCAGGATCGCCCGAACGCCATTTTGTGGCTGGTACGCAACCATCCTGAACTGAAGGACGCGCAGATTTCGCGGCTGGTCGGCACGACCAAATCGACCATCGAGCAAATCCGCGAGCGCAAGCACTGGAATGCGGCCAATCTCGTGCCGATGGACCCGGTAACGCTGGGCCTCGCCTCGCAGATCGATCTCGACATGGAAGTCAACCGCGCCTCGCGCGGCAAGGAGGCAGCGGCCCCGGCCGGCGACACGCTGCTGCCGGCGGCTCTTACCGAACGGCTCGTGCCTGCCCCGGAAAAGCCGAAAGACGAGAACGAGGAACTGGACGCGGATGCCGTGTTCGCCAAGCTCTCGGCGCTGAAGTCCAAGGATACGGACGAAGGCGAGGAATAAAGTATGCCCCCGAAAGCGCGCAGCGGTTTCGGGATAAAGACATGCGAAAACAAGAACCTACAGCAGGTCAAATGAATCTCTTTTCACGCGGCATGCTGTAGGCCCGCGCAAGGCTTCCCTGGGGAGGCTATGCTCCGCGGGCCGTGCCCGGCAGGATGCCGTAGTCTTCGCTACGTTCCACGGCGCGGTAGAAATCAGCAAGTTGCTTGCCGCGCTCCGGCTTGAAGATGCGCCCGGCAATGACCACCGACGCGATACGGTCGATGCGGAATGCGCGAAAATCGTCGCGCATCTCACACCAGGCTATCAGCGTCCAGACCTTGCCCCAGAACCACAGGCCGAGCGGGCGAATGTCACGCACGCTGCCGCGGCCAGCTTCGTCCGTATAATCGATCGTCAGCACCTGGCGCTTTTCCACCGCGCGCTCGATCAAATCGATCGCTTCGCGAGCGGCATCGCTTACCACCCACATCGGCGTGTGGATCTCGGTCCGCGCGATGCGGTCCTTTTCGGCATCGGGCAGCACCGCGCCGATCTTGACCAGCGCTTCTTCCGCCGCGCGCGCCATGGCCGCGCCGCCGAAAGCGCGCACCATGCGGGCGCCGGCTACCAGCGCTACGATCTCGTCACGCGTGAACATCAGCGGCGGAAGGTCGAAACCCTCCCTCATCATGTAACCGACACCGGCCTCGCCGTCGATCGGCACGCCGGTCGACTGCAGGTCGGCGATGTCGCGATAGATGGTGCGCTCGGAAACCTCGAGCCAAACACCCAGCTTCTGCGCGGTGACCAGCCGGCCGCCGCGAAGGTGCTGTACGATCTGGAAAAGCCTGTCGGCACGTCGCATCGTCTTCCCTCTCGGCCCACCGCTCAAAGCTTGCGAAGCATACTATCGCATGAGGCTCCTGACAGCATAGTGTCAGGAGCCGATGGTGGCGGCGACGCAAACCCGAACGGATGCGTGAGGCCGGGTACATACGAAAACGCCGGCCTAGTTGCCGCGTTTCGGCCACCCGTCATGCATGTCCGGCCAGCCGATATCGGCGCGGATGTCCGAAGGGAGCGAATTCAAGAAGCGCTCGGTGCGGATTTCGTTGCGCAGCGTACGGACCTTGCCGACATAGCGCCGCACCGCGTGCAGGATGGAGAAATGGGTCATCACGGCCTCCTTATTGTCAGGAAGCCACTATCGCACACCCCTCCTGCCAGCAGCCTGTCAGCAGGCTGGCAGGCGGCCGGAATACCTTCGTTTAACGCCGTCAGCCGAAGCGCCGCGCCGCGTCGATCGCCAAGCCAAGGCCGACCGAGCCAAACCGGTCGGAGCGGGAAATACGGGCGCCTGGAAACCGCGCCGTAGCAGCCTTTTCCACCGCCGGCACCTGTACGCCACCGCCTGTCAAGATGACGGTTTCGATCGCATCGGCCTTTATGCCGGCCTGCCCCAGCGCATCGCCAATCGACGCGCCGATGCGGCCGACGAGTTCCCGGCTGGCCGCCTCGAATTCAGTCCTTGTCACGGGCACTTCAAGGGCGAGCCCAGGCTCGCGCAGGACAATGGTTTCAGCGGCCACATCGGTCAGCGCGATCTTTGCCTTTTCCACTTCGCCGGCCAGCCGGTGGCCGGAACGGTTCTTGAGCACATGGGCGTAGCGCGCCAGTTTCTCCGGCTCGGCCGCCTCCCGCGCCAGCATCTGGATGTCGCGGGCATTCTTCGCCGTGTAGAGCGTGTTGATGCGGTGCCATGTCGCCATGTCGTTGAAGTACCACACCGGCAACTGGCGCTTGCCGTCGAGCGTCGCGGAGCCGAGGCCCAGATGCGGCATGACCTTGGCGATATTGAACTGCTTGTCGAAATCAGTGCCGCCGACATGAACGCCCGTGGTGCTTAAAATATCGTCGAGCCGGTCGGCGCGGCGGGCACGCTCGGGCGATAACCGCAGCACGGAAAAATCCGAAGTACCGCCGCCGATGTCGACCACCAACGCCAGTTGCTCGGCATTAAGCCCACGCTCGTGGTTCAGCGCCGCCGCGACAGGCTCGAACTGGAATTCGATGTGGCGGAAGCCCTCCATCCGCGCCGCCGCCTCAAGCTGTTCTTGCGCCTGCCTGTCGGCGTCGTCGTCCTCATCGACGAATCGCACCGGGCGGCCTAGCACGACCTGTTCGGGCGCCGCGCCATGTTCAGCCTCGAGCCGGCCGCGCAGATGCCGAAGAAAGCGGCCGATGATCGCCTCGAAGCGCAGCCGCTCACGCCCGACCAACGTGGTGTCCTTCATCAGGCTGGTGCCGAGAATCGATTTCAGCGCCCGCATGAAACGGCCTTCGGCGCCGTCCATATACTCGAACACCGCCGCACGGCCGAAATAGGTTTTGCCGTCCTCAAGGCTGTAAAACAGCGCCGAGGGGATAGTCAGGTGCCCGTCCTCGAGAGGAATGAGAGCCGGCGCCGCGCCCGGAGCGCACAGGCCGACGGTTGAGTTGGTGGTGCCGAAATCGACGCCACAAAAGGCTGTTGCCATGGGTTGAAAGCTCGCAAGTGGGCGGCCCGCATCGCAAGGATGCGCGAGGGGCGTTTTTGGGGAAGGCGCCCGTCTAGCGGATCGCCGTCAAAAAGGAAAGGCCGCCAATCGCCACGCCCGGCCTCAGCCGGGCGAAATCATGAGCTCTCGGTTCAGACCCCGATGCCCCGCTCTGCCAGTGCCTGACTGATCTCGTCGAGAATAGCCGGATCGTCGATCGTCGCCGGCATCGACCATTGTTCCTTGTCGGCGATCTTCTGCATGGTGCCACGCAGGATCTTGCCGGAGCGCGTCTTGGGCAGGCGCTTGATGGTGATCACCGTCTTGAATGCGGAAACCGGACCGATCCGGTCGCGCACCAGCATCACCGCCTCCTTCTCGATCAGCGCCGCGTCGCGAGTAACGCCGGCGTTGAGCACGACGAAGCCAAGCGGCACCTGGCCCTTCAGCGCATCGGCGACACCGACGACGGCGCATTCGGCAACGTCGGGATGCGCCGCCAGCACCTCCTCCATGGCGCCGGTCGAAAGCCGGTGGCCGGCGACGTTGATGATGTCGTCGGTGCGCGCCATGATGAAAAGATAGCTGTCTTCATCGACGATGCCGGCATCGGCCGTTTTGTAGTAGCCGGGAAATTCGGCGAGATAGGCCTGATGGAAACGGGCGTCGGCATTCCACAGCGACGGAAGACAGCCGGGCGGCAGCGGCAGCTTGAGCACGACGTTGCCGAGCGTGCCGCGCGGCACTTCGTGGCCGGCATCGTCCAGCACACGGATATCGTAGCCGGGCATGGGCACCCCCGGCGAGCCGTATTTCACCGGCAGCAGGCCGAGGCCCACCGGATTGTGGGTGATCGGCGAGCCGGTTTCCGTCTGCCACCAATTGTCGATCACCGGCACTTTCAGACAAGCCTCGGCCCACTTGATCGTTTCGGGATCGGCGCGCTCGCCGGCGAGAAACAGCGTCCTGAAGCTCGACAGGTCGAACTTACCGGCAAGCTCGCCCTTCGGGTCTTGCCCCTTGATGGCGCGGAAGGTGGTCGGCGCGGTGAACAGGGCAACGACGCGATGCTGGGATATAACCCGCCAGAAAGCGGTGGCGTCCGGCGTGCCAATGGGCTTGCCCTCGAACATCACCGTGGTGCAGCCGTGCAGCAGCGGTCCGTAGATGATGTAGGAATGGCCGACCGCCCAGCCGATGTCGGATGCCGACCAGAACACCTCGCCCGGCTTGACGCCGTATTCGTTTTCCATCGACCATTTGAGCGCGACCATGTGGCCGCCATTGTCGTGGATGACGCCCTTGGGCTGGCCGGTGGTGCCGGATGTATAGAGGATATAGAGCGGGTCCGTCGCCAGCACCGGCACGCAGTCCACATTGGCGCCGGCCGCCCGCTCGCGCGCCACCGCGTCGGCGAAATCGATATCGTATCCTTCCTTCATCTCGCAGCGAAGCTGGTCGCGCTGCAGGATGACGCAACGGTCCGGCTTGTGTCGTGAAAGCTCGATGGCGCCATCGAGCAGCGGCTTGTAGGCGATCACCCGCCCCGGCTCCAGCCCGCACGAAGCCGACAGGACGAGCTTCGGCTTGGCATCGTCGATGCGGGTGGCGAGTTCGTGCGAGGCAAAGCCACCGAACACGACCGAATGGATGGCGCCAAGGCGCGCACAGGCCAGCATGGCAAACACGGCTTCCGGCACCATCGGCATATAGATGATGACGCGGTCGCCCTTGCCTACGCCCTGGTTTCTGAGCACCGAGGCAAGGGCGACGATCTCGCGCTTCATCTCGGCATAGGTGAATTTCCGGATGACGCCGGTATAGGCGCTGTCGTGGATCAGCGCCGCCTGATCGGCGCGCCCACTCGCCACATGGCGGTCCACGGCGTTCCAGCAGGTGTTGCACAGGCCGCCGGGATACCAGTGACCATAGACGCCGGCTTCAGCGTCGAACACCTTGTCGAAGGGTTTGATCCAGTCGATCCCCTCGGCAGCTTCGGCCCAGAAGGCGTCCGGATCGCGTTGCCAGCTCTGGTAAACCTCGTGATAGCGCGATGCCATATTCTCTCCTCCCGGCGGTAATCAAAGGCGTTTTAGCGCCTTGAACCGGCCGGCGTCCATGAGGCTTTTGTCTCATCGCGCAACAACCGCCTTTGACACGCGCCCGCGTTGCTGTTCAAAGGCGGCATGTCCAAGCTTCTCGCCCTCGTCATTCTTGCCATGATGATCATTCAACTGATCAAGCCGCTCGGCTGGCCGGGGCTCAAAAAGCGCCGCGACTTCTGGAAGCTCGCCGTACTCGCGCTGGCAGCCATTTCGCTGACGGCAGTGATGGGGCATTGGGGATAGGCCTGCCTGCAAGGCATTCCGGGAACCAGGTAGGTGCCGTCAATGACAGCACCCGTCCTGGATTTCCGCTTTCTCTTCATATTCGTCATGCAGGCGTACCCAGTCCGTCAAGGCGTGGGCTGGGCCTGTTTCGTTGCGGCCCTTCGGCGTCATATCGAGATAGTGATAGGCCCCGATCAGGGCATCGCCGCCACGGCTCCGGGCGATAAAGGTCAGGAAGACGTCGCCGGATTCATTCCTGTAAAAAACGCTGGCGCCGGGAAGATCTCTGGATTTCAAAGCCCGCTTTTCGAAGTTGTAGACGGTTTCACCCGACGCGATCTGCTTTTCGGTGAAGGAGACCTGCATATCGAAATTGAAATCGCTGGCATAGGACGACACCCAGTCGAACTTCCATCCCATGCGCCGTTTGTAGGGCAGCAACTCGGCCAGCGGTGCTCGCGAAACCGCGACGACAGACACATCATGGTGCTTCAGGTGCAGGTCGGCTCCGTCGATATGATCGGAAATGAAGGCACAACCCTCGCAATGATGGTTCGAACCGGGCGCAAACATGAAGTGATAGACGATCAACTGGCTGTTGCCCTTGAACAGGTCGCCCAGCCTTTCCGGTCCCCTTTCCGTTTCGAAGACATAGTCCTTCTTTATCTTCAACCACGGCAAATCCCTTCGCTCGGCCGCGATCCGGTCCCGAAAGCGGGTAAGCTCCTTTTCCCGTGCCAGGTGCGCCTTGTGAGCCTCGAACCATGCTTCCTGCGTGACGATCTTGTTTTTTGGCATCGTGCACTCCTTTTCTGTCCCAGAGGACGTTCAGGAAGGACCGATGCCGACACCCAAATCGCACTTTTGTCTGAAAAAGAACGCCCACGACTATCCGGCGCAGCGATAGCGCGGTTCTAGCCGGCCTTTTCCAGAGACGATTTCCATTGGCCGAGTGCCGCCAGATGGTTCATGTGGGCGCGGTGGGCGAAGGCGGCCTGGCCCGCTGCGACGTTCGACGCCTTGCCGCCCCAGGCCTTCTGCGCTGCCGCCTGCAGGGCGCGGCCGTAGGAAAAGGTCACCTTCCACGGGTGCGGGCCGATGGCGTTGATGGCGCTGAGGTTTTCGGTCGCCTCCACGTCCTCCTGACCGCCGGACAGGAAGGCGATACCCGGCACCGCGACCGGCACCGCCTCGCGGAACAGTTTTATCGTCTTTTCGGCGATTTCTTCCGTTCCCGCCTGCGTCGCCGATTTCTTGCCCGAAATGACCATATTGGGCTTGAGGATGGTGCCTTCGAGCCTCACGCGCAGACCATAAAGCTCGCCGTAAAGTTTCAGGAGCGCCGCCTTGGAAACCTCGTAGCAAGTGTCGATGCCATGGTCGCCTTCCATCATCACTTCCGGCTCGACGATCGGCACGATGCCAGCCTCCTGGCAAAGTGCGGCATAACGGGCAAGCGCATGCATGTTGGAAGCGATGGAAGCGCCCGAAGGCACGCCTTTGGCTGTGTCGATGTCGATTACTGCGCGCCATTTGGCGAAGCGGGCGCCGAGCTTGTAATAATCCGCCAAACGCTCGCGCAGGCCATCGAGCCCCTCGGTGATCGTTTCACCGGGAAAACCGGCCAGCGGCTTGGCGCCCATGTCGACCTTGATGCCGGGAATGGCTCCGGTGGCCTCGATGAGGTCGACCAGCGGCGTGCCGTCGGCGGCCTTCTGGCGGATGGTCTCGTCGTAGAGGATGACCGCGGAAATATATTCGGCCATCGCGTCCTTGGCGCGAAACAGCATCTCGCGATAGTCGCGGCGGCTGTCGGGCGTGGACTCCACGCCGATGACGTCGAAACGCTTCTTGATGGTGCCGGAACTTTCGTCCGCGGCCAGAAAGCCTTTGCCGCCGGCCACCATCCGGGCGGCGATGTCCTCAAGACGTTCGCTCATGTCATTCTCCTGCAACGCGGTTACCGGCACCGGGAAAACGCTAACGCTAAAGGAGCGGCGACCAAACTCAAAATCGATTGAACCAACGAGGGTCGGCTAAGCAACGCGCGGGCGCCCCGAAAGGTTCAGGCTGCGTTATTTTTTCAGTACGTCGACGCCGGGCAGCGGTTTGCCTTCCATCCACTCCAGGAAAGCACCGCCAGCCGTCGAGACATAGGTAAAGTCGTCGGCAACACGCGCATGGTTGAGGGCAGCAACCGTATCGCCGCCGCCGGCAACGGATACGAGCTTGCCTTCCCTGGTCCGTGCCGCCGCATGTTTGGCGACCGCAACCGTGGCGTGATCGAACGGCTCGATTTCGAAGGCGCCGAGCGGACCGTTCCACACCAGCGTCGCGGCGCGGTCGATCCATTCCTTGATCTTGTCCACCGACTTGGCCCCGGCGTCGAGGATCATCGCATCAGTCGGACAAGCCTCGATGGCAACGGTCTCGTTTTTCGCGCCGGCCTTGAACTCCCTCGCCACGACGCCGTCCGAAGGCAGGATGACGGCGCAGCCGGCAGTCGCCGCCTCGATCATGATTTGCTTGGCGGTCGCCGCGAGATCGTGCTCGCACAGCGATTTCCCGACATCGGTGCCACGCGCCGCAAGGAAGGTGTTGGCCATGCCGCCGCCGATGACCAGCGCATCGACCTTGCGTACCAAATTCATCAAAAGATCGATCTTGGTCGACACTTTGGCACCGCCGACGATGGCGACCACCGGCTTGACCGGGTTGCCGAGACCCTTTTCCAGGGCGTCGAGTTCGGCCTGCATGGTGCGGCCGGCGAAGGCGGGCAGAATATGCGCCAGCCCCTCGGTCGAGGCATGCGCCCGGTGCGCCGCCGAAAACGCGTCATTGACGAAGATGTCGCCGTTCTTCGCCAGCGCTTTGGCAAAGGCCGGATCGTTCTTCTCCTCGCCCTTATGGAAGCGGGTGTTTTCCAGAAGCAGGATGTCGCCGTTCTTCATCCGGGCGACGGCCTCGGCGGCTTCCTCGCCGATACAATCGGCAGCGAAGGCGACCGGCTTGCCGATCATGGCCGAAACGGCGTGCGCAATCGGGTCCAGCGAGAATTCGGGCGAAGGCTCGCCCTTCGGGCGGCCGAAATGGGCGAGCAGGACGACCTTGGCGCCCTTCTTCGACAATTCGTCGAGCGTCGGGATGATGCGCTCGATACGGGTCGTATCGCTGACCTTGCCATCCGTAACCGGAACGTTGAGGTCGACGCGCACCAGAACGCGCTTGCCCGTGATGGCGCCAATATCATCGAGTGTCCTGAAGCCGGCCATGCTGGTTCCTTTCCAAAAAGCCGCCGGACCTTACCCGGCGTTTTGTGCGATGCAAGGCCCGTGACGCCTCACGGTCCGTAAAACCGGCACGGCCCTTGATCAGGCCGCCTGCGGCGCGTCGTCTTCGGCACCCGCGTCTTCCGCTGCCGTCGACACGGGCGCAGGTGCGGTTTCCTGCACCGTCTCTGGTACGGCCGGCGAGTCCAGCGGTTCCGACTTCTTCTTGCGCCGGTTGCGTATAAAAGCGACGACGCGGTCCACGATTTCGCCGGCGCTGAGGAAGACAGGAACGCGGGCCACAGGTGCCGTCGGTTCGAAGGAAAGGCCGATGCCGGTGATATGCCCCTTGTCGTCGACGTCGCGAACGATCAGTTCGATCGGGCCGATCGGCACCCGGTCGGCATATTCGGCGTGGCCGCCAAGCCGCTCGATCAGCAGCGCGGCAACGGTGAGCTTGCGCTCGGCCTCGCTGAGGCCAATGCCGTAGGCCGTCTCCAGTTCGGCCGCCGGGCGGGCCGGATCGACGGCGAAGGCGCCGAAGAAATCGGCGTCCTCGGGATCGACCAGCGCACGGCTGGCGAACAGCTTGTCGAGCAGGCGCGGATAGCGATCCGGCACGAAGATGTAGACATTGTCGCCGGCGGCCAGTCGCCCCATGTCCTGGAAGCGCATGGAACGCCCCTCGCGCACCACCAGCGAAGGCCGCGCCCAGCGCGGGATGCGCTCGCCCCGCGCCACCGGGCTGCCCGGCGCCACCTTGTAGGCCAGAAGTTCATGGCGGGCCGAGCCCGGCAATTCAAGCTCGACCTTGTCGAGCGGGCCGAGACGAGCCGGAACGATGAGGCCGAGCCGGCGCGCCAGCGGGCCCACCGTCCAGCCCTGTACGACGAGCGACACCAGGACGATGATGAAGGCGGCGTTGAAGATCATCCGGCCATGCTCCAGCCCGCCGAGCAACGGAGTAATGGCAAGCAGGATGGAAACCGCGCCGCGCAGGCCCACCCAGGAAATGAATGCCACCTCCGGCCGGGGCAGGCGGAAAGGCACCAGGCAAAGCCACACGGCAACCGGCCGGGCGACGAACACCAGAAACAGCCCGAGCAGCACCGCCGGGATCACCAGCGCGGGGAATTGCGACGGCGTGGCGAACAGGCCGAGGACGAGGAACATAATGATCTGCGCCAGCCACGACATGCCGTCCTGGAAGCGCTTCAGCATGGTGACCGCACGGATATCGGAATTGCCTGCCACCAGCCCGGCGAGATAGACGGCGAGGAAGCCGGAACCGCCAATGGCGCCGGCGGCCGCGAACACCATCAGCGACAGCGTCAGGACGAAGATGGGCAACAGGCCATGATCGAGATTGAGCTTGTCGACAAAGCGCACGATCGCCATGCCGCCAAGCACGCCTACGACGGCGCCCAGCCCCATATTGAGCAGGAAGCCGACAACAAGATCGACCAAAAGGGCGTTCGCCTGCGGATGCCCGTGGACGGCGATGATCTCGACCAGCGTTATAGTGAGGAAGATGGCAATCGGATCGTTGGTGCCTGATTCCACTTCGAGCGTCGAACGCACACGCTCGCGCAGATGGATTTCACCGGCACGCAGCAGAAAAAACACGGCAGCCGCGTCGGTCGAGGCAACAGCCGCGCCAAGCAGGAAGGACTCCAGCCAACTAAGGCCGAGCAGATAATAGACGCCGACGCCGAACACGCCGGCGGTGACGAGCACACCAGCAGTCGCCAGCGTCAGCGCAGGCAACGCAGCCTGCCTGAGCGCTTTCAACGACGTGGAGAACCCGGAATTGAAGAGGATGACGGCAAGCGCCAGCGAGCCCACGAAATAGGCGACGCGCGGATTGTCGAACTGGATGCCAAGCCCGTCACCCCCGCTGACGAGGCCGATACCGAGGAACAGAAGCAGCAAAGGGGCGCCGAAGCGGAAGGCGATCAGGCTCGAAAACGCCGCGGCCACCACAAGTCCGGTGCCGATCAGCGTTACGAGATAGATCGCATGCTCCATTCACATTGCCCCCCGGACCCTTTCCGCCCACCGGAAAGCGCCTTTTGTGCTTAAGGTACAGTGCGGCGAAGACAAGGCGATATGCAAATGTTTTGACTTCAATGCGGTACTGGCAAGCTTTTTTTGCCGCATGGGCCAAAAAGAAAACGCCCGGCCGAAGCCGGGCGTTTGAGGGCGCTAAAAAGAGTGGCGATCAGCCGATCGTCTTGCCGAAGGCCACCGCCGTATCGGACATGCGGTTCGAAAAGCCCCATTCATTGTCGTACCACGACATGACACGCACCAGATTGCCCTCGATGACCTTGGTCTGGTCGAGCGCGAAGGTCGAGGAGGCCGGGTTGTGGTTGAGGTCGATCGAAACCAGCGGATCCTTGGTGTAGGCGAGGATGCCCTTCAGCGGGCCGTCGGCGGCAGCCACAAGAGCCGCATTGACCTCGTCCACCGTGACATTGCGCTTCGGCACGAACTTGAAGTCGATGACCGAGACATTCGGCGTCGGCACGCGGATCGAAACGCCGTCGAGCTTGCCCTTCAGTTCCGGCAGCACGAGGCCGACCGCCTTGGCAGCACCGGTCGAGGTCGGGATCATCGACATCGCCGCCGCGCGGGCGCGGTAGAGGTCCTTGTGCATAGTGTCCAGCGTCGGCTGGTCGCCGGTATAGGCATGGATCGTGGTCATGAAGCCCTTGTCGATGCCGAAGGCATTGTTCAGCACCATGGCTACAGGAGCCAGGCAGTTCGTCGTGCAGGAAGCGTTGGAGACGACGATGTGGTCCTTGCTGATCTTGTCGTGGTTGACGCCGTAGACGACGGTCAGGTCGGCACCGTCGGCCGGAGCGGAAACCAGCACACGCTTGGCGCCGGCGCTAAGATGCGCGGAGGCTTTTTCCTTGGAGGTGAACAGGCCCGTGCACTCAAGCGCGATATCGACCCCGAGTTCCTTCCACGGAAGTTGTGACGGGTCGCGAACGGCGCAAACCTTGAATTTCTCGGCCCCAACCGAGATCTGGTCGCCGTCGACGATCACTTCGTGCGGAAAACGGCCATGCACGCTGTCGTAACGCAGAAGATGCGCATTGGTTTCTACCGGACCGAGATCGTTGACGGCGACGACCTGAATATCCTTGCGTCCCGATTCATGGATGGCGCGCAGGACATTGCGGCCGATGCGGCCAAATCCGTTGATGGCAACTCTGACAGTCATTTTTTTCTCCTGGGGCGGAAGACGTCCGTCGTTCGGTGCGGAGGATGCCAAAGCCCGATCGGGCCGTCCGCCGCAGGTTTTGAAATTGGGGCGGCCAGGCCGCCGGGCCTAAGCCCTTATTTTTTGTGCAGCCGACCCTCGACAGCCTTCGCCGCTGCCTCGGCGGTGATGCCGAAATGGGGGTAGAGTTGCTCTATGGTGCCGGATGCGCCGAAGCCGGTCATGCCGACGAAAATACCGTCGGTGCCGATGAACCGGTCCCACCCCTGGCGGATGCCGGCTTCGATGGCGACTTTGACGCCGGCCTTGCCGATGGTCTTTTCGCGATAGGCGTCACCCTGCTTCTCGAACAGTTCGAAGCAGGGAACCGAAACGACACGGGTCGGATGGCCATGCTCCTGCAGCACCTTTCGCGCACCGAGCGCGATCTCGACTTCGGAGCCGGAGGCGAAAATGGTTACCGCGGCTTCGCCGCCTTCCGCCGCCGCCAGTTCATAGGCACCCATGCCGCACAGGTTCTCCGCGACGTATTCGGTGCGCAGCGCCGGCAGGTTCTGGCGGGTCAGCGCCAGCGTCGAGGGCGTCTTTTGCGACTGCAGCGCCAGCTGCCAGCATTCGGCGGTTTCCATGGCATCGGCGGGCCGGAAGAAATTGTGGTTCGGAATGGCCCGCAGCGCTGCCATGTGCTCGACCGGCTGATGCGTCGGCCCGTCCTCGCCGAGACCGATGGAATCGTGCGTCATGACGAAAATCGAACGGATGCCCATCAGCGAGGCAAGCCGCATGGCCGGACGCGCATAGTCGGAGAAGCACAGGAACGTGCCGCCATAGGCGATGATGCCACCATGCAGGGTCAGGCCGTTCATAGCCGCCGCCATGCCGTGCTCGCGGATACCGTAATGCACGTAGCGCTGGCTGTAATCGAGCGGCGTGATGTTCTTGGTCTGGCTGGTCTTGGTGTTGTTGGAGCCGGTAAGATCGGCCGAACCGCCGATGGTTTCGGGCACCGCGCCGTTGATGACCTCCAGCGCCATTTCCGACGACTTGCGGGTAGCGACCTTCGGCTTGTCGGCGGCAAGCTTCTTCTTGTAGTCGGCCATTTCCGCATCGAAGTTCTTCGGCAGTTCGCCGCGCATGCGGCGTTCGAACTCGGCACGCAGCTTGGGATCGGCTTTGGCAACGCGGCCTTCCCATTCGGTGCGCGCCTTGGCGCCGGCCTGACCTGCCTTGCGCCAGGCATCGAGAATGTCGGCCGGGATCTCGAACGGCTTCGAATCCCAGTTGAAGAATTTGCGCGCGCCAGCGATTTCGTCCGCGCCCAGCGCCGAACCATGCGCCTTGTTGGTGCCGGCCTTGGTCGGAGCGCCGAAGCCGATGGTCGTCTTGCAGGCGATCATCGTCGGCTTGTCGGAATGGCGCGCCGTCTCGATGGCATAGGCGATCGCCTCGGGGTCGAGCCCGTCGACATGCATGGCGTTCCAGCCGGAAGCCTGGAAGCGGGCCACCTGATCGGTATTGTCGGTGAGCGAAACCGAACCGTCGATGGAGATATCGTTATTGTCCCAGAAGACGATCAGCTTGTTCAGCTTGAGATGGCCGGCCAGCGTGATGGCTTCCTGGCTGATGCCTTCCATCAGGCAGCCGTCGCCGGCAAGCACATAGGTGTAGTGATCGACGAGATCATTGCCGAAGGCCGCGTTCATGATGCGCTCGCCGAGCGCAAAGCCGACCGAGTTGGCAACGCCCTGGCCGAGCGGGCCGGTCGTCGTCTCGATACCGGCGGCATGGCCGTATTCGGGGTGGCCGGCGGTCCGCGACCCCAACTGGCGGAAATTCTTGATCTGGTCGATGTCGATGTCTTCGTAGCCGGTGAGATACAGCAGCGAATAGAGCAGCATCGAGCCGTGGCCGGCAGATAGGATGAAGCGGTCGCGATCGGCCCAGTGCGGGTGCTTCGGATCGTATTTCAGGAAGCGCGTGAACAACACCGTGGCAATGTCGGCGCACCCCATCGGCAGGCCGGGATGGCCCGAATTGGCTTTTTCGACGGCATCCATGGAGAGAAAACGGATCGCATTGGCCATCCGGTCATGTTCTTCACGCGAGGGCATGGTTCCTCCAGGGTAGGTAAGGCTTGGGAGCACTTTGAAAGATGGGGCGACACATAGCAGCCGCAGGCTTTTAGTCAACAAATCGGTGCATTTTCATGGCTCGGCAGCGGCGATTGGCGCATACTTAAGCCTTAACGGGGGACAGCCCATAGAGCTTTGTTGACGCATGCTTCACACGACGCCTAATGTTTCAGGGATAAGGCGTTCTGAACGTGAACGATTCGGTGATGGGCGGGCAATGGGATAAGGCCATGACCGGTGAAACGACCCTCAAGGAAGTCATCGCCAGGCTGGGCAAGGCTATCGACGGGCTGGAAGATGCCGTGGCGGCTAGGCTCGAGCACGAGCGCGATTACTCGGAAGCCGAGGCTGAAGTGCAGCGCATGAACGCCGACCGCTCACGGCTGGCGCAGGAACTCGACAATTCGGAGGCGCGCGCCGAGCGTCTGGAAGACGCCAACAAGGAAGTCTCCCGCAGGCTGGTCACAGCCATGGAAACCATCCGCGCGGTGCTGGACAGGTAGGCGAGGACAAGTCAGATGGCCCAGGTAACCGTATCCATCGACGGCAAGCAGTACCGCATGGCCTGCGACGAAGGCCAGGAAGAGCATCTGACCGATCTGGCCGAACGCTTCGACCGCTACGTCTCGCATCTGAAGGATTCATTCGGCGAGATCGGCGACCAGAGGCTGACGGTCATGGCCGGCATCATGGTCATGGACGAACTGTCGGAACTGCAAAAACGCGTCAAGGGCATGGAAAGCGAAGTGCAGACCCTGCGCAAAACGCGCGACGAGGCGCTGACCAAGGCCGACAAGAACGATTCCGCCCTGACCGGGGCGCTAGGCGCGCTTGCTTTGCGCATGGAAGACCTGGCGACGACGCTGGCAATCAAGAAAGCCTGATCCCTCGCCCTTCTGAGAAGGGAATTCCATACCCGTAACCGCAACGGGTTGAGAATTTTTTACTCAAAAATCCAAATCCGAATTGCTGTTTGGTTTTGAGCGGCGTTACGATAGTGATAAAATGCGTGACCGCACAGGCGGCCAAGCTCAATTCAGCAATCACATAGGTAGGACACGCCATGAGCCTTCGTATCAACGACACGGCCCCCGATTTTACCGCCGAGACGACACAGGGCACCATCCATTTCTACGACTGGATCGGCGACGGTTACGCCGTCCTGTTTTCCCACCCCAAGGATTTCACCCCGATCTGCACGACAGAACTCGGCACGATGGCGGGGCTGGAAGGCGAATTCAGGAAACGCAACGCCAAGATCATCGGCATCTCGGTCGATCCGGTGGAAAGCCACAACCGCTGGAAAGACGACATCAAGACA
This sequence comes from Mesorhizobium sp., assembly GCA_049647745.1. GTDB lineage: Bacteria > Pseudomonadota > Alphaproteobacteria > Rhizobiales > Rhizobiaceae > Mesorhizobium. Next base: position 40,343 of record JBARYG010000047.1, read on the forward strand.
GCGACCGGCCACGCGGTCAACTATCCGATGATCGGCGACGGCGAACTCAAGGTCGCCAAGCTCTACGACATGCTGCCGGCCGCAGCCGGCGACAGTTCCGAAGGCCGCACGCCCGCGGACAACCAGACGGTGCGCTCGGTTTTCGTCATCGGCCCGGACAAGAAGATCAAGCTGATCCTGACCTACCCGATGTCGACCGGCCGCAATTTCCAGGAAATTCTGCGCGCCATCGATTCCATCCAGCTCACCGCCAAGCATTCGGTATCGACGCCGGCGGACTGGAAGCCGGGCGACGATGTGGTCATCGGCGGCAACATTTCGGACGAAGATGCCATCAAGCGCTTCGGCTCGTTCGAGAAAGTCCTGCCCTATCTGAGAAAGACCAAGCAGCCTTCCGCCTGATGCATGTATCCCGAAAGCGGGAACCGGCTTCGGGATAAAGATATGTATGGAACCAAGGCTTCCAACTTTCGGCTACATCCGCCGTGGCAGTGCTTGACTGCACCGCCACGGCGGATAACCATGCTCCAATTTGATCCCATCAGAGAAAACCATTCCTCTGATAGTCGAAATGGGAGCCTATATTGAGCGCATCGTCCATCCGGCCTCAGGTGACCGGCTTCTACGACAAGCCGACCGGCTCGATCCAGTATATCGTCGCCGATCCGGCGACCGGCCGATGCGCGATCATCGATCCGGTCCTCGATTTCGACGAGAAATCAGGCGCGACCTCGACGAGGAACGCCGATGCCCTGCTCGACTTCATCGGCAGGAACGGGCTGGCCGTCGAATGGGTTCTCGACACCCATCCGCACGCCGATCATTTTTCGGCAGCCCACTATCTTGGCAAAAAGACCGGTGCGCCGACCGCGATCGGCGCAAAGATCACGCAGGTCCAGAAGTTGTGGAAAGCCATCTACAACTGGCCCGATTTTCCCGCCGACGGCTCGCAGTGGGACAAGCTTTTTTCGCAAGGTGAAACCTTCGCCATCGGCAACATTCCGGCTAAGGTGCTTTTCTCGCCGGGCCACACGCTCGCCTCGATCACCTATCTGATCGGCGATGCCGCCTTTACGCATGACACCCTCTTTATGCCCGACAGCGGCACGGCGCGCGCGGATTTCCCCGGCGGCAGCGCCGAACGCCTTTGGCACTCAATCCAGGAGATTCTGGCCTTGCCCGAGGAGACGCGGCTTTTCACCGGGCACGACTACATGCCCGGCGGTCGCGACCCGGTGTGGGAAAGCACCGTTGCCGAACAGAAGGCAACCAACAGCCACATCTCGAAATGCAAAACGCAGGCCGAATTCGTCATGGTGCGCGAGGCGCGCGACAAGACGTTGCCGATGCCGCGCCTGATCCTGCACGCCCTGCAGGTCAACATCAATGGCGGCCGCCTGCCGGAACCGGAAGCCAACGGCAGGCGCTACCTGAAGTTTCCGCTGAACGCGCTCTAACCGGAAAAAACGATGAAAACGATTGCCGCCGGTGTGCTCGACGTCGCCTATCGCGACATTGGGCCCTCGAACGGTTCGCCCGTCCTTCTGCTGCACGGCTTTCCTTACGACATCCATGCCTATGACGAGGTCGCCTCACAGCTTGCCGCTGCCGGGCGACGCTGCATCGTGCCCTATCTTCGCGGCTATGGCAGCACCCGCTTCCGTTCTGCCGACACGATGCGCTCGGGGCAGCAGGCCGCCCTTGGCGCGGACTTGCTTGCATTGATGGACGCGCTGTCGATCCCGCGGCCCGTGCTTGCCGGCTACGACTGGGGCGGGCGAGCCGCCTGCATCGTGGCCGCCCTCTGGCCCGAGCGTGTGCAGGGCCTGGTCAGTTGCGGCAGCGGCTATAATATTCAGGATATAGCCCACGCTGGCAGCCCTGCCGCCCCGGAAGACGAACATCGCTTCTGGTATCAGTATTACTTCCAGTCGGAGCGCGGCCGGGCAGGCCTTGCCCTCAACCGGCGGGAGTTGTGCAAGTTGCTATGGCGTCTCTGGTCGCCAACGTGGAATTTCGATGACGCCACCTTCGACGCGAGTGCGGCCGCTTTCGACAATCCGGATTTTGTCGACGTGGTGATCCACTCCTATCGCCACCGGTTCGGCGTCGTGCCAGGGGATCCGGCGCTGGGCGAAATCGAAGAGCGCCTCGCTGCCCAACCCGACATTACCGTTCCGACTATCGTCCTGCACGGAAACGACGATGGCGTCGACGCACACGGGACAAAGGATAAAGACCGCCTGCATTTTACCGGACGTTACGAGCGCCGGTTGATGGCGAACGTTGGGCATAACCCGCCCCAGGAAGCGCCGGCGGCTTTCTGTGAGGCAATACTGGCGCTTTGAGCCACAGGCCCTCCTTCAAACGAAAAGCGGCGC
>JBARYG010000048.1:0-2160 GCA_049647745.1 Mesorhizobium sp.
GGCCCGATCGCCTTCGGCTTCGTGGCCCGGTGGTTCTGGCAGAAATATGCTGGAAGCGATCATCCGCGCGGCCACAATGTGCTCGTCGGCTCATTCTGGGGCGTGGTTTCGGGCTTCACCAGCTTCGTCGCCCATGCCGGCGGACCGCCCTACCAGGTCTATACGCTGCCGCTGCGCCAGGATCCGAAGCTCTACACTGCGACGAGTGTTGTCTTCTTCGCTGTGGTGAATGCGGTGAAACTCATTCCCTATTTTGCGCTCGGCGAACTCGATACAAGCAACCTGACCGCTGCCGCGATCTTGATGCCGGTTGCCGTCGTTGCAACGGTCGCGGGCGCCGCCATGATCAAGCGCATGCGGGCGGAAGTCTTCTATCCGATCGTCTACGCACTGATATTCCTGCTGTCGCTGAAGCTGATCTGGGATGGTGCGCTGGCGGTCTGGTAGGCCGGGGCGGATGGGCGCTCCGGATGCGCCCATTCTCCAAATGACGGCGCCGTGCGGCTGTGCTTAAAGGCGACGACGCCCGGAGATGAACTGATGTCCGACAATCCCTACGAAACCGATCTCGACAAGAACCAGGCCAACTACCAGTCGCTGACGCCGCTTTCCTTCCTTGAGCGCGCGGCAAAGGTCTATCCAGACGTCACCGCTATTATCCACGGCAGGACGCGGACCAGCTATCGGGATTTCTACGCGCGTTCGCGGCGGCTCGCCTCGGCGCTTTCCAGGCGAGGCATCGGCAAGGGCGACACTGTCACCGTCATGCTCGCCAACACGCCGCCGATGCTCGAAGCGCATTTCGGCGTGCCGATGACGAAGGCGGTGCTGCATTCGCTGAATACGAGGCTGGACGCAGCCGTCATCGCCTTCCAACTCGACCATGCCGGATCGAAGATCGTCATCGTCGACACGGAATTCTCCGCCGTCATGGCCGAGGCGCTGAAACTCGCCAAGGTCAGGCCGCTGGTCATCGATTTCGACGATCCGGAATATGCCACCGACGCGCCTTATCCGAAGGGCGCGCGCATCGGCTCGCTCGATTACGAGGCACTTGTCGGTGAAGGCGACCCGGACTTCGCCTGGTCGATGCCGGACGACGAGTGGGACGCCATATCGCTGAACTACACGTCGGGCACGACCGGCAACCCGAAAGGCGTCGTCTATCACCATCGCGGCGCTGCCCTGATGGCCTACGCCAACACGGTCCATGCCGGCATGGGCAAGCATTGCGTCTATCTGTGGACGCTGCCCATGTTCCACTGCAACGGCTGGTGTTTTCCGTGGACGCTTGCCGTGCAGGCGGGCACGCATGTCTGCCTGCGCTGGGTGCGGGCCAAGGCGATCTACGCGGCGATAGCCGACCATGGCGTCACGCATCTGTGCGGGGCGCCGGTCGTCATGTCGACGCTGATCAACGCGGCGGGCGCCGACAAGCGCGAGTTTCCGCAGACGGTGACGTTCAACACCGCCGCCGCGCCGCCGCCGGAATCGGTGCTGGCCGGCATGGCCGACGCCGGCTTCGCGGTCACCCATCTCTACGGCCTGACAGAGACCTACGGTCCGGCCGTCGTCAACGAATGGCATACGGAATGGAACGGGCTGGACAAGGCCGGCCAGGCCGGGCGCAAGGCGCGGCAGGGCGTGCGCTATTCGGCGCTCGAAGACCTGGCCGTGATGGACCCGAAGACGATGGAGAAGACGCCGCCGGACGGCGAGACGATCGGCGAGGTCATGTTTCGCGGCAACATCGTCATGAAGGGCTACCTGAAGAACAAGGCCGCGTCGGACGAGGCGTTCGCCGGAGGCTGGTTCCATTCGGGCGATCTCGGCGTCATGCATGGCGACGGCTATATCCAGATCAAGGACCGCTCGAAGGACATCATCATCTCCGGCGGCGAGAACATCTCCTCCCTCGAGGTGGAGGAGGCGCTCTACAAGCATCCCGCCGTGGCGGCCTGCGGCGTCGTCGGGCGGCCGGACGAGAAATGGGGCGAGACGCCGATTGCCTATGTCGAGCTGAAGCAGGGAAAATCGGCGACAGAGGACGAGCTCATCGCCCATTGCCGATCTCTCCTTGCGCGCTTCAAATGTCCGAAGGCGATCCTTTTCATGGAGATCCCCAAGACCTCGACCGGCAAGATCCAGAAATTCCGGCTG
>JBARYG010000049.1:0-20276 GCA_049647745.1 Mesorhizobium sp.
GCCCCATACCCTGGTTGCGCCGGCGCACGATGTTTTCGAGCACGACGATGGCGTCGTCGACGACAAGGCCGGTGGCCAGCACCAGCGCCAGCAGCGTCAGGATATTGATCGAAAACCCGGCGAGGTAGATCGCCGCTATGGTTCCGATCATGGCGACCGGCATTGAGAAGGCGGGGATCAGGGTGGCGCGCCAGTCAAGCAGGAACAGGTAGATAACCACCAGAACGAAAGTGACGGCAAGGCCAAGCGCGATCTCGACCTCATGCACCGCGCCGTTGACGAAGACGGCGTCGTCGCTGGTGATCCTGATCGACATGCCTTCCGGCAGCGTTTTCTGAAGCTGGGCGACGGCGGCCTTCACCCCTTCGGAGATTTGCAGCGTGTTCGATTCGGCCTGGCGTACGATACCCATGCCGATACCAGTCTTGCCGTCGGAGCGTAGCGTAGTCTGGCCGACGTCGGGGCCGATGGTGACGGTCGCCACGTCGCGGATGCGGGTGTTGCCGCCGATGACGATGTTCTCGAACTCCGTCGGCGTGGTCACGTCCGCGGTGGTGCGCACGATGAGGTTCTGGTTCGTGGTGTTGATAGAGCCGGCGGGGGAATCGAAGGCCACGGAGGCAAGTGCTGCCCTGAGATCGGCAATGGTGAAGCCGTGGCTCGCCAGTTTTTTCTGGTTGACGTCGATGCGGAAGATCTTGTCGCGGTCGCCGTAGACCTGCACGTCGGCTACGCCGGGCACGGCGGCCAGCGTGTCCTCGATCTGGTCCTCGACGATGACCGTCATGTCCTGGATCGACATATTGTCGGCGGTGACGGCAAGCCGCATGACCGCGTCGGAATTGGCGTCGGCCTTGACGATGCGCGGTGGATCGGCCTCGTCGGGCAACTGGTTGGCGACACGCCCGACCGCGTCGCGTACGTCAGAGGCGGCGACGTTGAGGTCGACGCCGTCGTTGAATTCGATGGTGACGCGGCTGCGCCCATAAGAGGAGGTGGAGGAAATGGATTTGACGCCGGAGACGCGCGCGACCGTGCCCTCGATGGTGTCGGTCAGCTCGCGGTCGACGGTTTCGGCGGCGGCTCCCTGAAAATCCGTGGTGACGGAGATGACGGCGCGATCGACGTCCGGCAGCTCGCGGATTTCGACGCCGTAGAAGGCCGCGAGGCCGGCAACCGCGATAAGCGTGTTGAGCACGAAGGCCATGACCGGCCTGCGGACGAAAAGGGCGGTGAGGCCGGTTTCGCTGGCCGTGTTATGAACTTCCGTCATGAACCGCTGGCGTCCGCCGCGCGCCGGCCCTGATTGGCAATCAGGACTTCGCCGTCCTCGCTGACGCTTTGCACGCCTTCGGTCACCACGACATCGCCGCTCTCCAACGGCGCATCGATGAGCACGGCTTCCGTGTTGCGCTGGATGATGCGGACAGCGACGCGCCTGGTCCTGCCGTTCTCGACCGTCCATATATAGGCGCCGTCGGTGCCCCATTGGATGGCGAGCGGGCTTACGGCCGGGTAGCTGTCGCCAGGAAATTTCATAGTAACGTCGAAGGCCATGCCGGCACGCAGCGAATCGGCCGGATTTTCGATCAGGCCCTGAACCCAAAGCGTGCGGCTTTTCTCGTCGACCCGGTTGTCTATCGCGGAAACAGTGCCCTGAAATACATTCTTCGGGCTGGCGATCGGGGAGGCCGTCAGCGCAGCCCCCACCTTCACCGCCGCCGCGAACCGTTCGGGCACCCAGAAATCGACCAGGATCGAGGAACGGTCGTCTATGGTGGCGACGCCCGACTGGCTGGTCACGTAGTTGCCGGCTTCTATCGGCAGGATGCCGACGGTGCCGCCGATGGGCGCGACGATGGAGCGGCGCTCCAGCGCCAGTTCGGCGTCACGAAGCTGGAGCCTGGCGTTGTCCAGCGCGACCTGCGCGTCTGAAACCGCCACCAGCGTCGCTGCCTTGGAGGCCTGCAATTTCGTCACGCGGTCGAACTTGGCCACGGCATCCTTGACGCCGACCCTGGCGCGGTCCACGGCGATGGCTTCCGTTTCGGAATCCAGTTCGGCGATGACCTGTCCTTTTTCGACATGCGCGCCCGACTGGACCAGAAACCGGGTCAGGCGCCCCGCCGCGTAGGGGTTGACCGTCACCGTCGCCTTGGCGCGGCCGGTGCCGATAGCCTGCAGGCGGTCGTTGATGGTGGCGAGGGACACCGGAACGGTGACCACGGGCGTCTGCCGGGCATCATGGGTGCCGCCTTGCCCGGTAGTGCCGGCCTCGGCCTTGTCCGTACCGGTGGCGGGCGTGGAGGCTTGGGCCCATTCGATCCCCCAGCGATCGAGAACATCCGGCGCGCCGGGGAAAAACCGCAACCATGCTGCCGCCGCCGCGACCAGCACGACAAGAGCGAATAATATCTGTTTCCAGGCAGCCATCGGTACTCCGGTCGGCAAAGGTATTCTTACGCTCACCGGCTCGTTCAGGGCGGGCCCTTCCCCCGGATGCAGACAATAAAACACACAGCGTTCGCAGGCGCGCGCCGTTGCTATCGCTCCTTTATGTCAATTTTCTATCGTCGACGCACATTAAATCTGCGTAACGTTGGGAATCTGCCTGCCGTTGGACCGTTTGGGCCGACTTTCAGCGCAGGCGTTCCATCTCATGCAGGCGCCGGGCGGTATCCGCTTCCATCTGGCGGGTAACCGCACTGATCAACGCCTCCGTTACCACGAAGAGTGCCGCCGACGAATCCCATGCGGAAGGAACGGCAGTTCGGCCGGCAATCACATGGCGGGCGAAGCGGGCGACCGGCGAGAGCCACTGATCGGTGAAAAGCACGATCTGGACGCCGCGGCCATGGGCTTTTTCGGCCAGACTGATCAGGCTTTCCTGATAGCGCCTTATGTCGAAGACCAGGAGCACGTCGCGCTTGCCCATGTCGATCAGGCGGTCGCGCCAGATGCTTTCCTGCCCGGCAAGATGAAAGACGTTGGGACGGATGATGGCGAGATGCGCGGCCATGTAGCGGGCCAGCGGATCGGTGAAACGGCCGCCGATCAGGTAGACATGGCCGCGCCGGTCGCAAAGCCGTTCCGCGATCTGGCCAAGCTGGGCATCGGAAATGTGCCGGAAGGTTTCGCGCATGTTGTCGAGCGTCGCTTCCAGCAAGGGCGAAACGGCACTGTCCTTCAGGGCATGCGGAAGGGTCGTGCGCGAGGCGGGCGATTGTAATTGGGCGGCAAGTTCTTCCTGCAGGGCTGACTGGAAATCGGGGTAGTGGTGGAAGCCGAGCCTGGCGACGAAGCGCAGGATGGTCGGCGAGGAGACGCCGGCAGCCTGCGAGAACTCGGCAACCGTCTTCAAACCGATCACGGGATAGTTGGCAACCAGCGTCTGGGCGGCACGCCGTTCGCCGGCCGGCATGGCGTCGATGCGCTCGGTGATCAGTTCGGCGACGTTCGAAGCCATGTCGTTCCTCACTCCCATGTGATCAGTGTCGCCTTGAAAAAAACATATTTGACAAACTCGGCGATTGTGTATGAAATCATTCATGAAGGCGCGGTAAAACGCAATAAGTAACATATGATACGGCGTCGGGGAGGATGTCGGAGGGGATGGGGACTCTTTCGGGCCAGCATTTTTCGACCATGGAAGCGGTCAGGGTGAAAAACCCCGATGGCGCCAGCCCCTATGTGTTCACCTGCGATCACGCATCGAATTTCATGCCGCAAGCGTTCGGGACGCTCGGACTCGCCGCGGAAGAACTCGAACGGCATATCGCGTGGGACCCCGGTGCACTGCCGGTTGCACAGCGGTTGGCGGCGGCGCTCGACGCCACGCTGGTCGAAACCTGTGTTTCGCGCCTGATCGTCGATTGTAACCGCCCGCTCGATGCGCCCAACCTCATTCCCGAAACCAGCGAGACGACGACCATACCCGGCAATGCCGGGCTGAGCGAAAGCGACCGGCAGGCGCGCATCGATCTGGCGTGGCGACCGTTCCATGACGCGATCGAGCGTACCATCGAGGCACGGCTGGCGGCCGGCCGCGAGACACGCCTTGTTTCGGTTCATTCCTTCACGCCGATCTATTTCGGCAAGCAGCGGCCGTGGCACGTCGGCATCATCCATGACGAGGACGAGCGTATCGCCGCGCCATTGGTGCGGGCACTGAACGGGGTCGCCGGCATCGTGGTCGGCGTCAACGAGCCCTATTCGCCGGCCGATCTCGTCTATTTCACGCTGGAAAAGCACGCGCGTTCGCGCGGGCTGCCCTGCGCCATGATCGAAATCCGCAACGACGTCATTGTGGACGAGGCCGGTCAGGCGCGCTGGGCGAGGCTGTTGTCGGCAATTCTGGAAAAAATCGAGGTTCCAAGCGGGGGAGGGCCAGCCATGACTTCGACGGCAGGGGGGCAGCATGCCTGAACCCATCAAGCTTTTCGTCCGCACCGTGGACCGCGTCAACTACCGCGTTGGTCGCTTCGCCATGTATCTGATCTTCCCGATGGGGGCGATCCTGCTCTACTCCACGGTGATGCGGCTCATCCTCGGCTATCCGGTGAACTGGGCGCTGGAAATGACGCAGTTCATGCTGTCGGCCTACTACCTGCTGGGCGGCGCCTACTCGATGCAGCTCGATGCGCATGTGCGCATGGACCTGTTCTATTCGAACATGAAGCCTAAGACGCGGGCGGTCACCGATTCGATCACGATCCTGTTCGTCATTTTCTACCTCTGCGTCCTGTTCTGGGGCGGCGTGTCCTCGACCGAATACTCCATCGTCTACAACCAGAAGAACTACACGGCATGGGCGCCGGTTTTGTGGCCGGTTAAGGTCGCCATGACGATCGGCATCTTCCTGATGCTGTTGCAGACCATTTCCCAGTTCTTCAAGGATTTTGCCGAAGCCCGTGGAAAGCCGATCGCATGAGCTCCGAATTCATCACCCTTTTCATGTTCGCCTCGATGCTGATCCTGATGGCCACCGGCCAGCGGGTCTACGGGGTCATCGGTGCGGTCGGTTCGGCGGCGGCATTGTGGCTGTGGGGAAAGGGCTCGTTCGAGCTACCCTTCAACGCGGCGTTCCAGGTGCTCAACTGGTATCCGCTGATCACCGTGCCATTCTTCGTGTTCATGGGCTACATGCTGTCGGAGTCCGGCATCGCCAACAATCTTTATCGTATGTTCCACGTCTGGTTCGGCAATGTGCGGGGCGGGCTGGCCATCGGCACCATGGGCCTGATGATCGTCATCTCCATGTTCAACGGCCTGTCGGTGGCCGGCATGGCGATCGGGGCCACGGTAGCGCTGCCGGAGCTTCTCCGGCGCGGCTACGATAAGGTGATGATCACGGGCGTCATCCAAGGCGGCTCCTCGCTCGGCATCATGGGGCCGCCCTCGGTGGTGCTCATCCTCTATGCGATGATCGCCCGGCAGCCGGTGCTGCAATTGTGGCTGGCGGGTATCGGCCCCTTCATCCTGATGGCGATCGTCTTTACGCTCTACATCTACATCCGTTGCCGCATGCAGCCGGAACTCGCGCCGATCCTGCCTGCCGAAGAGCGCGCCAATATCACCACGCGCGAAAAATTCACGCTTCTGCGTGAGGGGCTTTTGCCGTTCGGCCTGTTCGCCGCCATCATGGGCCTGTTCTTCTCCGGCACCACCAGCCTGGTCGAAACCTCGATGGTCGGCGCGCTGCTGTCACTGCTGGCGGCATGGTTTTCAGGAAAGCTCAACCGGGACGTGCTTGAGGTAACGACCCGCAATACGCTGTCGGTGTCGGCGATGTTCCTGTGGATCATCCTCGGCGCGCTCTGCTTCAGCGCGGTTTATGACGGGCTCGGCGCCATCAAGGCGATCGAGAGCCTGTTGCTCAACACCTTCGATCTCAGCCCCTGGGGCGTGCTGGCGATGATGCTGTTTTCCTTCATCATCCTCGGCATGTTCCTCGACGATACCGCCATGCTGGTAATCGTCGCGCCGCTTTACATTCCGCTGGTCAAACTGCTCGGCTTCGATCTGATCTGGTTCGGCATTCTCTACACGATCACCTGCCAGATCGCCTATATCGTACCGCCATTCGGCTACAATCTGTTCCTGATGCGGGCAATGGCGCCGCCGGAAATCACTATCGTCGATATCTACAAGTCGATCGTGCCGTTCTTCTTCCTGATGGTGTTCTGCATGATCGTGATCATGGTGTTCCCGGATATCGCGATGTACCTGCCCGATCTCTATTCGGGCAAGCGGTGATCACGTCCAACTTACAAGGAGGGTCTATGAAAAGCTGGATAAGACGAACGGTGAGCGGGGCTGGTTCCGACCGGACCTTGCCTGCCGCGATAACCGAATTGATCTAGTCACTTCAACGGGAGAGAGAGAGAAAATGAGCGATACGAAAGCGATCAGCAAGCGGGACTTTTTACGTAAATCCGTTCTGACGGGCGCGGGCGCCGTGGGTGCCACGGCGCTTGCCACGCCCTATGTGAAAGCGCAGGCGCCGATCAAGTGGCGTCTCCAGACCTATGCCGGTCCGGCCCTTGCCGACCATGTGTGCAAGCCCGGCGTCGAAGCCTTCAACAAGGCGGCACACGGCGAGATGGAAATCGAGATGTACACCGCCGACCAGCTCGTGCCGCAGGGAGAGTTGTTTCGCGCCGTCCAGTCGGGCACGCTCGACGCCGCTCAGAGCGACGACGACTCGGCTGCTGCTCCTGTGGACGTCAAGGTGTTCGGCGCTTATTTCCCGCTCGCCTCCCGCTATTCGCTCGACGTGCCTGCGCTGTGGCACTGGCATGGCCTCAAGGAGATCTGGGAAGAGGCTTACGCCGAAATCCCCGGCGTCACCTGGCTGTCCAGCGGCGCGTGGGATCCCTGCAACTTCGGCACCACCAAGCCGATCAATTCTGTCGAAGACCTCAAGGGCCTGCGCGTCTATACGTTCCCTACCGGCGGCCAGTTCCTGTCGCGCTTCGGTGTCGTTCCGGTGACGCTGCCCTACGAAGACGTCGAGGTCGCGTTGCAGACCGGTGAACTGGATGGCGTATGCTGGTGCGGTATCACTGAAATGCATACTGTCGGCTGGGCCAATGCGCTCAAATACTACCTGACCAATCCGCTGTCGGGTGCCTGGGCCGGTTCCTACTTCGTCAATAGCGACAAGTGGGCTGCGCTGCCGGATCACCTCAAGCAGCTTTACATGATGTCCATCGACACCTCGCACTACTACCGCCAGCACTGGTACTGGGCGGGCGAGGCGAAATACCGTAACGAAGGCAAGCTGGAACTAACGACGGTTCCGGCCGATCAATGGCAGCAGGTGGAAGACGAGGCGTTCAAATTCTGGGACGAAGTAGCCGCCCAAAGCCCGCGTTCGGCCAAGGTCGTCGAGATCATCAAGAAGTACAATGAATCGATGGCCAAGGCAGGCGCTCCTTACCGCTACAGCTAACGGCATGAACTATGGCAACCCGGTCGCTTCGGCGGCCGGGTTTCCCTGTTGAACCACAAGTGCCCGCCTTGCGGGGGAGAAAAGAATGGCCGGAAATCTTTCGTTCGATCAGTTGAAGAGTGCGGTGTCGGCCGGTGAGATCGACACGGTGCTGACGGGCGCTACCGACATGCAGGGGCGGTTGATCGGCAAGCGTTTCCTGGCGTCGTTCTTCATCGAATCGGCGCATGACGAAACGCATGGCTGCAACTATCTGATGGCCGACGACATCGATATGGAACCGGTGCCCGGCTACAAGGCGGCAAGCTGGTCGAAAGGCTATGGCGATTTCGTGCTGAAGCCGGACCTGTCCACCATTCGCCTCGTGCCATGGCTCGAAAAGACGGCGCTGGTCCTGTGCGACGTGCTCGACCACCACACCCATGACGACCTGCCGCATTCGCCTCGCGCTATCTTGCGCAGGCAGGTTAAGCGCCTCGCCGAGCGCGGCTATATGGGCTTTTTCGCTTCGGAGCTGGAATTCTACCTGTTTTCCGAGACCTACAATTCGGCCCGCGCCAAGCGCTGGCACGAACTGGAAACGGCCTCGCCCTATATCGGCGATTACCTGATCGGCATCACCACCAAGGAAGAGGGCTATATGCGCCGCCTGCGCAACGATATGAACGCGGCGGGCATTCCGATCGAGAATTCCAAGGGCGAATGGGGTCCGGGCCAGGAGGAGATCAACGTTCGCTACGCCGAAACGCTGGAGATGGCCGATCGTCACGTCTTCCTGAAGAACGGCGCCAAGGAGATAGCCGATATCGAGGGCAAGGCCGTTTCCTTCATGGCCAAGTACAATTACGGGCTGGCCGGCAATTCCAGCCATATCCACAACTCGCTGTGGAGCGCCGACGGCAAGACACCGCTGTTCTTCGACAAGAATGCCCCGTGGACGCTTTCCCAACTCGGGCAGCAGTGGTCGGCCGGGCAGCTGAAATACGCGAGGGAATATACGCTGCTTCTGGCGCCCTACATCAATTCCTACAAGCGCTTCCAGTCCGGCACCTTCGCGCCTACCAAGATCATGTGGTCGGAAGACAACCGCACCGCCGGCTTCCGCCTGTGCGGCGAGGGCACCAAGGGCATCCGCATGGAATGCCGTATCGGCGGCGCCGACCTCAATCCCTATCTCGCCTTTGCCGGGCTGATCGCGGCCGGCCTTGCCGGTATCGACGAGAAGCTGGAACTGCAAAAGCCGTTTGTAGGCGACGCCTATCAGGCATCGCGGCTGCCGGAAATTCCGAAGACCCTGCGCGATGCGACCGAAGCCTTCGGAAAGTCGAAGATGCTCAAGGCGGCGCTCGGCGAGGAAGTGGTGGACCACTACCTTCATACGGCGCGTTGGGAGCAGATGGAGTATGATCGCCGCATCACCGACTGGGAACTGCATCGCGGCTTCGAGCGGTATTGATCGGCTAATCGGAGCGGGCCGCAAAGGCCTCATCCGTTTTGAATTTGCAAATGAAGGACAAGAAAATGGCCGAAACGGTCAAACTGAAATCCCCCATCGACGGCTCGATCTATGTGGAGCGGCCTCTTGCCACTGACAGCCAGGTAAACGCCGCCGTCGAACGCGCGCGCGCCGCCCAGGTCGGCTGGGCACAGACCTCCATTGCCGAGCGCGGCAAGTACATGCTGGCCATGCTGGAGGCGCTGGTCGCCATGACTGACGAGGTCGTGCCGGAGATCGCCTGGCAGATGGGCAGGCCGGTGCGCTATGGCGGTGAGTTCGGCGGCGTGAAGGAGCGCGCCCAGTACATGATCGAGATCGCGGAAGCTGCGCTGAAGCCGGTCATGGCCCCGAACCCGAAGGACGGTTTCCGCCGCTATGTGCGCAAGGACCCGCTCGGTGTGGTGATGGTCATCGCGCCCTGGAACTATCCGTATCTCACTGCCGTCAACACCATCGTGCCGGCGCTGATGGCGGGTTCCGCCGTCATTTTGAAGCATGCCGCGCAAACGTTGCTCGTCGGCGAACGTTTCGCACAGGCCTTCGACAAGGCCGGCCTGCCCAAGGGTGTGTTCCAGAACCTCGTCATGAACCATGCGCAGACGGAAAAGCTGCTGGGGTCCGGCAAGATCGACCATGTCAACTTCACCGGCTCCGTCGGTGGCGGGCGCGCCATCGAAAAGGCGGCCGCCGGCACCTTCATGACGCTCGGTCTCGAACTCGGCGGCAAGGACCCGGCCTATGTCCTGCCGGATGCGAAGATGGATCATGCCATCGCCAATCTGGTCGACGGCACCTTCTTCAATTCCGGCCAGTGCTGCTGCGGCATCGAGCGCGTCTACGTGCATGAGAAAGTCTATGACCAGTTCGTCGAAGGTTTTATCGCCGAGACGAAGAATTACGTCGTCGGCAACCCGCTGGAGCAGGCGACGACCATGGGGCCGATGGCGCAGTCGCGCTTCGCCGACCTGATCCGCGAGCAGAAGGCCGAGGCGCTGCGCAAGGGCGCTCATGCGCATATCAACATGAAGGTCGAGAAGGACGTTGCCGGTTCGCCGTATCTGGCGCCGGAGGTGCTGACCAATGTCGACCACCAGATGTCGGTGATGCGCGAGGAAAGTTTTGGCCCCATCGTCGGCATCATGAAGGTGAGGAACGACGAGGAGGCGATCGCGCTGATGAACGACAGCCCCTATGGCCTGACCGCCTCCATCTGGACCACCGACACCGAGCATGCCGTCGCCATCGGCGACCGGGTCGAAACCGGCACCGTGTTCATGAACCGCTGCGACTACCTTGATCCGGCGCTGGTGTGGACCGGCGTGAAAGATACCGGCAAGGGCGCCGCGCTCTCAGCCATCGGCTACGACAACCTTACCCGGCCGAAATCCTATCACCTGCGCGAAACCATCTGATTTTCCGAAAGCAAGAAAATGACCACTCTCGTCTCCAAATGGAACTACCCCACCACCGTTCGTTTCGGCGCCGGCCGCATCAAGGAATTGCCGGAAGTGCTGGAGGCGACCGGCATCAGGAATCCGCTGTTCGTCACAGATCCGGGGCTGGCGAAGCTCCCTGTCGTGGCCTCGACGCTGAAGATTCTTGACGATGCGAAAATCCCGCACGGCGTGTTCTCCGACGTCAAGCCGAACCCGGTGGAATCCAACCTAACCGCCGGCATCGAAGTCTTCAAAAAGGGCAAGCATGATGGCGTCATCGCCTTCGGCGGTGGCTCGGCGCTTGATCTCGGCAAGCTGATCGCCTTCCAGGCCGGGCAGACGCGGCCGGTGTGGGACTTCGAGGACATCGGCGACTGGTATACGCGTGCCAACGCTGACGCCATCGTGCCGATCATCGCCGTGCCGACGACAGCTGGCACCGGCTCGGAAGTCGGTCGCGCCGGCGTCATCACCCATGAAGCGACGCATACCAAGAAGGTCATCTTCCACCCCAAGATGCTGCCTGCCATCGTCATCGCCGATCCGGAACTCACCACCGGCATGCCGCCCTTCATCACCGCCGGCACCGGCATGGACGCGCTGGCGCATTGCCTCGAAGCCTATTGCGCGCCCGGCTATCACCCGATGGCGGACGGCATCGGCGTCGAGGGCGTGCGGCTGGTGTTCGAGAACCTGCCGAAGGTGTTTGCCAACGGCAACGACCTTGAAGCACGCGCGCATATGATGAGTGCGGCCGCCATGGGCGCCACTGCCTTCCAGAAGGGGCTCGGCGCCATCCACTCGCTGTCGCATCCGATCGGCGCGCTCTACGACACCCATCACGGCATGACCAATGCCGTGTTCATGCCCTATGTGCTTGCCTTCAACCGCGAGGCGATCGAAGGCAAGATCGAGCGGCTCGCTGCCTATTGCGGCATCAAGGGCGGCTTCGACGGCTTTGCCAAGGCGGTCGTCGACTTGCGCAAGACCTTGAAGGTGCCGAATACGCTGCCCGAATTCATCAAGGGTCTCGAGATGGACACCGCGCGCAAGGGGCTGATCGCCGACATGGCGATTGTAGACCCCACCGCCGGCGGCAACCCGATCAAGCTTACCCGTGAGGGCGCGCTGTCGCTGCTGGAGCGTGCGCTGACGGGAGCGGCGTGAATAATCAGCGAGGCGAGCGCGCTATCGTGCCTGCCCCGCAAAAAAGGGAACACCAGGGAAGCGAAAAAGGGAGGGGAGGGTAAAACTATTTAGCCGGAAAAATAAATCGGCGCCGATTGCGGGCGTTCGACAAAAGTAGTTAACTTTCATGCCTTTCGGGGTGCGGGGCGGTCCGGCCTTCATCGGACTGTCATGGAACGTGGATACCGCATCGCAGGCGTCCAACGGCGTCAGTTCAACGGAGAGACAAAATGTTCAGATTCACGGGAAAAGTCCTTTCCCTTACGGCCGTCGCCCTCATGGCGACCTCTGCCATTTCGTATGCAGAACCTTCGGCGGAACTCATCGCCGCCGCCAAGAAGGAAGGCATGTTTTCGCCGATCGCGCTGCCGCACGACTGGTGTGGCTGGGAAGGAATCCTGAACGGTTTCAAGGCCAAATATCCGGAGATCAAGCTCAACGAACTTAACCCCGACGCCGGTTCGGCCGACGAGATCGAGGCGATCAAGGCCAACAAGGACAACAAGGGTCCGCAGGCCCCCGACATGGTCGACGTCGGCCTTTCCTTTGGCCCCGCGGCCACCAAGGAAGGCCTGTTCCTGCCCTACAAGGTTTCCACCTTCGACGATATCGACGTGAAGGACCCTGACGGCCACTGGTACGGCGGCTATTACGGTGTGCTTTCCTTCGAGGTGAACACCGACATCGTCAAGAACGTGCCGCAGGACTGGCCGGACCTGTTGAAGCCTGAATATGCCAACAGCGTTGCGCTCGCCGGTGATCCGCGCGCGGCCAATCAGGCGATCCTGTCGGTTTATGCGGCGGGTCTCGCCGCTGCGGGCGGCGATGCCGCCAAGGCTCCGCAGGCCGGGCTGGACTACTTCAAGAAGCTCAACGATGCCGGCAATTTCGTGCCCGTCATCGGCAAGGCCGCTTCGCTGGCGCAGGGCACGACACCGATCGTGATCCGCTGGGACTATAATGCGCTCGCCGACCGCGACACGTTGAAGGGCAACCCGCCGGTCGAGGTGGTGGTGCCGAAGTCTGGCGTTCTGGCCGGCGTCTATGCGCAGGCGATCAGCGCTTACGCGCCGCACCCGAACGCTGCCAAGCTGTGGATGGAATACATCTATTCCGACGAAGGCCAGCTCGGCTTCCTGAAGGGCTATTGCCACCCGGCTCGCTTCAACAAGCTGGTTGCGGAAGGCAAGGTGCCGCAGGAAATTCTCGACAAGCTGCCGCCGGCCGAACTCTACAAGCAGGCGATCTTCCCTTCGCTCGAAGAGCAGGACGCCAACAAGACCGCCGTCACCGGCGGCTGGGATAGCGTCGTCGGCGCCAACGTCCAGTAAGCGACTGTCTTCCAACAGGGTGCGCCGCCATTTGTGGCGCACCCTACCTTCCAGTGAACGGTAACGGATGGCATTTTCGGCAGGCGAAGAAACAAACCGGAGCGCGGCTGCACCTGGGCCAAGCACCAGGCGTCGAGTTTCGTTCGCGTGGCTCGGCGTCATGCCGTTCCTTCTGTTCGCCCTTTTGTTCCTGATCCTGCCGACGATGAAGATCGTGGTCGGCAGTTTCCAGAGCAATGACGGCGGCTTCACGCTGGCCAACATCGTCAACCTGCTGCATCCGTCGATCCTCGCCGCCTACTGGATTTCCATCAAGATCAGCGTCGCCTCGGCCCTGCTCGGCTGTTTCTTCGGCTTCCTGATCGCCTGGGCGATGGTGCTCGGTGGCCTGCCCGGCTGGCTTCGCTCACCGCTTTTGACGTTTTCGGGCGTCGCCTCGAACTTCGCCGGCGTTCCGCTGGCCTTCGCCTTCCTTGCCACCTTCGGTCGGCTGGGACTGGTCACGCTGATCCTGCGCGACTGGTTCGGCATCAATCTCTACAGCCTCGGCTTCAACCTGTTGAGTTTCGGCGGCCTGACGCTGACCTACCTGTTCTTCCAGATACCACTTACCATCCTGATCATCACGCCGGCGCTCGACGGGATGCGGCGGGAATGGCGGGAGGCCGCTTCCATGCTCGGCGCCTCGGGTTTCCAGTACTGGCGCATGGTGGCGCTGCCGATCTTGTGGCCGAGCCTGCTCGGCACGTTTGCGCTCCTGTTCGCCAATTCATTCGGGGCGGTCGCTACCGCCTATGCGTTGACCGGCTCCTCGCTGTCGATCGTGCCGATCCTGTTGTTCGCGCAGATCCGCGGCGACGTGCTGCAAGACCCGCATCTAGGCTATGCGCTGGCCTTCGGCATGATCGTCATTACCGGCATTGCCAATTTCATCTACATCTGGCTCAGGGTTCGCAGCGAACGGTGGGTCAAATGAGAGCCAACCGGTTCTGGTCCTGGTTTTTTGTCGGCCTCGGCATTCTCTATTTCGCGCTGCCGCTGATCGGCACGGTCGAGTTCTCTCTGAAGCTTCGGCGTGGCGCCTATAGCCTCGACGCCTATTGGGCGGTTCTCGGCGACCCCCGTTTTCAGCAGACGTTCATGTATTCGGTGCTGATGGCGCTCGCCACCATCGTCGTAGGTGTGCTGCTCGTCGTGCCGACAGCCTACTGGGTACGCCTAAAGCTGCCGCGCTGGCGGCCGTTCATGGAGTTCATCACGCTCTTGCCGCTGGTCATCCCGCCGATCGTCATCGTCTTCGGCTATATCCGGCTCTACAACACGTCGTCCTGGCTGCCGCTGACCGGTTCCGCGATGGGCACCAATATCCTTTTGATGTTCGGCTATGTCGTTCTGGCGCTGCCTTACATGTACCGGGCTGTCGATACCGGGCTGCGCGCCATCGACGTCACCACATTGACGGAGGCGGCGCAGATACTCGGCGCCGGCTGGACCACCATCCTTGCGCGCATCATCCTGCCCAACGTCGCCGTCGCGGTGCTGTCCGGCGCGTTCCTGACGTTTGCCATCGTCATCGGCGAGTTCGTCATGGCGGCGCTGCTAAGCCGACCGGCCTTCGGCCCCTACATGCAGTTGCTCGGCGCCAACCGCGCTTACGAGCCGGCTGCCCTTGCGGTGATCGCGTTCGCCATCACCTGGGCATGCATGGCGCTGATCCAGGTGGTGTCGCGCTTTGCCCCCAAAGCGCCCACGCAGTTGCATTGACCGGAGACCCGACTTAATGGCCGAGCCCTTTCTCTCGATCCAGCATGTCCAGAAGTCCTTCGGCCCCACCAGGGTCGTTCAGGACTTCAATCTGGACGTCGAGGCGGGCGAGTTCGTTTCTTTCCTCGGCCCGTCAGGCTGCGGCAAGACCACGGTGCTGCGCATGGTCGCCGGTTTCGAGGAGCCGAGCGCCGGCGCCATTGTCGTCGGCGGCAAGGACATCACGCGACTTCGGCCGAACCAGCGCAATATCGGCATGGTGTTCCAGGCCTATGCATTATTTCCGAACCTGACGGTCGCGCAGAACATCGGCTTCGGCCTCAAGGTCGCGGGCGCTTCCCGGGCGGATATCGACAAGCGCGTGGCCGAGATGCTGGCCCTGATCAGCCTGCCGCAGATGGCCGACCGCTATCCCTACCAATTGTCCGGCGGCCAGCAGCAGCGCATCGCGCTGGCGCGCGCGCTGGCGCCCAAGCCGAAGCTCCTTCTGCTCGACGAGCCGCTGTCGGCGCTCGATGCCAAGGTGCGTGTGTCGCTGCGCGAGGAAATCCGCTCGATCCAGAAATCGCTCGGTATCACCACCATTTTCGTTACCCACGATCAGGAAGAAGCCCTGTCGATTTCCGACCGCATTGCCGTGATGTATGGCGGCAAGGCCGAGCAGGTCGGCACGCCGTTCGAAATCTACAACCACCCGCAGACGAAGTTCGTCGCCAATTTCGTCGGCACGCTCAACGTGCTGGAAGGCACGGTTATCGACGCCGCATCCGAAATAGTTCGCGTCAATGGCGAGGAAATCGCGCTCAAGGGCAAGCTCAACGGATCGAAGACCGGTGACACGCTGTCGCTGGCGCTCAGGCCGGAGGCCATTTCGCTCGGTCGCCAGCCTGACCGCGACGCGCGCCTGTCGGGAGAGATTTCGGAGGTCCACTTCCTCGGTTCCGTCATCCGGGTCCGCGTCGGTATCGGCGGCAACATGATCTCGCTCGATACGTTCAACAATCCGACGACCCCGCCGCCGGCAGTCGGCCAGAAAGCCGAGATAAGCTTTTCGTCCGGCGATATGCTGGTGCTGACTTAAAAGCCGATCTTACCTGAGCCGGCTTGGCCCAAGCCGCTACAGCGTGCCTGCACATTGTCACGCGATGACTGAACGGCTACTCCCGGTGCTGAAACTGAGCCGGGTAACAATGAAGCTCGTCAGCTACAACATACAGTACGGTTTCGGCAGCGACGGCCGTTACGACCTGGCACGGATGGCGCGCATCGTTGCCGGCGCGGACATCATCGCCTTGCAGGAGGTCGAGCGGCACTGGCTGCGCAGCAACGAGGACGACCAGCCGGAAATCATCTCTCGCCTGCTGCCGGATTATTACTGGGTCTACGGCCCGGCCTTCGACATGGATGCCAGCGAAAAGCGGGACGGTCGTGTCATCAACCGCCGCCGCCAGTTCGGCACCATGCTGCTGTCGAAGCTGCCGATCGCGTGGTCGCGGCTGCATGCGCTGCCGATGCGGCGCACCGTGCGCCCTCTCAACACACGCAACGCGGCACTCGAATGCGTGATCCATACCCCTGCCGGCCCGGTACGTTTTCTTTCCCTGCATCTTGCCCATATCGCGGCCGAGGAGCGGCTGGAGCAGATCGATATCCTTCTTGGCGAGCACCGGCGGGCGAGCGCCGACGGCGGGCCGTGGAGCGGGGCCGACGACGAGCCGCAGCGCAACTGGTCGAACGGCGAGCCGGAACCGGAGAGCCCATTAGCCGCGATCTGGATGGGTGATTTTAATTCGGAGCCGGGCAGTGCCGAATACAGGCGTATCGTCGGCGACGCGCCGTATCATCGCAATGCTGCCTATGTGAGCGGCTTCCTCGATGCGGCCGCGATTGCGGCTGAACCGGCGTCTTTCCACACGCATGTGAAGACGATCGACGGCGAGGTGCGCAAGCGGCGGCTGGACCATTGCTTCGTCGGCGGCATGTTCGCGGATCGCGTCCGTTCGGTCGGTGCGGATATCGGCGAAATCGCTTCCGACCATTTTCCGCTGCACGTCGATATCGATCTCGAGACGCCATTCACCACCGGTTCGGGAGGGTATCCCGGCCGATGACGCCTTTCGTTTTCATGGTCGTGCTTGCCGCGGCGCTCATGCATGCGTCGTGGAATGCGCTGGTCAAGGTCAGGGCGGACCGCTTCGCCACGATTTCGCTGACCACATTCGGCATGACCTGCACTGCGCTGCCGGTGCTACCCTTCGTCGCCTTTCCTTCGGCCGCTGTCTGGCCGTGGATCATCACCTCGACCGTTATCCATGTCGGCTATCGACTGTTCCTGTCGCGTGCCTACGAAGTGGGCGATCTGGCGCAAGCCTATCCGCTGGCGCGGGGAACGGCGCCGCTGATCACCACCATCGGCGGTATCGTGTTAGTCTCCGAAGTTCCGGGTTCGATCGCGCTGGTGGGCATCGTGCTGCTCTCGCTCGGTACTTTCCTGATGTCGCTGCGCGGTGGCGGCCAGTTGGGGAGGCTGAACGGGGCTGCCGCCGGCTATGCGCTGACCACCTCGCTGTTCATTGCCGGCTATACGCTGTCGGATGGCATCGGCGCGCGGCTTGCCGATACGGCGCTGAGCTACGCCGCGTGGATGTTCGCCAGCGACGGGGTGTGCGCCATGGCTATCGCGTTCCTCTATCGAGGCCGCCGCATGACTGCCATTCTGGCGGAGAAGTGGAAGGTGGGCCTGCTCACCGGTTTCCTCAGCGCCGCCGCCTACAGCATCGTCATGTGGGCGATGACCAAGGCGCCGATCGCCTCGGTGGCGTCGCTGCGTGAAACGTCGATCCTGTTCGCCATGGCGATCTCGATGTTCGTGCTTGGCGAGAAGATGACGGCATGGCGCGGCGCGGCGGCGCTGAGCATCCTGGCCGGCGTGATCGCGCTGCGGTTCAGTTGACCGGCGCGCGGCTACTATCGGGGAGAGCGTGCGGAATACCGGGATGGCGAATATTTTCGCCATGATTTTTGCTTAGTCCGAGTCCTGTTGGTTAAGTGCCGGAGCATGGCTCCCAAATGGGAGGTGCGAAGGGTGTCGATTCTGTAGTACCTGCCCGGCCAAGTCAGATTCGGGGATATCAATGTCAGAAGCGTACGAAACCGTCGATCATGTCGACGAGGCGCAAAAGGACCGCCCAAAGGTCGATCTATACGACCCTTGGCAACGGCAGTTCACCTCGCGCAACAAGCAAAACGAGTTTCGAAAGGCGATAGAGTCTTCGGGAACGTCCAAGGCCTGATTTAAAGTGCGCGAGTTTGTGAAAGGCATCGCCTGCCTCTGGGCTGATCACGTTAAGATTTATCAGAACCGCTTTATCGCTTGTTAACCATGCTGAGGGATAGTGGGTGAAAGTCGCCACCAAGGCGTCCCGTTCCCGCTGTTCACACATGGGTGATCAAGATGACTTTTGCGCTACGCATATCGACACTGGCTCTCGCGTTGGTGGTAGGCGGCCCGGTGTTTGCCGCAGACCTTTATGTCGAACCGCCGGAAGCTCCGCCGGTCGAACCGGCGCCGGCCTACTCCGGCTGGTACATCCGTGGCGACATCGGTTACGTCTTCAAATCCCGCAACCATGGCAACTGGGATTTCTACAACCAGTTTCCCGATGTTCAGGGGATCGACGACACCTATCGCTACGATCGTCTGAATTTCAAAGGTGCGGCAAGCTTCGGTGGCGGTGTCGGTTACCGCTTCAACGACTATCTTCGCGCCGACGCGACGCTGGATTTCTTCCACGCCAAGATTTCCGGCGGCACGGCGTGCCCCCTTATGATCAGGGTCGATCCGGACCATGGCGGGCCGTTCAATTCGGATTGCAACTATGAAAACAATGCCTCGGCCAATGTCTGGGCGCCCATGGTCAACGCCTATGTCGACCTGCCAAGCATGGGGGCCATCACGCCCTACCTGGGACTTGGCATCGGCGCTGCTTACGTGGACTATGGAACGCTGAACGTGCAGGAGAAGTGCAGCGATTGCACATCGCCTACCTACACGCCCTTCGCCGCAACCAATGAAGGCTTGAGCTCATGGCGGCTTGCCGGGTCGGCAATGGCTGGTCTTTCGTATCGCCTGTCGGATAATTTCCTGCTCGACGCTGGTTACAAATATACCAGAATCGGCAGCGGCAAGGCGTTCGCCTACGATGCGGCGGACCAGGCGTTCGGAGCCAAGGGCGCACAGATTCGCGACAATGGCTTCGATTTCCACTCGGTGCGCATGGGTGTGCGCTACGAACTTAACTGACCGCCCTCAAAGGCTATCGATACGCCCGGTGCGCAGGAGGCTGCGCGCCGGGCGTATCGCTGTGGACCGTCGGTCGAGGCGAAGCTGGAAGCCGTTTGCGATGCCAGACCTTATGAACAAGCAGCCCAAGAATCGAGCGACCCTAGCAGTCAAATTACTTGCCGGGCCGATGCGTCAAATGTAAAAGCAGGGAAGACGTCCGGGACCTCAAACAAATCGTGTCGAAGCAGTTGGCGGCGAAAGTTGATGGCTTGCCGACCGACAAGCCGGGTACCGCAGGGGATCGTCCACCCCGTCATGCGTTTCGGCATGGGCTGGACGACTGGTTCCGTTTGACGAAATGGGCGGTTTTGCGGTGGATCTATCGGCGTGAAATTGCCGCTGTCGAAACCGCTTTTGCAGTAGAACCGTTCGATCGCATCCTTGCCGTTTACCCGGACATCGCGGTGAAACCGGTTCGCGATTACCTCATGAGCGGCCTCGAACGGCAACACCGCTCGACCGCCGTCATTGGCCATTACGCTGCCGCCGCGCATATTCTGACGACTGAGGCATTCATCGAAAGTCACACCAGCGGCGTGCCACTGATGGCGTTGTCCACTCCAGCCGGCGAGATTACGGTCGATCTTGAGGGACAGGGGGGATTGTACCGGGAGGCCGAATGGCGCCTTGTCCTGCGCAATGACGGGCACCCCGTGATCGAGATGGGCCTTGCCATCGTAGACAGGCAGATTTTGCGGCTTGCCGGCATCGGGAAGGTTTTGTGGATTGGCGCACTCAAGACGGCCTTAGCCGGCGAGCATGGGCTGGATGAATCCCGAACGCTGACTAAGGCGATGGAGGGGCTGAGGCCGAAGGCGCTGCTGTTGATAGCGGCGCAGACTCTTGCTGGCGCTTTCGGACTGGAGGGAATATTCGCGGCATCGAACAAGGGTCATGTGTTCGCCGGCGACTATAGCCTGCGCCGCCGGATAAAAGCCGATTACGATCGCTTCTGGCTGGAATCCGGCGGCGAGCGTGTCAACCTGGCGATTTTCGCATTGCCTGCCGTGAAAGCGCAGCGCAGCCCGAGCGAGTACAAGCCCAACAAACGAGCACAGGCCCGGCGGCGGCAGGCCCTGGAGCATGAGATCGAAAAGCAAGTTCGAGACAGCATTGCTCCGCTCCTGCGCTCAAGACTTACGGCGTAAGGAGCAAAGGGCCGCACGCCCGAGGAGCGCGCAACCGCAAAGAGCGGCACAGACGGTCGCGGCGGCTACTTGCGACCCAGGTCGTCCACCTCAACCTGTAAAGGGCTGCCATC
>JBARYG010000050.1:0-72948 GCA_049647745.1 Mesorhizobium sp.
AGATCGCCGCCGTATAACCGGCCGGGCCGGAGCCGATGATGAGAACGGGAGCGTGCTTGGTGTTCATTAGAGGGCCTTTTTCGGGCGCGGCCGCGCGGCGCGGCGACAATATCTTCAAGGGTCGGCGGTAATGTATGTGCTGCCAGCCGCCCTGCCAAGAAGGCTTGGGCGAGTGTCCCCGGAAAGCTGCGGCAAGCACCCGAAACGCGGCGCATGCTCAACAAAAGGTAAACGGGGCAAACCGGGAATAGAGGCTGGCGCGCAGCCTAAACTCGTTTAAGAAAAAGTACCGCAATAAACTTGCGAACGAAACGGAAGACAAGCATGCCTTTAAAGGCCGATCTCGACGCCATCGACTGGAAGATCCTGCGCGAACTTCAGGCCGATGGGCGCATGACCAACGTGGAACTGTCGAACCGCGTCGGCATCTCGGCACCGCCCTGCCTCAGGCGCGTCAAGCGCCTCGAGGAAGCCGGCATCATCCGCGGTTACCGCGCGCTGCTCAACGCCCCGGCGCTCGGCATGGATGTAGTGGCTTTCTGTTTCGTAGGCCTCAAGCACCAATCGGATGCGGAACTTAAGGTTTTCGCCGGGCGCACACGCGGCTGGCCGATCGTGCGCGACGCCTGGATGGTGTCAGGGGAATCCGACTTCCTGCTGCATTGCGTGGCGAGCGACCTCGCCACCTTCCAGAGCTTCGTCATCGAAGTGCTGACCTCCGCCGAAAACGTCGATACGGTGCGCACCGCGCTGACCATCCGTCAGGTCAAGAGCGAAGGACTGGTGGCATTTGATTCTTGAGCAGCCGAACCGGATACGACCGTCCGGCGGTACCCGTCCAACTTCAAGCGCGCTCTGGAATGAGTAAGACGATGACCCGGTTTGCAAGCCCCGTTTCGGCTCTGATCATCTGCAAGAATGAAGTAGACATGATCGGCCCATGCCTGGAGAGCCTGGATTTTTGTGCCGAGATCGTCGTTGTCGATTCCGGATCAACGGACGGAACGCTGGAAGCGATCGACAGATACAGCGCAGACGGTTTTCCCATCAAGCTCGTGCACAACGACTGGCCCGGCTTCCCACGGCAGCGGCAATTTGCGCTCGAACGCGCAACGCAACCATGGTGTCTGTGCATTGAAGCCGACGAGCGCGTCGATGACGACCTGAAAAAGTCCATCGTCGCCGCCGTCAATTCGGCAAATCCCACCATGGAAGGATGGTACATCCGCCGCCGCGACTGGCTGAACGGCTATGGCTATGCGCACCGCTGGGTATTGCACAACCGGCTATTCCGCCTGTTTCGCCGGGACAAGGTGTCCATCGACGTTACGGTGCGCGTGCACGAATCCTTCGCGGTGCAAGGCAAAACCGCCGTGATGGCCAAAGGCGTACTGTTACATCGCCGCGCAATGTCGCTTCAGGACGACATGGCGCGGGCGAATTCCTATTCCACGCTCAAGGTCGCCACCCTGCTCGAGCAAGGACGCAAGCCTCGCCTGACCAGGCTCGTTTTTTCACCTCTCGCGAATTTCCTGAAATTTTATCTGCTGAAGCGATATATTCTCTGCGGCCGCCACGGCTTTGTCTACGCCATGATGGTCATGGTCTATTCCTTCGCGACCGAAGCGAAGCTTTTCGAGGCAAATCAGCCGGACGTGGAATGATTTCCAGCGCTTACCAGGCGACGCTTACCCTGCTCGCAGCCACAGTCAGCCTTCGCTGAGGCGTGCTTCCACCACCTCGCACAGATGGTGGTAGAGGCACAGGTGCCCCTGCTGGATGATCGGCGTCGAGGTCGACGGCACGTTGAGCAGGATATCCGACAGCGGCGCGAGCTTGCCGCCGGTGTCGCCGGTCATCGAGATCACCGTCATGCCCATCATCCGCGCCTGTTCGGCGGCGGCGAGAATGCTCGGCGAATTGCCGCTGGTCGAGATCGCCAGAAGCACCGCCCCCGGCGCGCCGTGCGCCTCGACCTGTCGGGAAAACACCGTGTCGAAGCCGTAATCGTTACCCCAGGCGGTCAGCACCGCCGCATTGGCCGGCAGCGCGATGACGTTATAGGCCTTTCGCTCCTTGAGAAAGCGCCCGACCAGTTCGCCCGCGATATGGATGGCGTCGCTGGCCGAGCCGCCATTGCCGCAGATCAGCAGCGCCTTGCCTTGGCTGAGCGCCTCGACCACGCATCCTGCCGCTTGCTCCATCGCATCCGTCAGGTCACGCTCGACCATGGCGGCGATCGCCGCCGCCGAGCGGGTGAGATAATCATTCAATGCCGACATGGAACCCTCACTTGCCAGATTCGGAACCAGCGCCGGCGCGCAGCTTGCCGATCGTGCCGGTCGTGCTTTTGCCGGCGACGAGGTCGATCAGCACCACGCGCCCGCCGGCTTTGCGCACGACATCGGCACCCACCACCTGGTCGACCGTGTAATCCGCGCCCTTGACCAGAATGTCGGGCTTCAACGCCTCGATCAGTCTGAGCGGCGTGTCTTCCTCGAACACGATGACGGCATCGACCGAGGCAAGGGCTGCCAGCACGCAGGCGCGGTCGTGCTGGTCGTTGACCGGCCGCCCCTCGCCTTTCAGCCGCCGCACCGAGGCGTCGCTATTCAGCCCCAGCACCAGCCGGTCGCATTGCGCACGCGCCGCATGCAGCAGACTGACATGGCCGGCATGCAGGATATCGAAGCAGCCATTGGTGAAGCCGACGCTCAGGCCCTCCCGCCGCCATGCCGCTACCATGCGCAGGGCCGCATCGGCGTCCAGAATGGCATCCCGGTGCGTCACCGCACTTTGCGAGCGCAAGAGTGCACCCAGCAGTTCCTCGGCGGAAAGCGTTGCCGTGCCACGTTTCCCCACCACCACGCCGGCCGCCGCATTGGCGATGGTCGCCGCCATGGCACGGTCGGCACCCGCGGCAAGCGCCAGCGCGAAGGAAGCGATAACGGTGTCGCCGGCACCCGAAACGTCGAACACCTCGCGCGCCTGCGTCGAAATATGATGTGCGGCGGCCGCATCGATGACGCTCATGCCCTTTTCGCTGCGCGTCGCGACGATGAAATCGAAGCCATGCGCGGCGATCAGTTCGCGCGCCGCGCTCTCGACTTCTTCATCGGAAAAGACTGCGCGGCCAGCGGCTTCGCCCAGTTCCTTGCGGTTGGGCGTGACGGCGCTCGCCCCGGCATAGCGCGAATAATCGCGGCCTTTCGGATCGGCAAGAACAGGCTTTCCCGCTTCACGGCAGACCGAGATAAGCTCGGCGGCAACGCCGTCGAGCAGCACGCCCTTGCCATAATCCGACAGAATGACGATGTCGGCATGGGCGAGCGCCGTGCGGAAACCGCCGATGAGTGCGGCGCGCTCCGTTTCGGCAAGCGCTGCGATCTCCTCTTCGTCGAAGCGTAGAACCTGCTGGTTCAGCGCGGAAAACCGGCTCTTCGACGAGGTCATGCGGCCGCTTGCCGGCGCCACCCCGGCAGTATCCGCACCGAGTTCGGCCAGCATCCGCAGGATATGGCGCCCGCTTTGGTCGTCACCGACCACCGAAACCGGCACGGCCTTGCCACCCAGCGAGACGATGTTCGAGACAACATTGCCGGCACCGCCAAGCGCCAGCGTCTCGCCGCGCCCGTGCAACACCGGGATCGGGGCTTCCGGCGAAATCCGCTCGATCACGCCGTTGATAAAGCGGTCGAGGATCAGATCGCCGATCACCAGCACGGTAATGCCGGAAAACCGCGCAATGGCGCGATGGAGGCTTTCGGGAGAGGTCAGGGGCTGCTCGCTCATGGGCAAGCCGAATACACCGCATCACCGCCGGCGCGCAACAGGGCCTGTTTCCTCGACACGGCCATTTCCCTCTCCTATAAGGGCCGCGATCCACCACGCGAAAGCAGAGGCCTTCATGATCATCGTCACGGGCGGCGCCGGCATGATCGGCTCCAACATCGTCGCTTCCCTCAATGCCGAGGGCCACAGCGACATCGTCGTGGTCGACGACCTGACCGATGGCCACAAGATCGCCAATCTCGCCGACCTGGCAATCGCCGACTATCTCGACAAGAACGACTTCCTCCCGCGCCTGGAAGCCGGCCAGCTTGGCCGCATCGAAGCGGTGTTCCATCAGGGCGCCTGCTCCACCACCACCGAGTGGAACGGCAAGTTCATGATGGACGTGAACTATTCCTATTCGAAGCGCCTGCTGCACGCCTGCCTTGGCCTGCGCGTACCGTTCCTCTACGCCTCCTCGGCCTCGGTCTATGGCGGCGGCTCGGACTTCCGCGAGGAACCGGAATGCGAGCACCCGCTCAACGTCTATGCCTATTCGAAAAAGCTGTTCGACGACTATGTGCGGCGTAACGTGCTCGGCACCGAACATTCGCCGGTGGCGGGCCTGCGCTATTTCAACGTCTACGGTCCCCGAGAGCAGCACAAGGGCACGATGGCTTCCGTCGCCTTCCATCTGTTCAACCAGGTCGAACGCGGCGAGAACCCGAAACTGTTCGGTGCCTATGACGGCTTCGGGCCGGGCGAGCAGAGCCGCGACTTCATCCACGTCGGCGATGTCGCCGAGGTCAACCTGTGGCTGTGGAAGCGGGGGGTAAGCGGCATCTTCAATTGCGGCACCGGCCACGCCCAGCCGTTTCGCGCCATCGCCGAGACGGTGATCGACACGCTGGGCAAAGGCGAAATCGAGTTCATCGAATTTCCCGACCATCTCAAGGGCAGCTACCAGAGCTTCACGCAGGCCGATATGTCGCGCCTGCGCGCCGCCGGCTACAATAGCCAGTTCCGCAATGTGGAAACGGGCGTCCGGGAATATGTCGAATGGCTGAAAGCCCCGCGATCCTGATCATCGGCCCGCGCTGGGTTGGCGACATGGTGATGGCGCAGTGCCTGCTGGCAGCGCTGAAAGAGCGTCACCCGCAGGCCGCAATCGATGTTGTCGCGCCCGCGTGGGCCGCCCCGCTGCTGGCGCGGATGCCGCAGGTGCGACAGCGCATCGAGGCGACTACCAGACCCGGCAGTCTCGGCCTTGCCGAACGCTGGCGCTTCGGCCGCTCGATCCGTGGCCGCTACGACGCCGCCTATGTGCTGCCGGGAAGCTGGAAATCGGCGCTGATCCCGTTCTTTGCCGGAATCCGGCAGCGCGTCGGCCATCTGCGCGAAATGCGCTACGGGCTCCTGACCGATATCGTGCCGCTGCCCGGAACCCTCAAACGGCGAACGGCGGAAGCCTATTTTTCGCTGGCGCGGGGCGGCAGCTTTCAGTTCCCCAAGCTGACCGTCGATGCCGAAAACCAGTCGGTCCTGCTCCGGCGCCATGGGCTTTCATCGAAGAAATTCGTGGCGCTGATGCCAGGAGCCGAGTTCGGGCCGGCCAAGCGCTGGCCCAGCGAACATTATGCCGGATTTGCCCGCGCCATGATGGCGAAGGGCCTTTCCGTCGCCTTGCTCGGGTCGAAGAACGACGCCTCCGTCACGGCCGAAATCGCAGACCTCGCCCCCGGCAGCGTCGATCTGGCCGGGAAAACCCGGCTGGAAGACGCCATCGACCTGATCGCGGCGGCAAAGCTGGCGGTATCGAACGACAGCGGCCTGATGCATGTGGCGGCAGCCGTAGAAACGCCGATCGTCGCCGTCTACGGCTCGACCTCGCCCAAAAACACACCGCCGCTTTCGCAGAACCGAGAACTGGTCTGGCTCGGCCTTTCCTGCTCGCCCTGCCACCAGAAGATTTGCCCGCTCGGGCATCTGAACTGCCTGAAAACGCTGGATGTTTCGCTGGTTACGGCAGCGGCTGAACGCCTGCTGGAAGCGCCGGCCGCATGAAGGTGCTGATCGTCAAGACCTCGTCGATGGGCGACGTCATCCATACCTTTCCCGCAGTCGAGGATGCGCGCCGGGCGCGGCCCGATATCGTTTTCGACTGGTGCGTGGAGGAAGCTTTCGCCCCCATCGTCGCGCTGCATCCAGCGGTGAAAACAATCCACACCGTCGCCATCAGGCGCTGGCGCAAGAACCTGCTTGCCGGGAAAACCTGGCGCGAAGCACGGGCGCTGCGCCGGGCCTTGCGCAACGAGAACTACGATCTCGTCCTCGACGCACAGGGCCTGCTGAAATCCGCCATCGTGGCGAAACAGGCCGGTTCCCCCGTCGCAGGGTTCGACCGGGCGAGCGCGAGAGAACCCTCGGCAGCGACATTCTACGACCGACGTTTCGGGGTGGCCCGCGACCTCCACGCCATCGAGCGGACGAGACGGCTGTTCGGCCTGGCGCTCGACTACGAGCCGGATCTTTCGACGCTCGATTCCGGTATCACCCGGCCCGCCGCTTCCGGCGCGAAAACGGCTTTCCTGCTGCACGGCACAAGCCGCGAGGACAAGAAATGGCCGACAGCGGATTGGATCGAAACGGCACGCCTGCTGGTCGCCACCGGCATGACGCCCGTGACCACATGGTCGAACGAGCGTGAAAAGGCGGTTGCCGAAGCCATTGCCGCCGCCATCCCCGAAACGCTGCTGGTAGAAAAAAAGCCGCTGGCCGAGATCGCCCCGATCATCGGCCGCTCGTCGCTGGTCATCGGCGCGGATACCGGCCTGACGCATCTGGCGAGCGCCTATGACCTGCCGACCGTCGCTATTTTCCTGACCACGCAGCCCGGCCTGACCGGGCCACGCGGCCCGTTTTCATCGACACTGCTGGCCGAAAGCGGTGGGCGCGTGACGCCCACAGAGGCAGTGGCGGAGGCCGAACGATTGCTCGGCCTCCAAAAAGCTCAGATGAACTGAACCTTGACGATCTCGTAGCCGCGCGCGCCGCCAGGCGCGTTGACTTCGATCGTGTCGCCGACTTCCTTGCCGATCAATGCCCGCGCGATCGGCGAAGAGATCGAGATGCGGCCCGACTTAACGTCCGCTTCCTGGTCGCCGACGATCTTGTAGGTCTTCTTCTCTTCCGTATCCTCGTCGACGAGGGCAACGGTTGCGCCGAACTTGATCTTGTCGCCGCTGAGCTTGGAAATATCGATGACTTCGGCCCGCGCGATAAGATCCTCGAGCTCGCCGACGCGGCCTTCGTTGAGGCTCTGCTGTTCCTTGGCGGCATGATACTCCGCATTCTCGGAAAGATCGCCGTGCGAGCGGGCTTCGGAGATGGCCTCGATGATGCGCGGCCGCTCCTCCTGCTGGCGCCAGCGCAGCTCTTCCTTCAGCGAGTCGAACCCTTCGCCTGTCATCGGGACCTTGTTCATGGCCTACCTTCCTGCCGCCCACCCTTTCCCGGATGGGGCCGTCGCACAAAAAGAAAACGGCTCGTCGGATCAAACCAACGAAACCGTCTCACCTCGGATTCAAATCAATATAGCTATGTTTACACGCTTTTCACGCCCAAAAAACTGCCTTCCCAAAAATAATGCCGGGAAGCCGCTTCAGCCTCTGAAAATCAGCGCCGCGCCGCCGGCGATGAGGGCGAATCCCAGCGCGTGGTTCCAGGTCAGCGCCTCCTTGAGGTAGAACACGGAGAACACCGCAAACACCGAAAGCGTGATGACCTCCTGCATGGTCTTCAGCTCGGCCGCCGAATAGACGCTGCTGCCGATGCGGTTGGCGGGTACCGCCAGCCAGTATTCGAAAAAGGCGATCATCCAGCTTGCCACCACCGCGATATAAATCGGCGATCCCTTGTATTTCAGGTGCCCGTACCAGGCGAACGTCATGAACACGTTCGAGGCGACGAGCATCAGGATGGGCAGAACCCTGGGAGACAAAAGCACGGCCATGTGGAAGACCAGTTCTGGCGGGAGGCGATAAACGCCATTTCACGGCAAGCCGGTCCGCTGTCAA
Organism: Mesorhizobium sp.; assembly: GCA_049647745.1. Taxonomy (GTDB): domain Bacteria; phylum Pseudomonadota; class Alphaproteobacteria; order Rhizobiales; family Rhizobiaceae; genus Mesorhizobium. The sequence goes on from JBARYG010000050.1 coordinate 7,848, forward strand.
TCGGCTTGCCGTACTGGCTCACCGAAGAAAACGTGACGATCCCGGCAAATAAGGTATCATCCGCCTCGACAGCGCGGAGAAGGACGGTGCAGCAACATGTTGAAAGGGAATGGGAGCTTTCGATAGGGCCCGACACCGTGCGTCTGTTCATCCTCAAGGCGAAGGGCCTCGCCGCCGCCGTCAAGGAAGACTATGCCGACGGCGCCGAGCACGAGGTCGAGCTTGACGGCTACAGCCGCGACAAGCATCACCATGATGGGCTTGCCGAGGAAAAATCCGAAAACATGGCCGAGGAAGAGCTGCGCGAGCTGATCAGCGACCTCAACGTCGACGAGGCCGCGGAACTGATCGCCCTGGTCTGGGTAGGCCGTGGGGATTTCTCCGCTTCGGAATGGACGGATGCACTGGCCGCCGCGCGCGAGCGCCCGTACCGGCGCACCGCGAAATACCTGCTCGGCCTGCCGCAACTGGCCGACTGGCTGGAAGAGGGACTGGAAACAATTGGCGCTTGATTTCACGATCGAACCGACCGTCTCGACAGGGATCGGCGTCGAAGCCTTGTTCGTCGGCGAACTTGCCCTGCTTGGGCCGCAAAAAGCGCCAAGCGGCATCCGCAAGAGCAAGGTGGCAGGCCCGCAGAAAATCACCCGCCTCGGCCTGCAAGGGGACCATCAGGGCGACACGAAAAACCATGGCGGCCCGGAAAAGGCCGTGCATCATTACCCGCGCGACCACTATGCCGCATGGGCTGCGGATGGCGTCGAAGCCTCGCCAGCCGCCTTCGGCGAAAACATCTCGACCTTCGGCATCACCGAGGCAGACATCTGCATCGGCGACGTCTATCGCCTTGGCGGTGCCTTGTTGCAGGTCAGCCAGGGACGTCAGCCATGCTGGCGGCTCAACGCCCGCTTCGAACGCCCCGATATGGCGTTTCGCGTGCAGAAAAGTGGCCGCACCGGTTGGTATTACCGCGTGATCGAGGAAGGCACGGCCGAAGCCGGCGACCGGCTGCGGCTCGAACGACGGCCGCAGCCGCACTGGCCGCTCATCCGCATCATCGACCTGCTCTATACGCGCACGCTCGACATGAAGGCGCTCGCCGAGCTTGCCGCCCTGCCGGAGCTGGCGCAATCATGGCGCACGCTGGCCACCCGTCGCATTGAGACGCATTCGGTCGAGAACTGGGATCGCCGGCTGCGCGGCGCAAGCTGACGGCAGCAAGAAGTCGACCTTCGCACAGCGAAATTCGTCTTTCGAAACAATCTGTTGGCGCACCAACTGGAATCTCTCCGTCAATGTGGAAGGAACCGTGACACATGCCGTCATCGAACGTGATGGCCGTGCCGGCAACTATTTGTCGCGGCAGGCCGTTGCACGAAAATGGCATCGCCCCGTTCGTTTCCCTGCCTGCTCGCTCTGGTCGCCGCCGGCTTTTTCGCCGGAACGGCAGTCATGGCCAAACCCGTTTCCCTGCCGGTAAAAGCGCCAATCCCGCAACCGGATGAACGGCCGGCCGAGGCACCGGCCACCGACGAAATGCCGGCAAAAATTCCCGTTCCTCCGCAAAAGCCCACTGACGCCGGGAAATCTGAAAAACCCGCCGAGGCGGTAAAGGAGCCCGAGAAAACGCCGATGCCGGCCGATCCGCGTTCGGACATTCGGCCGATAGACCCCATGCCGAAACAGGAAGTGGCCTGCCGGGAGAGGCTGAAATCGCTGGGCGTCGAGTTCGAGGAGCGTAAGCCTGTCCATGACGAGGAAAAAGGTTGTTCCATCCCCTATCCGCTCACGGTGAAGACGCTGGGCGCGAAAATCGACGTTACGCCCGAGGCCGAAATGAACTGCCAGATGGCCGAAGCCTCGGCGCGCTTCATTGCGGACACCATCTCGCCGGCGGCAAAGGCCAGGTTCGGCGCCGGGCTCAAATCCATCAACCAGGCCTCGGCCTATGTCTGCCGGCCGCGCCACAACGGCCAGAAAATGTCCGAACACGCCTTCGGCAACGCGCTCGATATCGCAAGCTTCACCCTCACCGACGGCAAGAAGATAGACATCGAACCCATGCCTGAGCAGGAAGGCGTCAAGAAATTTCTGGCCGACCTGCGCAAGGCTGCCTGCGGGCCGTTCAAGACCGTGCTCGGCCCCGGCAGCGACCCGGATCACGAATTGCACTTCCACCTCGATCTGGAGCCGCGTCGCAACGGCGGCACTTTTTGCCAGTAGCGCCGGACGCGCCGCAATTTGGCCGCAGCCATGAACGCCGGCGCTGATTTTTCCTTTACCCTTGGCGGTTAAACTCTGTTCCATCATGGGACAGGATCACCAACCGACCGAAGGCAGGATGCGATCGCAGCGCAAGCCGCTCGCCATCGGAGCCTGCGCCATCCTTGCGCTGGCGGCGGTATCGGCCTGCACGACAGGCAGCGTGCTGTCGCTGGAGCCTGCCGTCGATGTCGGCACGACGACGGCGGCCGTGCCGGTCTATCCCCAACTGCAGACGGTGGCTCCCTCCGATCCCTATGTGACCGCTGCCTATCCACGCATGGATGCTCCCGTGCTGCAACCCGAGCCTATGCCTGCCGACCAGATCGACTGCCGCAAGGAACTGAAGCGGCTCGGCGTCAGCTACACCGACATCGCGCCGATCCATGACGGCGGCCAATGCGGCATCGAACATCCGGTCAAGGTCACCGCCATCGGCAGCATCGCCATGAAGCCGGCGGCGACGCTGACCTGCGACATGGCCGCCAGCTTCGCCAGTTGGACGAAGAAGGAACTGGTTCCCTCGGCACGCTGGCGCTATTTCTCCGGCGTCAGGGCGATCCACCAGGGGTCAAGCTATTCCTGCCGCAACATCGCCGGCGAAGGCGTTTTGTCCGAGCACGGCAAGGGCAATGCGCTCGACGTGATGAGCATCGAGTTGAACAACGGCGACAATATCGACGTGCGCAAGCCCGGCCTGTTTTCCTTCCGCCAGCGCGGCTTCCTTAACACCGTGCGTGCCGATGGCTGCCAGTATTTCACGACCGTGCTCGGTCCCGGTTATAATTACGACCACCGCAACCACTTCCATTTCGATATAAAAAACCGCAGAAACGGCTACCGCGCCTGCCGGTAGGCATCAGACCGAAAAGTGGAAAGCGGTTTTTCGGAGCATCCGATTCCCGGACAAAGAGATGGAGCGGCGGCGCCTTTCCGGTAAAGTGCTTGCTGCATCAGTAGCGTGAACCAGGCTGCCATGGGCCGACGAAGTCTGAAACGGCGAGCGGCGATCTGGGCGACGGCTTTCTGCGTCGCCTATGTCGGCATTGCCTATCTGGTCGCGCCCGAATTGTGGACGCTGCGCGATTTCCTGCACGGCCCACCGCCCGCCGAAATGGTAACGCGCACGCCGCAGGGCATACCGGGCGACCCGATCAATGTGGGTCTCGTCGGCGCCAAGGCGGATATCGTCCACGCCTTTGGCGTGGCCAAATGGGATGCCGCCGACGCCGTCACGCTGAAGACCGCGATCGAGATCGGCGAAAGCGTCCTGTTCGACCACCCCTACCCGGACGCGCCGGTCAGCCGGTTGCTGTTCGAGGGCCGCCCGCAGGATCTCGCCTTCGAAAAACCGGTGGGCAACAGCGCCGACCAGCGCCACCATGTACGCCTGTGGCAGACCGCCCAGACCGGCGACGACGGGCGGCCGCTGTGGTTGGGCTCTGCCAGTTTCGATCGCGGCGTCGGTCTCAGCCACGATACCGGCGCCATCACCCATCACATCGGCCCCGACATCGATAGTGAGCGCGACCTTCTGATCGCCGACCTGTCCGACGCCGGATTGCTGATCTCGATCAGCGAGATGGAAGGCATCGGCCCGACGACGGACGGCCGTAACGGCGGCGGCGACCCCTATTTCACCGACGGCAAGGCCCTGGTCGGTCTGTTGCGCCCCTTACCGTAGCTGCATCTCCCGCATGCCGATGGCGGCAATGCATCTCGCCTTTTCATGGCTCCTTCCGAAGCGGCATGCGTAATGCTATTGAGCGGCGATGCTTTATATTGAAATTGCAATCGTGGTCGTGCTCATCTGCGTGAACGGCCTCTTGTCGATGTCGGAACTCGCCATTGTCTCGTCCCGGCCTGCACGGCTGAAGGCGATGATCGACCGCGGCGTAAAAGGGGCTGCCCGCGCGCTCGAACTCGGCTCCGATCCCGGTAAGTTCCTCTCCTCGGTGCAGATCGGCATTACGCTGGTCGGCGTGCTTTCGGGCGCCTTTTCCGGGGCGACGCTCGGCCAGAGGCTCTCCGTTTTCCTGTCCTCGCTCGGCGTCAGCGACCGCATGGCCGATCCGGCGGGCGTCGGCATCGTCGTCGCCCTCATCACCTATTTCTCGCTGATCGCCGGTGAACTGGTGCCCAAGCAGATCGCGCTTCGCGACCCCGAAAAGGTCGCAGCGCGCGTGGCTCCCGCGATGGGCCTGATCGCCAGGGTCGCGGCGCCGCTGGTTTTCCTGCTCGATATTTCCGGCCGCGCGCTTCTGTGGCTGCTCGGCCAGCGCGGCGAGAGCGAGGAAAAGGTCACCGACGAGGAAATCAAGATGCTGGTTGCCGAGGCCGAGCACCACGGCACCATCGAATCGGACGAGCGCCGCATGATCGCCGGCGTCATGCGGCTCGGCGACCGCGCCGTACGCGCGGTGATGACGCCCCGAACCGAGGTCGACTGGATCAATCTCGAGGCCGACGAGGCGACCTGCCGCAAACTGCTGATGGAAACCCAGCATTCGCGCCTGCCGGCCGCCGACGGCACCGTGGACGCCATGATCGGCGTCGTCCAGACACGCGACCTGCTGGCCGCGGCCCTTGCCGGGCGCGGCTTCGACCTGCGCCGGCACGTGCGCACCGCCCCCATCGTCCACGACCAGGCCGACGCGCTCGACGTATTGGCCAAGCTGAAGGAAAGCGACGTGCCGATGGCGCTCGTTCATGACGAATACGGCCATTTCGAAGGCATCGTCACCCCCGCCGACATTCTCGAGGCCATCACCGGCGTCTTCCGCTCCGATCTCGAAGCCGGCGAGGAGGAGGAAAGCGCGCTCCAGCGCGAGGACGGCTCCTGGCTGCTGGCCGGCTACATGCAGGCCGACGAGATGGCCGACGCGCTCGGCATCGACCTGCCGGAGAACCGCGACTACGAAACCGTCGCCGGCTATGTGCTGTCGCACATGCACCACCTGCCCATCACCGGCGAAACGGTCGATGCGCAGGGCTGGCGCTTCGAAGTGGTGGACCTGGACGGTCGCCGTATCGACAAGCTGATCGCTACCAGGCTCGCCAGCGAGAATCGCGACGCCGGGCGGTAGAAAAAAGAAGGGCGGGATCATGCGCCGCCCTTCTACCACATGAACTGAAACGGCGCTCAGGCCGCCTGCGCGGTGCGGGCGTCTTCGTCGCGCGCCGTTTTCAAGGCCTTGGCCCACCACGAAAGCTGATCCAGCATCGCGGTGGCGCTTTGGTTCAGATGCTCGAATTCTTCCAGCTTCCTGCCCTGCTGCAACACGGCGACGAAATCGGGCATCAGGATATGGACGCCGGTGCGGATCGGGGCCATCTGCATCTCAACCGCGTGCAGCCGAAGCTGCTCGATGGCGCGGGCGGCACCGACGCCGCCATAGCCGACGAACGCCGCCGGTTTGTTGTTCCATTCGTTGTAGGCATAGTCGATCGCGTTCTTGAGAACGGCCGTCGGTCCACGATTATATTCGGCGGTAATGAAGATATAGCCGTCGAGTTCCTCCACCTTTTTCTGCCAGCGCTGGGCGACTTCGTTCTGCGAGGGCGCCCAGGCGGGCGAGGTCGCCTCTTCGAAGAAAGGCATCGGATAGTCGCGCAGATCGACTACCTCGAAATCGAGATCGGTGTGCGTTTTGGCGATGTTGGCGATCCACTCGGTTGGCTTGTCGGCGAACCGGTTGGCGCGGGTAGAGCCGACAATTATGCCTATTTTCGGTTTTGACATGAAAGAGTCTCCTGGTCGAAAAACATGGTATCATTTAGATACCTGCACTATATGAGTGACTGTTCTTCACCGGCGCAAGGAGGCACTTTTTTGAAACCGAGGCACCCGCATGCAACCGAAGACTGCCGCGCCGTTTCGGAAATCCTGCAGCGCGTCGGCGATAAATGGACCGTTCTCGTGGTCGGCAAGCTTGGTGACGGCGCCATGCGCTTCAACGAGCTGCGCTCGGCCGTCGGCGGCATTTCACAGAAGATGCTCACCACGACGCTGCGCGCCCTGGAGCGCGACGGCTTCGTCACGCGTACGGTTTTTCCGACCATTCCGCCGCGCGTCGATTACGAACTGACCGACCTCGGCCACGAATTGCTCGTTCCCGTCAGCGCGCTTGGCGAATGGGCGCGCCTCAATACCGGGCGCGTGCGCGAAGCCAGGCAGCGCTTCGATGGGACAGCGACCGTCTGATCCGGCGAATATCTACGCTTCGGGCGGCACCGGTACGGGCTTGCCGTCCTTGTCCAGCGCGACCATGACGAAGTCCGCGTGGGTTACTTTTTCCATGAGGTCGGAAAGATAGCGCTGCGCCCACGCCTCCACCTTCAGTGTGATCGAGGTGCGGCCGACGCGTTCGACATCGGTGTAGATGCACAGCGTATCGCCGATCTTCATCGCCTTGGCGAAGGACATTTCCTTGACCGCCGCCGTCACCACCCTGCCCCGCGCCCGCTCGGCGGCACGGATGCCGCAGGCAAGATCCATCTGCGCCATCACCCAGCCACCGAAAATATCACCGGCGGCGTTGGCGTCCGAAGGCATGGCGAGCGTCCGCAGCGTCAGTTCGCCATGCGGTTTTCCGTCCGCGTAGTGCACCATGCGAAAACTCCCCGCGACCAATGTTCCATCAACGGGGTAGCGCCCCGGCAAGGCAGCGTCAACGCGTCTGCCGGTCGCTTTTTTCATAGAGAATGGCGGATGCTCCGGTGACGACGCCGGCACGCCGCGTCTAGGGTGGGCGCGAAAATCCGGAGCACCCGCGTCAGTCATGCAGACCTATGATTTCATCGTCGTCGGTTCCGGCTCCGCCGGGTCGGTCGTGGCCGAGCGGCTGTCGGCATCCGGCCGCTTCTCGGTGCTGGTGCTGGAGGCGGGCGGCACCGACCGCCGCTTTTTCGTCCAGATGCCGCTCGGTTATGGAAAAACCTTCTTCGATCCCGCCGTCAACTGGAACTACAAGACCGAGCCAGACCCCGGCCTTGCCGGAAACGCCGACCACTGGCCGCGCGGCAAACTGCTCGGCGGATCGAGCTCTATCAACGCCATGGTCTGGATCAGGGGCCAGCGCGAGGACTTCGATGCATGGGCGGCGGCCGGCAATCCGGGCTGGTCCTATGACGATCTGCTGCCGGCCTTCAAGGCGATCGAGGACAATCAGGCCGGCGCCGACCGGTGGCGCGGTGTCGGCGGTCCGCTCCACGTCACCAGATGCGACGCTCTGGTTCATCCGTTGAGCCGGCGTTATCTGGCCGCCGCACAGCAAGCCGGCCTGCCGCTCAACCCGGATTTCAACGGCGCTTCGCAGGAGGGCGTCGGCGTCTACCAGATTTCGACCCGCAACGGCCGCCGCATGTCGGCGGCGCGCGCCTTCCTGCGCCCGGCGATGAAGCGTAGCAACGTCCGCGTCGAGACGAACGCGCTGGCGACGAGAATCCTGTTCGAGAACAACCGCGCCGTCGGCATCGAATACGTTCAAAACGGCCAGACTAAAACCGCCCGCGCCGGCCGCGAAGTCGTCGTCTCGGGCGGTTCGGTCAACACACCGCAACTGTTGCAGCTTTCCGGCGTCGGCCCGGCCGGACTGTTGCAGCGGCTCGGCATCGCGGTCGTCCACGCCAACGAAAATGTCGGCGCCAATCTGCAGGACCATGTCGGCATCAACTACACCTTCAAGGGCAAGACGGCGACGCTGAACCAGACCCTGCGCCCATGGTGGGGCAAGATGCTGGTCGGCATGCAGTATCTGTTGCTGCGCTCCGGCCCGCTGTCGCTGTCGATGAACAATGCGGGCGGCTTTTTCCGCACCGATCCGGCGATGACGCGACCGAACATGCAGCTTTATTTCCAGGCGTTTTCGACCGTCATCCCCAAGACCGGCGAACGGCCGATCCTGACGCCCGACCCATGGCCGGGCTTTTCCATCGGCCTGTCCAACTGCCGCCCGTCGAGCCGCGGCGAGATCATGATCCGCAGCAACAACCCGCGCGACTATCCGAAGATCGTCGCCAACGCCTATTCCACCGAAAGCGACGTGGCCGAGATGCTGGCGGCGGTGAAGTTCGTGCGAAAAATCGCCGCCATGCCGGCCATGGCCGAAAACATCGTCGAGGAGATTCTGCCCGGACCGTCCGTGACGTCCGACGAAGATCTGATTCAGGATTTTCGACGCCGCTCCGGCACGGTCTATCACCCGGTTTCCACCTGCCGCATGGGGCCGGACGCATCCCGCGCCGTGGTCGACCCGCGCCTGAGAGTGCACGGCCTTTCCGGTCTGCGCGTGATCGACGCGTCTATTTTCCCCGACAATATCTCCGGCAACACCAACGCCGCCTCTATCATGACCGGCTGGAAGGGCGCCGAGATGGTCCTCCAGGACCAGAACTGAATATCGCCAGCATAGAGCCGATATTCGTCCAGCAAAATCAGTCACTTGCACGAAATCCGCGATTCAATTCATCAGCAGCTTGAATCAATACCTTAGCGTCAGCGCGCCGGGCACCATCTCGAAAGTGGCGGGGATTCGTCCCGGCGACTCGCCGTCTATGTCGACCAAAGCGCAATTCTCCGCCGTGTCGCCTACGGGTTCCACCACGACCCTGCGCCCTCGCAGAATGGTGATGGCCGGGTGATCGCGGTGCCGCCCGCCATACACCAGCCGCAGGTCCCAAAGCAGCCGCAGCTTGCTCGCAGCCCGCAACACGACAACATCGAATTGGCCGTCGTCGAGCGCGGCGTCCGGCGCTATCATCATGCCACCGCCGAAGAATTTCCCGTTGGCGACCGCTACCAGCGCCATGCGCGCTTCGACCGGATCGGCATCGTCGACGGTGATGCGCACGGACTGGAAACGATAGCGGACAAATTCGAATACCGTGCTCCAGAAAAACAGCGCCTTGGCCGACACCCTGCCCTTTCGTGGGCCGGCGTTGACGGCGCGGCCGACCCGGCCCGACAGGCCAAGGCTGGCGATGTTGACGAAATGCCGGCTTGCCAGCGCGCCGCTGTCGTCGACATAGGAGATGCGTCCCGCGTCGATCTTACGGCCTTTCGCCTGCGCGATCCGCTTCAGCACCGCCTCGACATCGTCGGGCAGGCCAAGCCCCCGCGCGAAGTCGACGCCGGTGCCGCACGGCAACACCGCCAGTTCCGCTGTCCGCCCCGCTTCGTGAAAGGCCTGCACCAGCCCATCGGCGACTTCGCTCGCCGTGCCGTCGCCGCCGGCCGCGATCACCAGATCGAAGCCGGACAAGGCAAAGTCGATCGCCAGCCGCTCGGCATCGCCGCAGACCTGGGTTTCGCGCAGTTCGAAGCTGCCGAAATGCCGTTTCAGCCCAGCCGCGGTTTCCGGCCAGTTCCGCTTGAAACCGCCGCCGCCGGCAGCGGGATTGAGAACAACGCCGACTTTCAAGCCCTGCTTGCCCATTGCGGTATTGAAACGCATCGGCAGCCTGCCGCGCAAGCACGAATTGGTAATGGCCGCGGCAGCCGGTCCTGCAACATTTGTTCCTTGGTCCAGCCGCGCGCCTGCTTCACAGGATTCGACAAATCTGGCATAGCGCCAAAAGCGCGACTGGCGCTTTGGAAAGTCATCGCCTTGCACCCCCTCTACGAAATTATCGGCTCGATCGCAGCCGTTATCACCACGTTCGCCTGGCTGCCGCAGATCGTGAAAATCCTGCGTGAGCGCCAGGCCCACGACATTTCGCTGATCACCACTGCGTCGCTGGCCACCGGCGTCTTCCTGTGGATCGTCTACGGCCTCGCCATTGGCTCCGTCCCGGTGATCGCTTCCAACTGCGTTACGTTCCTGTTCATCGCCCTGATCGTCGGCCTGAAACTGCGTTTCGGCTGAAATTCCGCACGACGGCCGGCGTCCGCTCCTGACACCTTCCTGTCGGGAGACGCCAAGCCCGTGGGGAGAAGACGCCACCGCGCCCCATTCCACCCTTTCCATTTCGTCGGACTCCTCCCATATTCCGACCATGGCCAAATCTCCCGAAAAGAAATCGCCGTCACCGGCCGAAGACAGCCGCCTGCCGCGCCGGCGCGGCAATGCCGTGACCGATTATCTGGATGCCTCCGAACCGCTGGAACGGAAGGGTTTCGGCGAAGCGCGGCAGGCCGAGTTCTCCGGCGCGCCGCTGTCCGGCTCGATTTCGGACTGGGCCGAGCAGATCGAGCGGAAAGCCGAGAACGAGGGCCGCCCGGCCGTTTTGCCTGCCGGTCGAGCCGTTTCCCCTTCCAAAGCGGAGACCGGTAAATCGCCAAAGCCCTCGAAAAAAATCCCGGAGCGTTCCGCCTCGCCAACCCGCAGTTCCCGCGGCACCTCCATGGGCGGCGCCGCAAGCGCCAAGGAGCGCGCGGCAGTCGGCCTCAACCCCGTCGCCGGCCTCGACATAGCGCTCGAGGACGCCGAAACGCTTTCCAATAGCGGCGTCACCGCGACCGTGAAAGCGCTGGCCGACCTGATCGAAAGCGGCAATCCGCTGCACAAGAACGGCGTCTTGTGGACGCCGCACCGGCCGGAGCGCCCGGAGAAATCCGAAGGCGGCATCGCCATCAAGATGGTGTCGGACTTCGAACCCGCCGGGGACCAGCCGACCGCGATCAAGGATCTGGTCGAGGGCGTCGCCAATGACGACCGCACGCAGGTGCTTCTCGGCGTCACCGGGTCTGGAAAAACCTTCACCATGGCCAAGGTGATCGAGGAGACGCAGCGTCCGGCGCTGATCCTCGCGCCCAACAAGACGCTGGCCGCCCAGCTTTACGCCGAGTTCAAGAAGTTCTTCCCCGATAACGCGGTCGAGTATTTCGTCTCCTATTACGATTACTACCAACCGGAAGCCTACGTCCCGCGCACCGACACCTTCATCGAGAAGGAAAGCTCGATCAACGAGCAGATCGACCGCATGCGCCACTCGGCGACGCGCTCGCTGCTGGAACGCGACGACGTCATCATCGTCGCCTCGGTGTCCTGCATCTACGGTATCGGCTCCGTCGAGACTTATACGGCGATGACCTTCCAGATGCAGATCGGCGACCGGCTCGACCAGCGCGCGCTGCTCGCCGACCTCGTCGCCCAGCAATACAAGCGGCAGGACATCAACTTCGTGCGCGGCTCGTTTCGCGTGCGCGGAGACACGATCGAGATTTTCCCCGCGCACCTTGAGGATCGCGCCTGGCGTATCTCCATGTTCGGCGACGAGATCGAGGCGATCACCGAGTTCGATCCTCTCACCGGCCAGAAGACCGGCGACCTGAAAAGCGTCAAGATCTACGCCAATTCGCACTATGTGACGCCGCGCCCGACGCTCAATCAGGCGATAAAATCGATCAAGGAAGAGCTCAAGCATCGCCTTGCCGAACTGGAGAAGGCCGGACGCCTGCTGGAAGCGCAGCGGTTGGAGCAGCGCACCCGTTTCGACCTCGAAATGCTGGAGGCGACCGGCTCCTGCGCCGGCATCGAGAACTATTCACGTTATCTCACCGGCCGTTCGCCCGGCGACCCGCCGCCGACGCTGTTCGAATATATTCCCGACAACGCGCTGGTTTTCGTCGACGAGAGCCACGTCACCATTCCGCAGATCGGCGGCATGTATCGCGGCGACTTCCGCCGCAAGGCGACGCTGGCCGAATACGGTTTCCGCCTGCCGTCATGCATGGATAATCGGCCGCTCCGCTTCGAGGAATGGGACGCCATGCGCCCGCTCTCGGTCGCGGTTTCGGCGACACCGGGCGGCTGGGAAATGGAACAGTCGGGTGGCGTCTTCGCCGAGCAGGTCATTCGCCCCACCGGCCTGATCGACCCGCCGGTCGAGGTGCGCCCCGCCAAGGCACAGGTCGACGACGTGGTCGGCGAAATCCGCGAAACCACGGCCAAGGGATACCGCACCCTTTGCACGGTGCTGACCAAGCGCATGGCCGAGGATCTGACCGAGTACCTGCACGAGCAGGGCATCCGCGTGCGCTACATGCACTCCGACATCGATACGCTGGAGCGCATCGAAATTTTGCGCGACTTGCGGCTCGGCGCGTTCGACGTGCTGGTCGGCATCAACCTGCTGCGCGAAGGCCTCGACATTCCCGAATGCGGCTTCGTCGCCATCCTCGACGCCGACAAGGAAGGGTTTTTGCGCTCCGAAACCTCGCTGATCCAGACCATCGGGCGTGCGGCAAGAAACGTCGACGGCAAGGTCATCCTCTACGCCGACCAGGTCACCGGCTCGATGGAGCGGGCGATGGCTGAAACCAACCGCCGCCGCGAAAAGCAGATGGAGTGGAACGCCGCTAACGGCATAACACCTGAATCGGTCAAGTCGCGCATCGCCGACATTCTCGATTCGGTCTACGAAAAGGACCATGTCCGCGCCGACATTTCGCAGTTCACCGACGACGCCGGCGCGATGGTCGGCAACAATCTGAAAGCCCATCTGGAGGCCTTGGACAAGCAGATGCGCGATGCCGCCACCAACCTCGACTTCGAGAAGGCGGCCCGCATCCGCGACGAGATCAAGCGGCTGCGCGATATGGAACTGTCTATTTCCGACGATCCGCTGGCAAAATACGCCGACATGGAAAGCCCGGTCTCCGGCCGCGAAAAGGGCAAGCACAACAAGGGCCGCCAGCGGCACAGGACGGTAGATGAAAGTGGGCAGCCGCTCTTTGCCAAGCCGTCCCTCGAAGAAATGGGCCGGGCGGGAGATTATTCGAAGCCGGCGGGCTCAGGCTTCAGGAAACCGTCGCTGAACGACATGGGTCCGGGCACCGATATGCCGACGCCGGCAGGCGCCATATCCCGATCGCTGTTCAAAAAGCAGTCGGCGCGTGAGGCGCATGGCTCCGATTTCGGCATTCCGGGCGATTCCGGGCGAAGCCAGAGCAGCCCACAGGCTGGCACGCCTTCGCGGAGCGGTGGCGCCGTGAGCGAAAATAAGCCGTCTATGTTCAGGAAAAACTCGCTGGATGAAATGACGGTCCGCCGCACCGAAAAGCCGGTGGAAGGCAGGAAGCCCGTCAAGCCCGAAGACGTGAAGCCGATCGTCCGCCAGCGCATCGGGGCCGGGTCCTACGAAGACCCGGCAGAAACTTCACGACACAAGCGTCGGCCTGGAAAGACGGGCCGCCCGGGCAAGTAAGCTCACGCCCGCATGAAGATCATGCGGGCGTGAGCCATGTCAGCTGACGAAAAAATTCTGGGTTCCGTGTGCCTCGATGGCTTCGGCAAGCCGGCCCAGCGCGTGGACATAGGCGGCCGTTCGGACCGAGATATTCTTTTCCCGGGACAGGTTCCAGATGGCACGCCCTTCGCGCTCCATGATGGTGCGCAGCCGGTCGTGGATTTCCTCCAGCGTCCAGTAGTAGCCCTGCCGGTTCTGCACCCATTCGAAATAGGAAACCGTCACGCCGCCGGCATTCGCCAGGATATCGGGAAGCACGACGGTACCCTTCTTGGCGAGGAGTTCGTCCGCTTCGGCGGTAACCGGTCCGTTGGCGAGTTCCAGCACCAGCTTGGCCTTCACCGAGGCCGCATTGTCGGCATGGATCATGTTTTCCAGCGCCGACGGGACCAGGAGGTCGCATTCGACCCCGATGAGCTTGTCCGCGTCGAGCTGCTCATGGCCGCCCTTGCCGATGGTCGCAGCGACCGACTGGCCCTGCGCCTTGGCTTCCAGCAACAGGTCGACATGCAGGCCATTGGCCGAATAGACGGCGCCTTGCGAATCCGACACGGCGACGATCTTGTGGCCGTCCGCCGCCAGCAGGCTGGCGATATGCTGGCCGGCATTGCCGAAGCCCTGCACGACGACCCGCATCGCTTCGCCCAGGCCGAGATCGCTCGACAGGTTGCGCACCAGATAGTAACCGCCGCGCGCCGTAGCGTCGCCACGGCCGAGCGACCCACCCAGCGCGATCGGCTTGCCGGTGATGACGGCCGGCGAGGACTGGCCGACGATCTGCGAATACTCGTCTTCCATCCAGCCCATGATCATGGCGTTGGTGTAGACATCGGGTGCGGGAATGTCGCGGTCGGGGCCGATAATACGCGAAAACGCCTTGACGTAGGAGCGCGACAGACGCTCCAGCTCGGCTTTGGAAAGCTGGCGCGGATCGACTTGCACGGCGCCCTTGCCGCCGCCATAGGGCAGGTTCATGACCGCGCACTTGAACGTCATCCAGAACGCCAGCGTCTCGACCTCGTCCTCGGTCGCGTCCGGGTGGTAACGGATGCCGCCCTTGGTCGGGCCGCGCGTGTCGTCATAGCGACAGCGCCAGGCGATGAAGGATTTGCGCGAACCGTCGTCCATGCGGATCATCAGCCGCACTTTCGTCGTTTCTCGAGGATATTTCAGTTTCTCGATGACGTCCGCGTCGATATTGAGATGGGCGGCGGCTTCGTCCAGCCGGACAAGCGCGTGGTCGAGAAGACTGTCTTCTGTCATGGAACCCTCTGAAACCGAGTGTGGAATACGGGCCTGCATAATTTGCAGGCACGTCATGTGCAATGGTCACAGGACATAAAATGTCCGAACCAGGCTGCGAGGCACGCCCGAAACAACAAAAATCGCATCCCCTTTGTAGGAAAATTCGTTCCTCGCCCGTCCTCGGCATGTGCCCACACCCCGTACATCGAAAAAGGGAGTTTGAAATGAGCGATATGACCGCAAAGCCCGATACCCCGACAATGCCGAAGGCTCTCGGCGGCCTGACCCCCTACCTCGCCATAGACGGCGCAACGAAGGCAGCCGAATTTTACCAGAAGGCCTTTGGCGCCGAGCAGGTTTTCATCGTCCCGCCGGACGATGAGGGCCGCACCATGCACATCCATCTCTATATCAACGGTTCCAGCCTGATGTTGGGCGATTTCTACCCGGAGCACGGCCACGAGGCGAAACCGGTACAGGCCTGCACAATGCAGCTTCACCTGACCGACGGGAAGATCGACGCATGGTGGCAACGCGCCGTCGATGCCGGCTGCGAGGTCACGACACCGCTTCAGGTGATGTTCTGGGGCGACCGCTGGGGCGCATTGCGCGACCCCTTCGGCGTCGACTGGGCCATGAACGCCCCCGTGAAGGCCGCCTGAACCCCAATCCCAGGAGAGAAAAATGTCCTATGTTGATGGTTTCGTCGTTCCCGTCCCGAAAGCAAAGCTCGATGCCTACAAGGACCTTGCCCGCCTGGCCGGCACGGTATGGAAGGAACACGGCGCGCTGGCCTATGTCGAATGCGTCGGCGACGACGTGCCTTATGGCGAACTCACCTCGTTTCCGCGCTCGGTGCAGGCCGGGGAAGACGAGATCGTGATCTTCTCGTGGGTTGTCTACGAATCGCGGAAAAGCCGCGACGCGGTGATGGCCAAGGTCATGGCCGACCCCCGCATGCAACCGGGCATGGAAAACATGCCGTTCGACGGCAAGCGCATGATCTTCGGCGGCTTCAAGCCGTTCATGGAACTGTAGAGCCTCCGCCCTCCTCTTTGATGGAGGGCGCCTTCGCGTCCAGCACGCGAAGGCTCCGGGCCTGACCCGATCGACCCTGCGGGAGACTTCCCAGGCATGATCTCCCGAAGGGTCTTTCCGGGGCGTCGAGGTCGCGACCGCCACTTTGGGCGAGAGCATCCGGTCGACGAAATTCTCCGTCGTGATGCGGCATCTGTGCGCACGCCCGATTTCGGCCAGCCGCGACGGAAAGCGGCTGCCCGATCATGGACTGGTAGCGCTTCTGGACGTTTGCCAGCGCCTCCCGCTTTCAGCCTTTGCGGACGCCCGGCAACACGCAGAGCATTTCATAGAGCAGGTTGGCGCCAATAAGCGCGGTGTTGCCGGAAGGGTCGTAGGGTGGCGAGACTTCGACGAGGTCGCCGCCGACGAGGTTGAGGCCGGCGCAGCCACGCACCAGTTCCAGTGCCTGCCATGTCGTCAGCCCGCCTATCTCCACCGTGCCGGTGCCGGGAGCGAAAGCCGGATCGAGGCTATCGATATCGTAGGTCAGGTAGGTCGGCGCATCGCCGATCTTGCTGCGCACATCGTCGATGAGAGGTTTCAGCGACTTGCCCCAGCATTCCTCCGCCTGCACCACCGTCCAGCCCTGCTTGCGCGCCCAGTTGAAATCATCGGGCGAGTAGCCGGTCCCGCGCAGGCCGATCTGGAAGACCTTGTCGTTCTGTAGCAGGCGATCGTCGAAGGCGCGGCGGAACGGCGTTCCGTGGGCGATCTTTTCGCCGAACATCTCGTCGTTGATGTCGGCATGGGCGTCGATGTGGATAAGGGCGACCGGGCCGTGCTTTTTGGCGATCGCGCGCAGGATCGGATAGGTCAGCGTGTGGTCGCCCCCCAGCGTCAGCGGAATGCAGTCATGCGCCAGGATGGCGTCATAGGTCGCGGTTATGATGTCGACGGTCTTCTTCAGGTCGAAGGTGTTGATGGCGACGTCGCCGATATCGGCCACCTGCAGGTGCTCGAAGGGCGCAGCACCCGTCGCCATATTGTAGGGCCGCAGCATGCAGGATTCGGCACGAATCTGCCGCGGGCCGTGGCGGGTACCGGAGCGGTTGGAAGAACCGATATCCATCGGAATGCCGACGAAGCAGGCGTCGAGCCCCTCTGCGGTCGGCTGCGACGGCAGCCGCATCATGGTCGCGGGTCCGCCAAAGCGAGGCATCTCGTTGCCGCCGAGCGGCTGGTTGAATTTGGTCTTCATAGGGTATTCCTCCATCCCGATAGCCGATCTTCAGGCACCATGGCGGTCAGCAATGTTTTTGCCGGTAGGCGACATTCCATCGCCCAGCGCCATCATCATTCCCGATTGCCTCCGAACGGTGCCGATCACGGTTTCAACGTCCATCGTATCGTCCTTTACGAAAGTCATGAACGACATATTCATGGTATTGAACAGAATGCGCCCGGTAACCTCGGTATCGATGGCCTTGTCGACGGAGCCTTGCTGACGCAGCTTGGCCAGAAGCCGGCAGACCTGCTGGCAAAGCTTTTCGTCAAGCTGGCCGTAGTGGTGCCCCAGCCGCGATTCCGGATGCAGGATCGACATCGACATGGCGGCGCGCCACATTTCCTTGCTGAGATAATACAGGGAATGCCGCAGATAGATATCGAACAGCGCATCGACCGCATCGGACGCCCGCGCGGGCGGATGGGCCAGCACGCCCTCACCGGCGCTGATGACCTCGTTCACTTCCAGCGAGACGACCGCGATTAGCACGTCGCCCTTGCTTTCGTAGTAGTTGTAGATGGTACCGACCGACACGCCGGCCTGCTCGGCGATCGTCTCGATCTTCACACCCTCGAAACCGAATTCGCGAAACAGCCGCGCCGCCGCCTCGACGATACGGCGGTCCCTGTCGATCTTCTGCCTCTGTCTCAAGCCGGTCATCGCCGCCAAATATGAATTGACTCATTTTTGAAAGCAATTCATATTTTTTGGAATGCAATTTCGGAAATTGGACAGGGAGGAAACGATGTCTAACGAACGATCTTCATTCATGGCGGGGCTGGGCATACTGGCCTTTTCGGTCTCGGTCCTGGCGTTTTCGCCGGCCAATGCGACAGAGGAACTCAATGCGCTGGTATGGTGCGACAACACCGACCCGGCCCTGATCGAACCCTTCGAGAAGGCCAACGACGTCAAGGTCAACCTCAAGGTCTATGAGGGCACCGGCGCCGGGCTCTCGATACTCGACCAGTCGCAGCCGGGCGACTGGGACGTGATGGTCATCGATTCTATCGATGTCCAGCGCATCGCCAAGGAACGGTTCCTGCCGCTTGCCGATGACAGCTTGCCGCTTGCCAACCAGTTCCCCGAAGTACGCATGGACGACGTGCTGGTGCTTGACGGCAAGCGCTATGCGGTGACGGAAAAGTGGGGCTTCAACGCCATTTCCTACAACAGCAAGGCATTCTCGGCCGAGGACGTCTCGACGCTGAAGAAGCTCACCGATCCGAAGTTCAAGGGGCGGCTGGCGATCTACGACTATTACCTGCCGGTGCTCGGCATGGCGTCGGTAGCAACCGGTACGCCAACCAAGGATTTCAGCGAGGCGACGCTGGCTCCGGTCAAGGACCTGATGCTGAAGCTCAAGGCCAACTCCAAGCTGGTCGGCGAGGTATCGGCCAGCCAGACGGCGCTGGCCACCGGTGAGGTGGACGTCGTGGTCGGCGCGGGCGAATGGGTGACGGCTGGCCTGCATGCTGAAAACCCCGACCTCGATTTCGTCATCCCCGAGGAAGGCGGCATCCTGTGGACGCAGTCGCTGGCCATCCTCAAGGACAGCAAGAAGGCAGATCTGGCGCTGAAGTTCATCCAGCACGTGCTGAGCCCGGAGGGACAGGCGGCGCTGGCCACCTCTTCCTGCTACTGGGGCATGCCGGCGCAGAAGGACGCCGCTCTGAACGACGAGCAGAAGAAGACCCTCAAATTCTCGTCCGGGCAGCAGGCGAAGGATCTGGCGGCCTCGAACCGCTACCCCGCGCCTAACGCGGATCTGGACAAGAAGATGCAGGATCTCTGGAACGACGTGCTGCAGGCGAACTGAAACAGGCAAGGTCCTGAAATAGCTTCGCGGCTGGATCGTTTTCAGCCGCGGAGCGCCTGTCGACACGATCGTCCACCAAGGCCACGAGACCGCGATGACCGGCTCCAAAATCAACTGGAACACGCTTTGGCTGGTCGGCCCGGCAGCGCTGTTCACGGTGCTGTTCTTCCTTGTGCCGCTGGTGGCCATGGGCGTCGCCTCCTTCACCGCAGGCGGGGCGTTTTCGCTCGACAACTATCGTCACTTTTTGACCCAGCCGAGCTATGTGCGCGCGCTGGTCAACTCGCTGGAGGTGACGCTGGTCGTCACCGGCATCTCGGTGGTGGTCGCCTATCCGCTGGCCTGGGTGCTGGCCGAGCGCGTGCCGGAGCGTTGGCAGCGCGCGGCGCTGATGCTCACCATCCTGCCGTTCTGGACCTCCTATGTGGTGCGTTCCTATAGCTGGCTGCTGCTTCTGGCCGAGCGCGGCATCGTCAACCGGGCGCTGATGGCAAGCGGCCTGATCGACCATCCGCTGCAACTTGCCAACACGCGCACCGCCACCGTGATCGGCTTCGTCCATTTCTTCATCATGCTGTTGACGCTCACCATCTATGCCAATTTCCGGCAGTTGAGCCCAAGCTATCGCAAGGCCGCCGCCGACCTCGGCGCCAGCGGCCTGCAAACCTTCCTGTATGTCGTACTGCCGCTGACGCTGCCCGGCATCATGGTCGGCGCCTTTCTCGCCTTCGTGCTGGCCATCGGCGACTATGTGACGCCACAGTTGCTCGGCGGCTCCAACGAGCTTCTGATGCCGCAACTGATCATCCAGCAGATCGGCCGGCGCGCCGACCTGCCGCTGGCCGCCGCCCTGTCGCTGATCCTGATGATCGTCATCTCCATCGCCTATCTCGCCTGCGCGCGCTGGCTAAAGCTGGAGAGGACGTGACGCCATGAAGCGCTTCCTCGATCTCGTGGCCGGCCTTTACGCATTCGCGGCCTATTGCTTCATCTACCTGCCTATCGTGGTGCTGGTGCTGTTTTCCTTCCAGGCGAGCCGCTTCCCCCTGCCACCCTTCACCGGGCCCTCGCTGCGCTGGTATGGCGAGGTCCTCGCCGATTCCAAGTTCACCGGCGCGATGCTGAACTCGGTTCTTGTCGGCTTCATCTCCTCCGCTGCCGCCGTGCTGCTCGGCTTCCTCGCCGCCTATGGCTGCGCACGCATGAAGGGCCGTAGCGGCGGCTGGGTCCGGGCGCTCCTGATCGCGCCGCTGTCGGTCAGCTATCTCATCATCGGCATGGGGCTGGTGGTGCTGTTCAACTGGGCCGGCGTGCCCAAGTCGCTGTTTGCGGTCGGTATCGGCCATGTCGTGATCAACCTGCCGCTGTGCTTCGCCATCCTCTACAGCCAGATGAGCGACAACATCATCCGGCTGGAGCAGGCCGCGCGCGACCTCGGCGCGCGGGAGTGGCAGGTGCTGTCACTGGTCGTCGCGCCGGTGCTGTGGCCGGCATTGCTGGCAAGCTTCGTCTTGTCGCTGACGCTGTCGTGGGACGAATTCCTGATCGCCTTCCTGCTCACCCGCTTCGAGACGACGCTGCCGGTCGAAATCTGGACGCTGCTGCGTTCCGGCCTCAACCCGAAGGCCAACGCCATCGGCGCGCTGGTGTTCGGCGTCTCGATCCTGATGGTCGTACTGGCCGAACTGGCGATCTTCGGCAAGGGAAAGAAGAAGCCATGAGCGCTCCCGTCGTCTCGATCCGCAACCTGTCGCACGCCTTCGGCGCGTTGACGGTGCTGCATGAACTGTCGCTGGACATCAAGCCCGGCGAATATCTGGTGCTGCTCGGCCCTTCGGGATCGGGCAAGACCACGCTTTTATCGATTCTGGGCGGCTTCCTGCAGCCGACGAAAGGCGAGGTGCTGATCGACGGCCGAGATTGCACGCACATGCCGCCGGCCAGACGTCCGACCACCACGGTCTTCCAGGACTATGCCCTGTTCCCGCATATGAGCGTTGGCGCCAATGTCGCTTTCGGCTTGCGCATGAACGGCGTGGCGAAAGCCGAGCGGGCACGGCTGGCGAGCGAGACGCTGGCTCTGGTGGGGCTGGAGCAGGCGCTCGACAAGAAGCCGCATCAGCTTTCCGGTGGCCAGCGGCAGCGCGTGGCGTTGGCTCGCGCGCTGGTGATGAATCCGAGGCTGCTTTTGCTGGATGAGCCGCTCGGCGCGCTCGACCTCGGCCTGCGCCGGCAGATGCAGGACGAATTGAAAGCGATCCAGAAGCGCGTCGGCACCGCCTTCGTCCACGTCACCCACGATCAGGAGGAGGCGATGGCGCTGGCCGACGTACTGCTGGTCATGCAGGACGGCCGCATCGTCGACCAGGGCGACCCCGAGCGCGTCTATACCCGGCCGTCCACCCGTTTCAGCGCGACGTTCATGGGTGAGAATACGTTGATCGACGCGGAGGTGACAGGCGTGTCGGGCACGACCGCGACCTTGAAAACGGTGCTTGGAACGCTCGCGCTTGACCGTCCGGGCACCCGAACGGGCAAGGCGACGCTGACGGTGCGCCCCGAGAACATAAGGCTTGGGGCCACCCCGCCGGGCGGCATCGCGCTCGGCATCGGCGAGGTCGCCGAAAGCGTGTTTCAGGGCAGTTATCGCAAGGTGGCGGTGCGCACGGCGAGCGGGCAGGATATCGTGCTGAAACTTCCCGTCGATGTGCCCGCCCGGATCGGCGAGCCAGTCGAAATGCATGCCGCGCCGCACCATATCGGCCTGTTGCAGGAGTAGGGTCTATGGCGGCGATCGCTGAGCAGAACTGGTATGAGGTCATCCGGTTCGCGGACGGCATCAGCCTGATCCACGAGCCGTGGATAGAGCCCTTCTTCCGCTGCAATATGTGGCATGTCGGCGGCCGCGACTTCGATCTTCTGATCGATACCGGCCTCGGCCATTTTCCGCTGAGGGCCAATGTGCCGATGCTGCGGAGCGGAAAGCCGCTGGTCTGCGTGGCGAGCCACGCGCATTTCGACCATATCGGCAACCATCACGAATTCGAGGAGCGCTGGATCCATGCCGCCGAGGCGGACATCCTCGCCGATCCGAGACCGGAATGGACGCTGGCTGCCGGCTATGCCGACGAGGCCATGTTCATCGCGCCGCCCGAGGGCTGGGACACGAATGCCTATCGCGTGAAGCCGGCGCCGGCGACGAAGCTGCTTGCCGACGGCGACACGATCGACCTCGGCGATCGCAACCTTACCGTCATCCATACGCCGGGACATTCACCCGGCGGCATAGCTCTCTATGAAGAAGCGACGGGCACTCTGATCGCTGGCGACATCGTCTACGACGGCGAGCTGGTGACGGATACCTTCCATTCCGATCTTCAGGACTATCGCCGTTCCTTGCAGCGGCTCGCACGCCTGCCCGTATCGATCGTGCACGGCGGGCACTTCGCCAGCTTCGGCAGGACGCGCCTCCGGCAGATCGTCGATGCGTTCTAGGCGCTCCGGCGCACCCACCCTTTGTCGTCAGCGATTGCCCGCATTTACGACAGGCGGTTGACGCCTATGTCGCCCGACATCGGGCTCAAACGATGCAGCAATTTGTTGAACCGGGCCCATTCCGCCGGGTTTCGGCCTCGCAGCAAGGCACAGGCGCGCCCGGCCAGTCGACAAGCGGTATCGGCGTGGCCGGCCATGGCAAGTTCGTTCAGGCTCTCGCTCAAAACCACGCATAGTCGCGCGTCGACTGCCCCGGGATCGTTCGCCGTCTGACTTTGCGTGTCGCTGTTCACCATCCGCCGTCGTCCGCGATCCCGAGATGCCGCTTTGCATCGATCGTCATCATTTCGGGGGACCATGGCGGCTCGTAAGTGAGCCTTACGTCGGCATATTCGACACCGGGAACCGAACTTGCGGCATCGCCCGCACCCTCCTTGAGATAATTCGTTGCCGGGCAGCCTTTCGTCGTCGTCGTCATTTCGATGGTGACGCCGCCGCCTTGTTCAACCGCCACGTCATATACGAGCCCAAGGTCGACGATGTTGTAGCCGAGTTCCGGGTCGATCACGAGCCGCAGCGCATCCCTCACGGTCTCGGCGATGGCTTGCGCCTCGGCCGAGATCGCGCCGGCGGCGGCAGCAGGCCGGGCGGGCGCCAGCACCACCGGCGAGCCCGACATGAAATGCTCCATGATGATGCCGAGCAACGGCGGCTTGAGATATTGCCAGTCGCCGCTCTCTTTCGTGACGGTTATGGTATCGGTTCCGAAGGACAGGGCGGCAACGCCATTGACACCGAAAAGCTTGAGCGCCAGCGGCGAGCACGCCGCGTCCTTGCGGTCGGAGATTTCCAGCGTCCCCTCCGGCAGGACCTGCCTGCCGGGCAGGAATTTCAGGCGCGCCGGGTCCGCCGTCGCTTCCGTCTGGATGAACATCGTTCGTCACTCCGCACAGATATGGCGCGTTCAGGCCGCCTTGAGCAGGCGTCCTATCTCGACCCGCCATGCCTGCGGCCCCCTCTCCAGATAGGTCCAGGAAAACTGTTGCGGGTGCTCGGCCTCAAGCTGGTAGTAGAGCGGCTTGGGATCATGATCGTTGACCAGGACGAACGAGCCTCCCGGAGCGAGCTGGTCGACAAGTTCGAAGATTTTCTGGTGACGCTGCGCCGGCGGCAGGCTTCGAACGTCGATCTCGCTTGCGGTCGAAGCGGTTTCGGTCTGCGGCATGATGCAATTGCTCCTTTGATGGCGTTTCGTATTCGGCCGGGCGAAGGCCGATCACAATCGGTTCCCCGCCGCCGTGGGGCCGGCTTATGCGCCACCCCTACCCGCAGGCTCGCGCTTAAAAGATACATTGTCAATATATGTTATGCAGAATAGGCCATATTCTTACGTCGACTCGTGACCGCCCCACGCTAGCCACTCGGTGCCGTGCTGCTATTTGGGATACGCCTCGCTGCCCGTGACCAATCGCAGGCACGAACCGTGCTCGATCTCGCTGGCCCCGTTCTGTAGATGGTCAGCGGGCCGGACGCCGAAGCCGGTTAGCTATACCCGCAAGCGCCGCATTTGCCCTGCACCCGCTGCAGCGCCTAGCGATCGAACGGCCAGATCAACTCTGGTTCGCCGGCGTGACCTGCCGGACGTGATCAGGAATACGCGCCCCGGCGCAGTCCCTCGATCCAGCTTCGGCAAAGGTCTATGCCGTCCTGTGGCTTGAAGGCGGCCGGATTCAGACACCAGGCAAGCCAAAGTCCGTCGAGCAATGCGGTGAAGGCGACCGCCGCCAGCTTTACGTCGCGGATGGAAAAGCCTTCTGCCTCCGCCAGGTTCGAAAGCAACCGCTCGACCAGCGAAACATAGGCGGAATATTCGCTTTTCTGCGAAGCGCTCATGCGCGGCGAGTGCAGGATCAACCCCCAGAACACCACCCATACATGCAGCACGTCGCGGTCGAATATCACTGTCGAGAACGAAGCCTCGATATAGGCATCGAGACGGGATTGCGGATCGGGCCGGGCTGCATCGGTAGCCGCAACGATCTGGTCGAAAATCCCGTCGGACATCAGGTCGAAGGCGTAGGAAATCAGTTCCTGCATTTCGCCGAAATGGTGGGTAATCAGGCCCTGCGTGACGCCGGCCTCGGCAGCGATCTGTCGTGCCGACACGCCCGCGACGCCCTTGGCGCGGATGCAGCGCAGCACCGCCTCGCCGAGCTGGCGGCTGCGGTCTTCGGGCGCGGCGCGGTGAAAATGCGCACGTGGCTTCTTCGCTGGCGGCTGCTTGGCCAAATCTCACTCTCGCGCGCGGCACGGCCGATAACCGAAGTTCTGCGACCATCGGCCCCATGGTGCCATTACGGGTGCACGACGCCCAATAACCTGTTGCGAAAGATTGCGCAACGCGTGGGCGACGAGGTCTCGGAAGAAATTATATGGTCGTATAATTTTTCTTGCGCGCCTCTCGTTTTTGGGTATCCTGACCTTCCCATGATCCAGCCGGCAATGCGTTGAGATCAAAGGCGAGGTGCAGATAATGGCGCGGGATTCCCGTTACGACGTGCTTTTCGAGCCAGTCCGGATCGGCCCGGTAACCGCGCCGAACCGCTTCTATCAGGTGCCTCACGCAAGCGGCATGACCAATGCCATGCCCCGCGTCCGAGCAGCTTTCCGCGAGACCAAGGCAGAGGGCGGCTGGGGGGTGATCTGCACCGGCGCCTGCTCGATAGACCCCAGTTCAGACGATGCCCCGCTGCCCTTCGCAACGCTTTGGGACGAGAACGACATCCGCGCCCATGCCCTGATGACGGAAGCGGTACATCGCCACGGATCGCTGGCCGGCGTCGAGCTTTGGCACGGCGGCGCGGCGGTGATGAACCGCATCAGCCGGCTGCCTCCGCTTTCGCCTTCAGGCATCCCCTGGATGGCGACACACATCGGCTTCATGGGCAATTTGCGACCCAGGATCATGGACAAGTCGGACATTCGCGCGGTGCTGAAGGCGCAGGCGATGGCGGCGCGCAGGGCGCGCACCGCCGGTTTCGATATCGTCTATGTCTATGCCGGCATGGGCTATCTGGGCACGCAATTCCTGCTGCCGGAATACAACCACCGCACCGACGAATATGGCGGCCCCATCGCCAACCGAGTACGTTTCGTTCGCGAGATGATCGAGGTGACGAAGGAGGCCGTGGGCAAGGATTGCGGCGTGGCGTTGCGCATCAGCCTGGAAGAGTTGCACGGCCGGCCCGGCCGGAACCAGCCGACGGAAGCCCACGAGGCGATAGAGCTTCTGGCCGACCTGCCGGACCTGTTCGACGTCAAGATGGATTTCAGCCCTACCGATTGCTCCGCCTCGCGCTTTTCCGGCGAGGGCAGCCACGAGCCGGTGATCGGCTTCGTGCGCAGCCTGACGGAAAAGCCGGTCGTTGGCGTTGGCCGTTTCACCTCTCCCGATACGATGGTTTCGCAGATCCGCCGGGGCGTGCTCGACCTGATAGGCGGTGCGCGCCCCTCCATCGCCGACCCCTTCCTGCCGGCCAAGATCAGGGATGGCCGGGCCGACGAAATCCGCGAATGCATAGGCTGCAACATCTGCATTTCGAGTTGGCATGACAGTGTGCCGGTGCGCTGCACGCAAAACCCCACCGCCGGCGAGGAGTGGCGACGCGGCTGGCATCCGGAACGGGTGGAGCCCACAACGGACCCCAGGAAAATCCTCATCGTCGGCGGCGGCCCCTCCGGCCTCGAATGCGCACTCACGCTCGGCCGGCGCGGGCATGAGGTGACGCTTGCCGACAAGGGCCGCGCCTTCGGCGGCCGGCTCTTGTTCGAGACGCAACTGCCCGGCCTCTCGGCATGGCGGCGTGTCAGCGATTATCGCCTCGGGCGGCTCAACGCGATGACCAATGTGTCGATGTTTGCCGAAAGCGAACTTGGCGTCGAGGACGTGCTCGAAATCCGGCCGGATCATGTGGTGCTGGCGACCGGCGCAAGCTGGACGAACATGCTCTACTCGTCCATGGAAATCCCGGTCGGCAAGCTGGAGGGACCGGGCGTTTTTACCCCGAGCGACATTGCCGCCGGACGCTTGCCGGACGGTCCGACGCTGGTCTTCGATTTCGACAGCTATTACATGGGCGGCGTGCTGGCCGAACACCTTTCCGGCCTCGGCCTTCAGGTTTCCTATGCCACGCCCGGCGGCCACGCTTCCGCCTGGACCATCATGACCAACGAACTGCCGCTGGTGCACCAGGCATTGGCACGGCGGCAAATCGCCGTTACGACGCTTGCCAGATTGTCTGCCTTTGACGGCGAGGCGGCGACGCTGAGCCACGTCTTCACCGGCGAGCAAACGCGCATTCCCTGCCGCTCGGTCCTCATCGTGGGCCAGCGCCAGCCGAATGACGAACTCTATCATGCGCTGTCCGAACGGATGGCCGATCTGACCGCAGCCGGCATCGCCAGCGTCGAGCGCATCGGCGACGCCTTGGCGCCGGGCGCCATCGCGCATGCGGTCCACAGCGGCCACAAACTGGCCCGCGAACTGGGGAGCCGGGCTCCCGCCCGGCCCTATCGCCGCGACACGCCTTTCGTCGACGCAGCCGGGTCCCCCGAGACGTTGGCGGCGGCGGAATGACGAAAAGCGCCCCCCATAAGGTCGTCTGCACCGATCCGTTGTTCGTGACGCTGGCGGACGGAACGCGCATCGCGATCACGCTGTGGCGTCCCGATACGGACACCAAGGTGCCGGTGGTCGTCGAGATGGTTCCGTACCGCCGCCGCGACGGCACGGTGACGCGCGACATGGAAATACACCCGTGGCTTGCGGCCCATGGCATCGCCTGCGCGCGCATCGACCTGCGCGGCTCCGGCGATTCCGATGGTATTCTGGCTGACGAGTATCTGCCGCTGGAACAGAAGGATGCCTGCGAGATCATCGCGCATCTGGCCGCCGAACCGTGGTGTAACGGCAATGTCGGCATGACTGGTATTTCCTGGGGCGGCTTCAACGCGCTGCAGGTCGCAGCCCGCCGGCCGCCGGCGCTGAAGGCGATCATCGCCAATTGCGCAACCGACGACCGCTATGCCGACGACATCCACTATATGGGCGGAGCCCTGCTGACCGAGCAGGAAATGTGGTCGAACTTCATGCTGGTGAAAAACGCCATGGCGCCCGATCCGCAAATCGTCGGCGACCGGTGGCGGGAAATGTGGGAGAGCCGGCTGGCGGAAAACCGCTCGCTCTCGGAAGTCTGGCTCACGCATCAGCGCCGCGACGATTACTGGCGGCAAGGTTCCGTCTGCGAGGATTTCGCAAGGATCGAATGCGCCGTCATGGCCGTCTGCGGCTGGGAAGACAGCTACTCCAACTTCGTCCCGCGCCTGCTCGAAAACCTGAAGGGGCCAAGGCTCGGCATCGTCGGCCCGTGGTCGCACTCCTATCCTTGCCGCGGTGCCCCCGGCCCTCTGATCGGATATCTGCAGGAAGCCCTGCGCTGGTGGCGGCACTGGCTGTGCGACGAGGATACCGGCATCATGGCCGAGCCGCTCTACCGGGTGTGGATTACCGGCGAGGAACGGCCCCGTCCCTTCTATCTGCCCGACCATGCCGGACGCTGGGCGGCGGAAGACGAATGGCCGTCGCCCCGGATCGAATGGCGCAGGCTCCACCTCAACGCCGGCGGGCTTGGCCGCGAAGCTGCCGCCGGGAAGACGCTTGCCGTGTGCTCGCCCGCTACCGCGGGCCGCGATTGCGGCCGCTGGGGCGGCTATGGCGGAAGCTGCCCGGACATGCCGATCGACCAGCGCCGCGAGGATGGGCTGGCGCTGTGCTTCGACACCGCGCCGTTGGAAGACGACCTCACCTTGCTCGGCGCCGCCGAACTCGATCTCCTGGTCAGCGTTGACCAGCCGCTGGTAAACCTCGCCGCCCGGCTGTGCGACGTCTATCCCGACGGCACCTCGGCACTGATGACCTATGGCGTGCTCAACCTCAGCCACCGCGACAGCCATGCGCATCCGACCCCCTGCCCCGTCGGCACGCCGTTCCGGGTGCGGCTGAAGCTCAACGACTTCGCCCGCACCGTGCCAAAGGGACATCGCATCCGGCTCGCGCTGGCTAACCAGCACTGGCCTATCCTGTGGCCGCAGCCGAAACTGTCGACGCTTTCAGTGGCGACGGGCGACAGCACGATCGTACTGCCTGTCCGCCCACCTTCGGATCGCGACCGCGACGTTTCTTTCGAAGACGCAGTGACCGCCGATCCCGTCCCCTCCACCGTGTTGCGCGAGGGCTTCGATAGCCGCATCGTGACAGACGACGTCGGCAGCGGCGTCCAGACGATCGCACTCGCGTCGGACCATGGGCAGGTGCGGTATGACGACCGCGCCATCACGGTTTCTTCCTCGAACCATGACACGATGAGCATTCGCTCCGACGATCCCCTTTCGGCCAGCCTGATCACGGAATATCGTTGGGCCGTCGAAAGCGGGGAAGCCCAGACCGAGAGCTTCGCGCGCACCGAGTTGACGGCTGACGAGACGCATTTCAGCCTGAGTTGGCGCATCGAGGCGCGAGAGCGAGGCAAGCTGATGCACAGCGCCTCGGCGACGCGACGCATCAGGCGTGATTTCGTCTGAGGGAGATCGGAGGCCATGCTCGCATATACGGTAAAGCGCGTCGGCCTCGGCTTCCTCATCTTGACCTTCGTCATGGTGGCCATGTACGCTGCCGTGTTCCTCGTTCCGGGTGATCCGGCAACCGTGGCGCTCGGACCTCGCGCCACACCGGAACTGAAGCGCATGCTGATCGAGCGCATGGGTCTCGACCAGCCGGTCTGGTGGCAGATCGTCGAGTTCTTCCGCAACGCATTAACCGGCAACCTCGGCTATGACGTGTGGTCAGGCCGGCCTGTTTCGACGCTGGTGCTGGAAGCTTTGCCGAACACGCTGATCCTCGGATTGGCGGCGCTTGCCACGGCGCTTCTTATCGGTGCGCCGCTCGGCTGCCTTTCCGTCATGAAGCGCGGCACCGTGGCCGACGCCGTCATCGGCATCCTCTCGGTCAGCGTCATCGCGATTCCCTCCTTCGTGGTCGCCATCTACTCGCTGCTTATCTTTGCCGTCGCGCTCCGCTGGCTGCCGGCCATCGGCGCAGGCGAGGCCGGCGACTTCGCAAGCCAGGCCAGGGCGCTTATCCTGCCGGCCTTCGCCATCGCCTTCGGCTGGATCGGCTACATCGCCCGCATGGTGCGCGCCTCGATGATGGAGGTGATGGGCGAGCCGCATATTCGCACCGCCCGTTCCTTCGGCCTGCCGGAATGGAAGATCGTGTCGAAATACGCGTTGCGGATCGCCATCATCCCGACCATTTCGCTGGTTGCGGTGGGGCTGGGCAGCATTCTTTCCAGCGCGGTCTTTGTTGAGGCGGTGTTCGCCCGCCCAGGCATCGGCAAGCTCATCACCGATGCCGTCAACACCCGCAATTACCCGGTGGTCATGGGCACGGTGCTCATCATGACGGCCATCTATGTCTTCATCACCATCGCCGCCGATCTGCTGATCGCACGGCTCGATCCGAGGGTTCGCGATGTCTTCCGTAGCTGAAGCCTCAAGCCCTTATCCGGATCGACAACGTTTCCCGTTACTGCGCGCTTTACTGGCCGATCCGTTCACCTGCATCGCTCTCATCCTCGTTGCCGGTTTCCTGATAATCGCTGCCTTCGCGCCCTGGATAGCGCCCTATTCGCCAGTCAAGATCGATGTGCTGCACAAATTGCAGGCACCCTCCGCCGCGCATTGGTTCGGCACCGATCACCTCGGTCGCGACCTTCTGTCCCGCATCATTTACGGCGCGCGTACCGCGCTGATGATCGCCATCGTTTCGGTGGCGATCGCCGGCGCCATCGGCCTCCTGCTGGGCATCGCGGCGGGCTATGGGCCGCGCTGGCTCGACGGGCTTCTGGTTCTCGTGTTCGATAGCCTGAATTCGTTGCCTATGATCATGTTCGCCCTAGCCATCATCACCGTGCTCGGGGCTGGCACCGGCACACTGATCATCGTCATCGCGACGACATCCTTTCCAAGCTATGCCCGATTGATCCGGGCCCAGACGCTGGCGCTCAAGAACAGCGACTATATCCTCGCCGAGAGGCTCCTCGACGCCAGCGCCCTGCGCATCGTGTTCATCCATCTGCTTCCCAATGTCGTCGGACCGCTGATCATCCTCCTGTCGATGGACATTCCCGTCGTCATCATGGTGGAGGCGGGCTTGAGTTTCCTCGGGCTCGGCGTGCGCCCGCCGACGCCGTCATGGGGCTCCATCCTCTACGATGGTTACACCTCGATCCGGTCGGCTCCTTATATGGTCGTCTTCGGCGGCCTGCCGCTGGTCCTGGCAACGCTGGGCTTCACCTTCCTTGGCGAAGGCTTGCGCGATTACCTCGACCCGCGGCTGCAAGCGAGGCAACCGGCATGACGGGCTCGCTCACGGTGCGCGATCTCAGCGTCCGCTACGTGACGCCGCATGGCAGCGTCGCCGCGCTTCGCCATGTCGATCTGGAGGCGCACCCCGGCGAAGTGATCGGCATTGTCGGCGAAAGCGGCTGCGGTAAGTCCACGCTGGTTACGGCGATGGCCAGCCTGCTGCCGGACAACGCACGGCTCGAGGGTTCCCTCGCCTATAATGACGTCGACCTCGCCAAACTCGACGCCCACCAGCGCCAGCGGCTGCGGGGCGACGAAATAGCCCTGGTCAGTCAGGACCCGATGACGGCCTTCAACCCCGTCCTGACCATCGGCGACCAGTTGATCGATTTCCAGCATCACCGCAAGGATCTCAGCCGCTCCGACAAACGTGCGCGCATCGCCGCCATGCTTGAGAGGGTCGGTATCTCGGACGCTGAACGGCGCATGGCGAGCTATCCGCACGAACTGTCAGGCGGGATGCGCCAGCGCATCGCTATCGCTGCCGCGCTGCTGACGGACCCGGGCCTGCTGATCGCCGATGAGCCGACCACGGCGCTGGACGTGACCATGGAGGCGCAGATCATCCACCTGCTGCGCGAACTGAGACAGCTTTACAACGGCATCGTCGTCATCGTTTCGCATCATCTGGGCGTCATCGCCGAACTGTGTGACCGGGTGTATGTCATGTATGCCGGCGAGGTAGTGGAAAGCGGCGACGTGGACGCGATCTTTCACGACGCCCGGCATCCCTACACGCAGGCCCTGCTTGCCTGCGATCCGGCGCGCTTCAGTGAAAAGCTCGACCGACTGCCGACCATCCCCGGATCGCTGCCCAGCCTGACGGAATCCATGGCCGGCTGCATATATGCGCCGCGCTGCGAGCGCGCCTTTACGCCGTGCCGGTCCCTGACCCCGCCATCGGTTGAAATAGGAGCAACGCACCTGGCGCGCTGCCATGCGGTGGCGACATGACCCCGCTGCTTTCGCTCGACGGCATCACCGCCAATTTTTCGAATGGAGGCCTCGTCAACCGGCTCCTGAACCCCTTCCCCCTGCCGCCCGTCAATATACTGGACGATGTGACGCTTTCCCTGATGCCGGGAGAGACGCTGGGTCTGGTGGGCGAATCAGGATCGGGAAAGACGACCCTGGCGCGCACCACCCTCGGCTTGATTCCCGCAGCCGCCGGAGAAATCCAATTCGAAGGCAAACCGGTGCGCTCGCCAGCCGACTTCCGCGCCTTCCGCCGGCATGCAGCGATGATGTTCCAGGATCCGGTCGGCTCGCTAAGTCCTCGCCTGCGCATCGGCACGCTGTTGACGGAACCGCTGGTCATCCAGGGCAAGGCGCCGCCAGACCGGCGCGTCGCCGCGAAAGCGCTGCTGGCGCAGGTCGGCCTTCCCGCGTCTTTCATCGACCGCTACCCGCACGAGCTTTCCGGCGGGCAGGCGCGCCGGGTCGGTGTAGCCCGCGCGCTTTCGATGAAACCCAGGCTGCTGCTCGCCGACGAACCGACAGCCGGCCTGGACGTTTCCGTCCAGGGCGACGTGCTCAACCTGATCGGCGAACTCAAGCGCGAGCTCGGCTTTGCCGCGATAATCGTCACGCACAATCTGGCGATGATCCGCCACGTCAGCGACCGCCTTGCCATCATGTACCTCGGACGTCTGGTCGAGACCGGGCCGACACAGGCGGTCTTTTCCGCGCCGCTGCATCCCTACACGGAAACGCTGATACGATCCGAGCCGGCGCCTGATCCGCGCCGCCGCAGCCACCGTCCGGCGATAAGCGGTGAAATACCAAGCGTGTTCCGCCGGCCTGCCGGCTGCGAATTCCACACGCGTTGCCCGATCGCCCGCGACCGCTGCCGCCATGATGCTCCCATCTACCGTCCGATGGGCAACGGCCGGCAGGTGCGCTGCCATTTCCCGCTGACGTCAGGCGGGCAAGAAAAGGAAGCCTTTACAGGCGCTTCCGCAACCACCAGGGGAGAGAAACGATGCAATGGAATACCGACAGACGCACCTTCCTGAAAGCCGCCGGCATATTGGGCACGAGCCTCGCCATGAAGCCCGGCTTCGCGTGGGCCGCAGACGGCGACACGCTGCGCATCCGCATGGAAGGCGACCTCCAAAGCCTTGACCCGGCCACCATGAATGGCGGCATCGAGGATGTCATCATGCGCGGCATCTACGTGACGCTGAACCGTCTCGGTGACCTGCGGGTGGGATCGCCATGGTCGCTATGGGGCGCTGAAAAGCTGGAGCAGACCGATCCCAAGGCGATCGCCTTCACGCTCATCGACGGGCTGCAATGGTCGAACGGTTTCGGTGCGGTGACGGCCGAGGACGTGAAATTTTCCTATGAGCGGATTGCCAATCCGGAACTCGCCTCGCCCTGGGCCTACCAGTTCGAACAGCTCGACCGGGTCGAGGTGATCGACAAGCGCAATGGCATCATTCACCTGAAGAACCCCTACCAGCCGCTGTTCGTGACCTCGCTGCCTTACTATGGCGGCCATATCCTGAGCCGCGAAGCCACGGAAAAGGCGGGCGGCAAGTTCACCACCCAGCCGCCGGCATCGTGCGGGCCGTATCGTTTCAGCGACTGGCAGCAGAAGCAGAAAGTAACGCTCACCGCCAACCCCGACTGGCCGGGGCCCAAGCCGGATTTCGACAAGGTGGAAATCTACATCGTCACCGACGATCAGGCGGCGCAACTGGCTTACGAGGCGGATGCCTTCGACTATACCAAGATTGCCATTTCCGAGGCCAAGGCGGTGAAGGCCGCACCGCCGCCCGATACCACCCTGATAGAAGCGCAATCGACGCGCTATGTCTGGCTGACGATCAACATGCTGAGCCCACGCCTGCGCGACCTCAAGGTCAGGCAGGCGGTGCAGTACGGGGTAGACGTTTCGCAGATACTCACCGGTGTCTACGACGACCTCGTCAAGCGCTCCACCGGGGTGGTGCAGCCCGGCACCAAGTTCGCGCGGCCCAGGAACCTGATCGAAGCGCCGGACTATGAGAAGGCGGCGGCGCTGTTGTCCGAGGCCGGGGTAAGCGATCTTTCGCTGACGCTTACCGTCATGAACGATTCGATCCGCACGGCAACGGCCCAGATCATCCAGGCCAGCCTCGAACAGGCCGGCATCAAGGTGGATATCCAGCCCTACGACGAAGCCGCCTATTGGGGCGTCGGCGACAAGACACAGGGCGACGGCTACAAGAACATCGACCTTGCGCTGATGGATTTCGCCGGCGGCGTCGATCCTTCCGAGAATCTAGTCTGGTTCCGGCCCGACCAGATCGGGGCCTACAACTGGTCCGGCTTCGACAACGCGGAATTCGAGAGCTGTTACAAGAAGCTGGTCGAAGAGAGCGACGAGGCCAAGCGCATCGAGCTTTCCCAGCGGATGGAGGATTTGATGGAAGAGTCGGGTTGCTTCATCTTCATCTGCCACCAGCCGCTCGTCGTCATCCATAAATCGGATTTCGAGCCGGTGATCTATCCGGATGGCCACCCCAATCCGGTCTTGTTCAAGAAGAAAGCGTAACTTTCATCCGATAACGGGGCGCTGCGGTGTAGCGCCCCGTTATCGTTTCAGTTGAGTGGCGAGCCGCCTTCGCGCTTGCGGCGTTCCATGTAGTCGCGCAGCGCTTCATCGATGCCGGGGTCGATGGGCGGCTGCTCATAGTCGGCAACCATGCGCTTCCAGATGGCATTCGCCCGTTCCCGCGCCGTTATCTGGCCGCGTTCCGTCCATGTATCGTAGTTGTCCCAGTTGGACACCAGCGGTGAATAAAAGGCTCGCTCGTAACGCTGCATCGTATGGGCGGCGCCGAAGAAATGGCCCGCAGGCCCGACTTCGCGAACCGCGTCGAGCGCCAAAGTGTCGGCGTCGACCGCCGGAGCATCGAAATAGGCAGACATCATCTGCAGCATCTCGGCATCGATGATCAGCTTCTCGAACGAGGCGGTCAGGCCGCCACCCAGCCAGCCCGCTGCATGCAGGACGAGGTTGGCGCCACCCATCAAACAGCCCCACAGCGACATGGCGCTCTCATAGGCCGCCTGCGCGTCCACCGCGTTGGCGGCAGTGACGTTGCTCGAGCGGAAGGGAACGTCGATCAGCCGGCAAAGCTGCCCGCTTATCTGGGCGGCCTGCGTATATTCGGGCGTGCCGAAAGCCGGCGCGCCGGTCTTCATATCGACGTTCGAGGTGAAACCGCCATACATGACCGGAACGCCGGGACGCACGATCTGCGTGAGCGTGATACCGGCCATGGCCTCGGCGTGCTGTTGCGCCAGCGCGCCGGCCAGCGTCACCGGCGACATGGCGCCCGCCAGCGTGAAGGGCGTTATCACATTGACCTGGCCGTGCGTGGCGAGCGTGATCAGTCCTTCGGCCATCGGCACGTCGAGCTGCAAGGGCGAATTGGTGTTGATGATGCCGGTAAATACCGGGCTTTGCCCGGCAAGCTCCTGCCGTGTCGTACCAAGCGAAAGAGCAACCATTTCAAGCGCATCCAGCGTGCGTCCTTCGCCAAGCGTCTGCGGCTGCCAGTTCTTGTCGAGCAGGGTGATCTCCGCATAATAAAGATCGAGATGGCGGGTATTCTGATGCAGGTCGAGCGGTTCGAAGGGCCCGCCGCCCTCCTGGTGCAGGACATTGAGGGATTGCACCAGCTTCAGGTAATCGCGCATCTCGGCATAGCTGCCAGTCCTGCGGCCGCGATCGTTGTCCATGACATAGGCAGGCCCGCCGACTGAAGAAAGGATGCAGTGCGGTCCGCCCACCTTGACGTTTTTCTCCGGGTTTCTGGCCCGCAGTTCGAACGAGGACGGCGCCATCCTCACCCGCTCCATTACCATCGCGCGATCGAAACGCACTCGCATATCGCTTTCGTCGACGTCCGCGCCAGCCTTGCGGTAAAGGGCGCGCGCCTGCGGATGCAGTACCCGTATGCCGATCTCCTCCAGGATCGTAAGGCCCGTTTCATGGGTGGAGGCGACCTGATCCGCGGACAGGATTTCGATCGGCCGATATGGCCGCGTCAACTGTTTCCAGGGCCGCTGCTGGATACCACCCACCTCGCGCGGCGGCCGACCTGGCCTGCGACGGACAGTGCTGCGCTCCATGGCTTTCCTCCTGGCTCGGAGATGTCCGCTACCGCAAGCGGCGATAGCGTCCCCGCCGATATTAAACGATCGTACAACAAGCTAGTTCAACGCCGCACGGAAAGCAATGACCACATGCCGCCGTGCTTGATGCAGCAAGTTCGTGTCCGGCTACAGAGGCTGGTGAAGCGGATGGCGGCTTCGGCAGAGGATTTGTGGCTCGCCTTTCCGGATAATGAGCGCAAGACCGCCCGGATGTGAGCCTAGGCGGATCGAGATCACGGCCCGTGATGTCAGCGATTATCTGGCGGCGAGCACATCAGGCCGGCGCACGGCGCGCACACGTCAAATCAAAAGCACAACCGGAATGATGAACTATTTCAGCCGTTCAATCAGCGGCTTCAGCTTGTCGCCATAGCGTTTCCACAGGTCGATGGAACCCTGGTACATGGGCTGGCGCACCTGCGCGGCCGAGGCCGTGCGCACCGGCCGGTCGGTCTGATGAAACGACAGCACCGCCTCGTTCCACGGCAAGCCGAGATAATCGATCAGCGCGCGCGTCTGGCCTTCCTGGTCGGCGACGAAATCCTCATAGCGCACATCGTGCACCACGCCCGGCAGGACGGCGTGCCAATGCTCCATCATGTCGGTGTAGAGATTATGGAAATCAGCCAGTTCGCCGAGATCGTAGCTGTAGAGATGGCCGTCGCCACGGAAATGCGTCTTGTAGATCGACAGGCAAGTCGCCACCGGGTTGCGCGCGCAATGGACGATCTTCGCTTTCGGCAGCATCAGGTGCAGGAAACCGATCAGCAGAAAGTTGCCCGGCATCTTGTCAGTGACGTGCCGGGAGCCCGGATAGCGCTCGTGCAGCATGTCGAGGTAATCGTGCCCGGCGTCGGCGAAAACCTTGTCCGGCAGGTCGCGGATGCCGGCCGGGAAGCCGCCCTTGATGTCGAGCGGAAAGCCCTTGCCCACGGCCGTCTTCAGGATGGTCAACTCGCCGGCGCCGAACACCTGCGGGTGGCTGGCAATGATCTGCTCGACCAGCGTGGTGCCCGAACGCGGCATGCCGACGACGAAGATCGGCGTATCGTCGCCGATCGTGCTCGGATGGTGCTTTTCGAAAAAGGCGGCGTCGAAAGTCGCCTTCATCGCGGCAAATTCGGCGCGCGTCTTTTCACCGTCATAGGCAACGCCCTTGCGGCGGATCGCGTTTCCCTCGGCGAAATAGTCGAAGGCAGCGCCATAGGCTTTCAAGTCGTCGTTGAGTTTGCCGAGGCCGAAGGAAAGCTGCATCCGGTCGAGGCTGTCGGTCCCCGCCTGCTTGTGCAGCGCCTGCATCGCGGCGAGTTCGGTATCGGCTTCCTTTTGCCGCCTAACCTGGCTCAGCATCAGCCAGGACTTCGCCTGTTTGGGTGCCGAAACCAGTGCGCGACGGAAGGCGTCCGCAGCGCCAGTCAGGTCGCCCTTCTCCATCAGCGCGACGCCAAGCCCGTGCAGGATTTCGGCGTCGTTCGGGCGGATCGCCAGCGCCTCGCGGAAAACGGCAAGCGCCTCGTCCAGCCGGCCGACCTCCTGCAACGTCTCGGCCAGCCCGACACGGGCGCGCATATGGAAGGGGTTACGCCCCATCGTACCGCGAAAAACTTCTTCCGCCTGCGAAAAGCGCCCGAGTTGCGCCAGCGCGGAGCCCAGATTGTCGCGTGCGGCCCCATGATCCGGCTTGGCGGCAACCGCATTGCGGTAAGACTCCGCGGCGGCGGCTGTCCGGCCGAGATCGCGCAGCACCGAACCGTAATTGTTGAGAAAGTCCGGATTTTGCGGGGCTACGCGCAACGATTGCTCGATCAGGGCGACCCCATCGGCACTGCGCCCGGTCTGGTGCAGCAAAAGCCCGAGGAAATGCAGCGCCGCAGCATGGTCGCGTTTTGCCGCCAGAACCTGACCGTAAAGCGCCTCGGCTTCCTTGACCCTTCCAGCCTGATGCATCGCCAGAGCCCGGTGGACATGCTGGTCGAGAACACCGCCCGGCGGCTGGCCGCCCCCCGAACCTCCGCCAGCTTTGGCGCCTTCGCGTCGTCTTTGAGCCCGGTTGATGATGAACCTGCCATTTTTATCCGTTGCCCCGACCTAAATCACCGTCGGCCACGATGCAAGGGTACGAACGGCGCAGGCGCGGCAGGCCCGCCGATCACGACACTGTCACAGATCATCGCCAATCGGTTCTTTCAAACGGTGGCCATTTGTCGGAAAAGGAGGAGACAGGCCGCTTGCGGCCGCGATCCCACCAACGAACAGGGATAACAAAATGCAGATCGGAATGATTGGGCTGGGCCGGATGGGCGCGAACATGGTGCGCCGCCTGCTGCGCGACGGCCATGAATGCGTCGTCTACGACATCAACGCCGCAGCCGTCGCGGCCCTCGCCAAGGAAGGCGCGGTTGCCGCCACCTCGATGGAAGAGTTCGTGCAAAAGCTGCAGAAACCACGCAGCGCCTGGCTGATGCTGCCGGCCGCCATCACCGTCCAGAACGCGGATCGGCTTGCTGCGCTGATGGAGCCGGGCGACATCATCATCGATGGCGGCAATTCGAACTATCGCGATGCGGTCGACCAGGCGGCGAAACTCCAGCCAAAGGGCCTGAACTATGTCGACGTCGGCACCAGCGGCGGCGTCTGGGGCCTCGATCGCGGCTACTGCCTGATGATTGGCGGCCCGGACGCGGCGGTAAAACACCTCGACCCGGTCTTCGCCACCCTCGCCCCCAACGCCGCCGAAGGCTCCGCTCCGGCGGAGGGCGGAACCGCGCCGCTCGGCTATCTGCATTGCGGGCCGAGCGGCGCCGGCCATTTCGTAAAAATGGTCCATAACGGCATCGAATACGGCGTCATGGCCGCCTATGCCGAAGGCCTCAATATCCTGAAGGCCGCGAATTCCGGCAATGCCGCCCGCACTGCCGACGCCGAGACCACACCGCTGGACGAGCCGCAATACTACAAGTTCGACATCGATCTCGCCGAGGTAGCCGAAGTCTGGCGGCACGGCAGCGTCATCGGCTCGTGGCTGCTCGACCTGACAGCCGGCGCGCTGAAGCATGATCCGGCGCTGGAAAAATTCGGCGGCCACGTCTCGGATTCCGGCGAGGGACGCTGGACGCTGAAAGCCGCGATCGACACCGGCGTGCCAGCGCCGGTACTGTCTTCGGCGCTGTTCGACCGGTTTTCGTCACGCGGCGAGTCCGAATTCGCCGACAAGATGCTGTCGGCGATGCGTTTCGCCTTCGGCGGCCATCTGGAAAAACCGAAGGACGGCAAGTAATTACCGATTACCGCTCAGCAGGGGCCGTTGCCGATGATACGGAAATTCTCGGCGCGCGCTCCGCAGGCATTGGCAAAGGTCCGCAGTGTATTTCCGCGTCGGGCGCAGACCGGACGGTACTCCATCGTACACATGGCCGGTTTCCTACCGCCATCGAATTCGCCCCGGCACTGGCCCCGGCGCACGATGCGATACCCGGCCTGCTCGGCACGGCAACCATTGGCGAAGGTCTGGCGGTCGCCGCCTCGCACCGCACAGACCGGCGCGTATTCCCTGGTGCATATCTGAGGCCCAGGCATCGGTCCCGGCCGCGGTCCATCGTCGACGACCACCGTGCACGAGCCGGCGAGGAACGCCAGCGCAACCATCGTCAAAACCTGCCGCAACACCGACAATCCAGAAAAGACCATGACAACTCCCTCCAGTTGATCCCGCCCGATCTTCAACAAATCCTATCCTCGCGATCCCATGGCCAATTGCAATTGGCCATGGCCTGAAAACTACCGTTTCCGCTGTACCCATGCTTTCAGCCATCTGGCCGATGGCCTTTCCAAGGTCGAGGATTATGGCTATAGCGCGGGGTTGTGTCCGGTGGCATTCTCGATGCCCACTATCTTGCAATAATCAGATTTTCGTGTCATAAATCCAGCGCTCGGGCATTTACGGACCCGGAGACTGGAACGTTTTGCACGACCCTTTCCCCGATATTTGTGAATATCTGACGGCCCCGTTTTTTGGCGGGGGGTTTTGCCGTGCGCGAATGCATGACCGCCGAAGCAACCACCGGACCCTGCCACCGACGCCAGGCGGCGGACAGGATCAAAGACTGAACGGGTGAAGGAGTTTCCCCAAATGGCCCAGACCGGCACCGTTAAATTCTTCAACGCCACCAAAGGCTTCGGCTTCATCACGCCCGACGGCGGCGCCAAGGACGTGTTCGTGCACATCTCGGCGATCGAGGCCTCCGGCCTGCGCACGCTCGTCGATGGCCAGAAAGTCACCTTCGACGTCGAGCCGGATCGCATGGGTAAAGGCCCGAAGGCGGTCAATCTGCGCGCGGAATAATCCGCGTTACCCGCGTTCTGGCGGGCATATGGTTTCAAAAGGCGCGCCGGTCTTCCGGCGCGCCTTTTCATTGCGGTCGGGCAGCAACTCCCGGCACGCGACAGAGCCGGCAGCCACGAAGCCGACAGGCCCACCACCAAAAGTTTTGCTTGCCGATGGCTCGAAAATAAACGACAAATTCCCACTTCGGGCGCGCGCCTACCCGAAATGGACCTGACGGGATTAAAGGAGCTTCCCATGCCGCAGACCGGCACCGTCAAATTCTTCAACCATGCCAAGGGTTTCGGCTTCATCACGCCGGATGATGGAGAAAAGGACGTTTTCGTCCACATTTCCGCCGTGCAGGCATCGGGGCTTCCCGGACTTGAGGACGGGCAGAAGGTGACATTCGATACCGAACCGGACAAGCGCGGCAAGGGACCGAAGGCGGTCAACCTCACCGTCGGCTGAGAGAAGCGAACAGAGCGACAGATCATCGGCGCGGCGCCAACGTTCGCCGGGCCGGCGGTGTTTTCGGTTCGCGCCTATGACGAATCCCGTTCAGCCTTCGTTCAGCCACGGATTTGTATTCATCTACTCCTGAAACCGGCCTCCGTCTTCGAAGACGCGCCAGCCGTCATGAAGGAGATCGACATGAACAGGATTTTCAAGACAGTCGTTCTGTCAACCGCAGTCGCCGCGATGTCGCTGACCGCGCTGTCGGCCGCCAATGCCCGGGACTGGCGCCGCTACCACCATTCCGGCCACGGCGACGCAATCGCCGCCGGCGTGCTTGGCCTTGCGACCGGAGCCATCATCGCCGGCGCCCTCAGCAACCCCGGCCCCGCCTATGCCGACGACGGCTATATCTACGACGATGGCTACTACGACCAGCCGCGTTACATTCGCCGGGTTCCCGTCCGCGACTATTACCCGGCCCCTCCGCGCGTGGCCTACAGCGGGGATTATGCGCTGGAACCGTGGACGCGCGAATGGTTTCGCTACTGTTCCGACCGCTACCGTTCCTTCAACGCCCGCAGTGGTACGTTCACCGGCTATGACGGTCAGCAGCATTTCTGCAACGCCAACTGACGTCGGGCATAAATAACGCGAGGAGCGCCGCCACAGAGCGGCGCTCACTCATTTCGGCCGCAAAAGAGCCGGCCTTACACCAGAAACGGATTGCTGCGCCGCTCGTCGCCAAAGCGGCTGCCAGGGCCGTGGCCGCACAAAAAGCCGATATCGTCGCCCAGCGGCAAAAGCTTTTCCTTGATCGAGGCGATCAGCGCCGCGTGATCCCCGCCCGGCAGGTCGGTACGGCCGATCGAGCCGCGAAACAGCACGTCGCCGACATGGGCGAACTTTGCCGCGCGGTTATAGAACACGACATGACCCGGCGCATGGCCGGGACAATGAAACACCTCGAACACATGCCGGCCGAACGAGACCGTCTCCCCTTCGGTGAGGAAGCGGTCCGGCACGCAGTTGCGGACTTTGCCGGACAGGCCGAAACGCAGCGCCTGCGTTTCCAGATTGTCCAGCAACAGCCGGTCTGCCTCGTGCGGGCCAACGATGTCGACGCCGAGCGCGTCCTTCAGGTCCATGGCGCCGCCAGCATGGTCGATATGGCCGTGCGTGATCCAGATCGCGCCCGCCGTGACGGCGGTTTCCTTCAGCGCGGCGAGGATATTGTCCACATCGCCGCCCGGATCGACCACGACCCCGGCCTTGTCGTCGCCGTCGAACAGGATGGTGCAGTTCTGCTGGAACGGGGTGACCGGAACGACGATCGCATTGAGCTGGCCCATGGTTTTCCTTTCGGTGCGCGGCGACTACCTACCCGCCCCGTGCCGTGGCGTCCAGCGCGCAGCACGCCAGCCGTCTGAATGAAAACGGGCGGCCCCGAGGCCGCCCGTTCAAAACCTTGATGCGAAAGTCGCGAAAAACCTACTTCTTCATCGCGTTCATGACGGCGCCGACAATGGCCGTCAGGATGGCGCCGCCGCCGACACCGCCGACGATGTTGTTGAGGTTGAGCGCGCTGCCTACCCCCTCGACCGCAGCCGAAGCGGCAGCCGGATCGATGGTGCCGCCGCCGAGAAGGCTGCCGAGGATCGCCGCCCCGCCAACGCCGCCGATAGCGCCGCTGAGGATTTTGGGAAGCTGGCTCATCGCCGCCTGCTTGACCGCCGCGCCCACCGCCTGGCCGCCGATGATGCCCGTAACTACCTGCACAATGATCGGAAGAAGTGTTTCCATATTGCTAGTCCCTCCATAGCTAGCCCCCAGGCTGCCACCATCATGAGAAACCGAAAACGATCAATGTCAAATGCGCAAATGCTGAAATAAAAGAGGCGCCCGCAGGGGCACCTCAAACCATTGTAAAATAAGGAAATCTTTCACTCGGCAGCGATGGCGTGCTTCGGCTGCACGGCATCCGAATAAGCATGCATCAGCGTCTCGGCGATCTCGCCGACCTCGAATCGGTATGGCCCGATCTCCGAAACCGGCGTCACCTCGGCCGCCGTGCCGGTGAGGAAGCACTGTTCGAACCCTTCGAGTTCCTCCGGCATGATGGCGCGTTCGACCACCTCGAAACCATGGTCTTTGGCCAGTCCGATCACCGTCCGGCGGGTGATGCCGTCGAGGAAGCAGTCCGGCTTCGGCGTGTGGATCTTGCCGTCCTTGACGAAGAAGA
Source organism: Mesorhizobium sp. (assembly GCA_049647745.1). Lineage (GTDB taxonomy): Bacteria > Pseudomonadota > Alphaproteobacteria > Rhizobiales > Rhizobiaceae > Mesorhizobium. Next base: position 50,818 of record JBARYG010000050.1, read on the forward strand.
TGTTGGCGCCGGTCGCCTCGGCCACCTGCCCGCGCCAGTCCAGCATCATGGCGTCGGCATAGCCCTTGGCTTCGGCGGCGTGCTTGGAAATGGTGCAGATCATGTAGAGGCCGGCGGCCTTCGCCTTCGAGGGAATGGTGCGCGGATCGGGCCGGCGGTACTCGGCGATGTCGAGGCGGATGCCCTTCAGTTTCTGCGCCGGGTCGAAATAGCTCGGCCACTGCCAGATGGCGATGGCGCAGTTGATGCGGCTGTTCTGCGCCGAAACGCCCATCTGCTCGCTGCCGCGCCATGCGATCGGCCGCACATAGGCGTCCTTGAAACCCTGCTTTTTCAGGAGTTCGCGGCAGGCATCGTTGATTTCGGCGACCGAATACGGAATCTTGAAGCCAAGGATACGCGCCGATTCATGCAGCCGCTCGGTATGTTCGTTCAGCTTGAAAATCTCGCCGCCATAGGCCCTCTCGCCTTCGAAAACCGAACTCGCATAATGAAGGCCATGGGTAAGCACGTGAATCTTCGCATCTGCCCACTTTACGAATTCGCCATTCATCCAGATGAAACCTTCAAGCTGGTCAAAGGGAACGGATGCCATGCTAACCTCCTGCGGGGAGCGCCCGCCTTCTTCGAAACGTTGCGAATTTCATTCAGGGCCGCATAGTGCGGCCGACTGTCGTATATAAGCCTAGGACGATAAACGGGATCAGGCAAACTCAGGAAATTTCGGAAAAAACCTCCGCCCTTGCCTTTTCGTTCACAATCGGCCCAAAAGCTTGCCAAAAATTATCAGCGCCCCAAAACTATGTCAATAGTACTGACGTATTTTTGGAGCGACAGACAGGAAAGCCATGCCTAACCGCACCACCCAGGCCGCAGAAGCGATCAAGACGGCGATCAGCCATGAGGACGGCATCGACTTCACCCTCATCGAACTGTTCTTTTTCGCCTATCGCGATTTTACGTCCGACCCGGATGTCATCCTGGCCGACTACGGCTTCGGTCGCGCGCACCACCGGGTCCTGCATTTCGTCAATCGCCGGCCGGGCCTTACCGTCGCGGAACTGCTGGACGTGCTGAAAATCACCAAGCAGTCGCTCGCCCGCGTGCTCAAGCAGTTGATCGATACGGGCCATATCGTGCAGTTGCAGGGTCCTCGCGACCGCCGCCAGCGGGAACTTTACCCCACGGCAAAGGGGCGTACACTGGCCTTCGCCTTGGCCAGGCCACAGTCGCGCCGCATCCATGACGCACTGGAGGGCATGGGGCGCGCCGAACGAACCTCAATCGAGCATTTCCTGAAAGGAATGGTCAATCCGGAACTCAGGGCGCAGATCGGCATTTTGCCTGTAGACACGTCAGGGAGCAGCCATGGAGAGCAATGACACGATCGATCCGTCGGCAGCGCCGGACGACGACGCGCCGCATCTGCTGGTGATCGATGACGATACCCGCATCCGCAACCTATTGAAGCAGTTCCTGAGCGAGAACGGCTTCCGCGTCACCGTCGCCGGCAATGCAGGCGAAGCCAGGCGCAAGCTGCACGGGCTGGATTTCGATCTGCTGGTGCTGGATGTGATGATGCCGGGCGAGAGCGGCGTCGACCTGACGAAATCGCTCAGGGCCGACAAGAACGTGCCGATCCTGATGCTGACGGCGCTTTCCGAAACCGACAGCCGCGTGACCGGCCTTGAAGCGGGTGCCGACGACTACCTACCGAAACCGTTCGACCCGCGCGAACTGATCCTGCGCATCAACAACATCCTGCGGCGGGGCGGACCGGCCGCCGCGCCCAAGGTCGAACAGCTGGTGTTCGGGCCCTACACCTTCCAGCTCGCCCGGCGCGAACTGAAGCGCGGTGGCGAAACCCTAAAGCTCACCGACCGCGAGCAGGAGATCCTCGCCATTTTCGCCGCGCGCGCCGGCGAAACCATCCCGCGCCACGAACTTGTCGGCGACGATTCGGAAGTCGGCGAGCGCACCATCGACGTCCAGATCAACCGCTTGCGCCGGAAAATCGAGCGCGACCCCTCCAATCCGGTCTGGCTGCAAACGGTGCGCGGTATTGGGTATCGCCTGAGTGTGGAATAGAATGCCGCTGACCGGCCCTTTCCACAACGGCCGCAGGCGAGCTGGCGACCATGGTGCCCACTGAACTGGAACGGACGACGAATCAGAGTCGCCGTAAGCACAGCAGGCCGTTCACGGTCACGATCCGTCGCGGATGGAACCGATTCTGGCGGTTCGTCTCGCGCTACATGCCCAAGCGGCTCTACGCGCGCTCGCTCATCATCGTCATCGCGCCGATGTTTTTGCTGCAATCGGTCGTCGCCTTCGTCTTCATGGAGAGGAACTGGCAGACCGTAACGCTGCTTCTGTCGCAATCGGTCGTGCGCGACATCGCCGCCGTCATCGACCTGATGGAAACCTACCCACACGACCCCGACTACGCCAACATCATCCGCATCGCACAGGACCGAATGCAGTTGAAGGTCGACCTGCTGCCACCCGATCCGTTGCCGCCGCCCGGACCGAAACCCTTCTTCTCGACTCTCGACGAGCCGCTGTCGTCCGAAATCACCCGGCAGATCAACCGGCCGTTCTGGATCGACACGGTCGGCAACTCGAAGATCATCGAGGTCCGCATCCAGCTGGAAAACAAGGTCCTGCGCGTGTTCGTACGCCGCAGCCAGGCCTATGCCTCCAACATGCAGGTGTTCCTCCTGTGGATGGTCGGCACTTCCGTGGTGCTGCTGATGATCGCCATCCCCTTCCTGCGCAACCAGATAAAGCCGATCCTGACGCTCGCCGCCGCCGCCGAAGGCTTCGGCAAGGGCCAGCCGATGCCGGCGGATTTCCGCCCGCGCGGGGCCGAGGAAGTGCGCCGCGCAGGCTTTGCCTTCATCCAGATGCGTGAACGCATCGAGCGCCAGCTCGAACAGCGCACCGCCATGCTGTCCGGCGTCAGCCACGATCTGCGGACCATTCTCACCCGCTTCAAGCTGCAGTTGGCGCTGTCCGGCGGCAGGAAAAGCGATATCGCGGCACTCGACCAGGATATCGACGACATGCAGTCGATGCTGGAAGGCTATCTCGACTTCGCGCGCGGCGAGGCGACGGAGGATACCGGCCATTTCGACTTGGCCGCCTATTTCCAGAAACTGGCCGAGGAAGCAAAGCTACGCAAGTGCAAGCTTTCCACCTCGCTTACCGGCGACAGCGACGTGCGGGTGCGGCCTCGCGCCTTCTCGCGGCTGTTGTCGAATCTGGTCGGCAACGCCTTCCGCTATGCCAAGTCAGTGGAGGTAAGCGCGGTCCATCGCCGCGGCACGCTGCAGGTCACCATAGACGACGACGGCCCCGGCATTCCGCCGGAAAAGCGCGAGGACGTGTTCAAGCCGTTCGTGCGGCTGGACGAGGCCCGCAACCTCGACGCCAGCGGCACCGGGCTCGGTCTGGCCATTGCCCGCGACATCGCCCGCAGCCATGGCGGCGATATTTCGCTCAGCGACAGCCCTTTGGGTGGATTACGGGCGGTGATCAAGGTGCCGGCTTAAAACAGCCGGCCGCCATCCGGCACCTTGCGCTCGATGGCGCCCAGCACCACCGCTCCCGCATCGTCGGGAAAGCCGAGCGTCAGCACTTCCGACATGAACGGCCCGATCTGGCGCGGCGGGAAATTTACCACCGCGAACACCTGCCGGCCGACCAACGCCTCGGGCGCATAATATTTGGTGATCTGCGCCGACGACTTCTTCACCCCGATAGCCGGGCCGAAATCGATCTTCAGCTTGATGGCGGGCTTGCGCGCTTCGGGAAACGGCTCGGCCTCGACGATGGTGCCGGCACGGATGTCGACCTTGTCGAAATCCGAAAAGCTGATTTCCGGCTTGCGCTCGCTGCTTGAAGCACTCATGTCGGCTCAGGCGTTCCCTTGCGTCTCGAACAATACGCCGGCCAGCGCATCCTTGGCGGAGGTGCCGGACCAGACGACGAACTGGAAAGCCTGGAAATAGCATTCGCAGGCTTCCAGCGCCGATGACAAGAGCACCTCGACCTGTTGGCTCGACGGCTCGACGCCGCCGGCAAGCAGCAGCGACTGGCGGAACATGATCGCGCCTTCCTGCTCCCAAAGGTCGAAGTGGCCGAACAGCATCTGCTCGTTGATCAGCGACAATAGCCGCATCACTTCCAGGGCGCGTTTTTCAGGCACCTTGATGTCGAAGGCGCAGGCCAGATGCAGCGCCTCGAAATCCTCCATCCACGAAAACGAGACATGATAGTCGGTCCAGGTGCCTGCGACCGAGATCGAAATTTCGTCGTCGCCGGCCCGCTCGAACGACCAGTCGTTGTTGTGCGCAACCTGTTCGATCACGTCCACCGGGTGGATGTCGCGCGACACTTCGAGTTCCAGAAGTTCCATGAATGCTTCCCGTCGTTAGGCGCGACCGCGCACCGCGCAAATACGCACGCACACGAACCAATCTCGTCTAGAACGGACGGCCAGGATTGCTCGACACAAAGACCCCGGACCGGACCCCACCGCCCGGCGCATGACCCTTCCCCGAATCATGCAACAAATTCAGTCTATTGATCGGGAGTCGCGTGACCAGCCCAATTTTTCGCACCGCGTCATTCGCATGTGGAAAGTCGCTGCCGCGGAGATTCACACAATGCCGGTAAGCGATTCACGACAAAGCGCTTTTCGGGCAGCCGGCTTGTGGAAAAGTTTATTGATTATTTTTTTGCGGCACGCTTCGGCGAAGCGGCCTGTGTGCCCGAAGCCGCCTCAGAAGCATCGGCAAGCCTTGCCTCCAGCGCCTCGATGCGCGCGGCAAGCCGGGCATTTTCCTCGCGCGCCTTCACGGCCATGTCGCGCACGGCGTCGAATTCCTCACGCGGCACCACGTCCATGGTGTTGAGGATACGCTCGGCCTGGCCGCGAAACGCGGTCTCGACCTCGCGCCGTACCCCTTGCGCCGCACCGGCGGCATCGGTCATCAGCTTGGCGAATTCGTCAAGAATGCGGTTGGGTCCGGTCGACATGGCAAAACCTCGCTTGGTTTGAATGACGTAGTGGCCATGCGCCGCGAATGCAAGCGCCGACCGGCATCGAAAGTACCCGGCCTCTTGCACGGATCGGAAAAAGCAATAACTATTATTAAAGCGACAAGAGAAGGAATTTGGCAATGGCTATCAGTGCGGATTTGGGCACGCATCTGGAAGGCGTCGTCAACGAACTGGTCAGCACCGGCCGCTACAACTCCAAGAGCGAGGTGCTGCGTGAAGGGGTGCGGCTGGTGCAGGAGCGCGAGCAGCGGCTGGCCGCGCTGGATGCGGCACTGGCCAAAGGCATCGCCGATGCCGACGCCGGAAGGGTAAAGCCAGCGGAAGAAGTGTTCGCTCGCCTTGAGGCAAAATATCAGGATCAGGCTCGGGCGAAGAAAGCGGGATGAAAATTGTCTTCACCGGCGCTGCGGAAACCGACTTCGAAACGATCGGTGACTACATTGCCCTGTCCGATCCTTTTCGTGCAGTAAGCTTCGTTCGCGAGATTCAAACGAAGTGCCTCGGCTTGCTCGACGCACCGCGCGCTTTCCCGCTTCTCCAAAACCATGAAAATTCTGGCATTCGCCGTCGCGTCCACGGCAACTACCTGATCTTCTATCGCATCGGCCCGCAGGCGGTGGAAATCCTGCGTGTGCTACACGGTGCGAGGGAATATGAGCAGCTTCTGTTTCCCGGGGAAGGATAGGCGGCGGCGCTTCGCCCTATCGCCCGGTGCTTGCCTTGACCCTGTCAAAAGGTTGCCGCATGTTCCGCGCCGACCAAGACCGCAATCGGGAGATCCCTGTTGAGCGACTACCTGCTCCTGCCGCTTGCGGCCCTGCCCTTTCCCAACATCGACCCCGTCATCGTCACCATTGGCCCGCTGGCGATCCATTGGTACGGCGTCGGCTATATCGTCGGCATCCTGTTTGCCTGGTGGTATGCCAAACGGCTCATCACCAACCCCAGGCTGTGGGCGGACGGCGTACTGCCGATGAAGCCCGAGGACCTCGACGATTTCATCGTCTGGGCCGCCATCGGCGTGGTGGTGGGCGGCCGCACCGGCTATGTGCTGTTCTACGACCTGCCGCGCTATCTCGCCAATCCGCTCGATATCTTCGCGGTCTGGCAAGGCGGCATGTCGTTTCATGGCGGCATGCTGGGCACCATCCTTGCCATGGTTCTGTTTTCGCGGTCGCGAAAAATCCGCACATGGTCGCTGCTCGACGTGGTTGCCGCCGGCGTGCCGGTCGGGCTCGGACTGGTACGGCTGGCAAACTTCATCAACTCCGAGCTTTGGGGCCGCATTTCCGACGTGCCCTGGGCAGTGGTCTTTCCCAATGGCGGACCGTTTCCTCGCCACCCCAGCCAGATCTACGAAGCGCTGCTTGAAGGGCTGGTGCTGTTTCTCGTGCTGCGCTTCCTCACCCATTCGCGGCTGAAGCTGAAGACTCCGCGATTCGTCGGCGGCGCTTTTATTTGCGGCTATGGCCTGTCGCGCATTTTCGTGGAGTTCTTCCGCGAGCCCGACGCGCAGCTCGGCTATCTGCTCGGCACCGGCTGGCTGACCATGGGCATGATCTTGTCGCTGCCGATGGTGCTGTTCGGCATCTGGTGCATGGCGACCGCCCGGCCGGCGGCAGCGCTTCGACAGGCATGACACGGCTGAAGGAGCGCATTGTCGAGCTGATTTCGGCGCTGGGGCCGATTCCGGTCAGCGAATATATGGCGCTTTGCCTGTTCGATCCGCGTGATGGCTACTATACGACGCGCGAGCCCTTCGGCACCGAGGGCGACTTCACCACCGCCCCGGAAATCAGCCAGATGTTCGGCGAACTGGTCGCGGTCTGGCTGTACGAGGCATGGCTGGCGATCGGAAAGCCCATGCCGGTCACCGTCGCCGAAATCGGACCCGGCCGCGGCACGCTGATGAAGGACATGCTGCGCACGTTTTCCCGGCTCGACAGGGGATTCGTCGCCGGCGCGGCCTTCGCCATGGTCGAAACCAGCCCGCGCCTCGCCGAAATCCAGAAGAAGACGCTGGCCGGCGCACCGGCCATGCCCGATTGGCACGAAACCGTCGACACCCTGGCGAAAACGCCGCTTCTCATCGTCGGCAATGAATTGTTCGACGCTATTCCCTCCCGTCAGTTCGTGCGCACCGGAAAGGGCTGGCGCGAGCGCATGATCGGCCTCGACGACGACGATCGCTTGAGCTTCTTCGCCGGAGCCGCCTCGCTCGATCCGTCGCTTCTGCCCGCCGATGCAGTCGATGCGCCGCTGGGCGCCGTTATCGAGCTTTCCCCGGCCCGCTCGGCGCTGATGACGAGCATTGCCGAGCGTATCGCGAGCAATAGCGGCGCAGGCCTGTTCATCGACTACGGCTATCTGCGGCCGGGCGTCGGCGATACGCTGCAAGCCTTGCGCGAACACCGGCACGAAGAGGTTCTGGCCAGTCCGGGCGAAGCCGACCTTACCACGCATGTGGATTTTTTCGCTTTGGCCAGCGCCGCCCACGCGCTGGGGCTAGACGCGCGCACGACCACGCAAGGGTCCTTCCTGCTCGACATGGGCCTGCTGGAGCGCGCCGGGCAGCTTGGTGCCGGGGCCAGCCAGACCATCCGCGAAAAGATAACAGGAGAGGTCGAGCGGCTTGCCGGCCAGCAGGCGATGGGCGAGCTTTTCAAGGTTCTGGCGGTCATGCCGTCGGGCGTTTCGATGGCGCCCTTCCTGTCCACGGATTGACTTTCTACGCCCGGCTGCCTCACTGTCGCGGCTTTGGGCCGGTCGGTTCGGCGGCCAAACTTTGCTTGACGAAACCGGCAGCGGAGACAACAAGGCGGCAATGTTGAATCAAAGCAAGCCGGACCCGATCCGGTCATCCCTGCTCGAAAAGTCGAAAGCCGACGGCATCCGCCACGGCTATTTCACTCGTATCGGCGGCGTCTCGGCCGGCATCTATCAGGGCCTCAACATCGGCACAGGCTCCAATGACGATCAGGCCCATGTGCTGGAAAACCGCCGCCGCGTCGCCACATGGATGGGCGTCGAGCCGAGCCACCTGTTGACCGCCTACCAGATCCATTCGCCCGACGTGATCGTTGCGCGCGAGCCTTTCGCCGGCGACCGCCCCAGGGCCGACGCCATTGTCACCGACCGCCCCGGCATCGCCGTCGGCGCATCGACCGCCGATTGCGGACCGGTGCTGTTTGCCGATGCCGCGGCTCGCGTCGTCGGTGCCGCCCACGCCGGCTGGAAGGGTGCCTTCACCGGCGTATTGGAAAACACCATCGTCGCCATGGAAGGCCTCGGCGCGCGCCGCGAAAACATCGTTGCTGTTCTCGGCCCCTCCATCGGCCCGAAAAACTACGAAGTCGGACCCGAATTCGTCGCCCGCTTCATCGAAGCGGACGCCGGCAACGACCGCTATTTTACCCCCTCGGCAAAGCCCGGTCACGCCATGTTCGACCTCAACCTCTATACGGTGGACCGCCTGAAAAAGGCCGGCGTGCAAGCCGAGGGGCTTGGCCGCTGCACCTATGCCGAGGAAGACCTTTTCTACTCCTACAGGCGTGGCACGCATCGCGGCGAACCGGATTACGGACGGCAGGTTTCCGCTATTTGTTTGGAGAAAGCGTAATGGCCTTGCATTTCGAACGCTCCGAATTCGACGCGCGGCGCGACCGGCTGATGATCGAGATGGCCGACAAGAAGCTCGATGCCGTGCTCCTGTTCGCGCAGGAAAGCATGTACTGGCTGACTGGCTACGACACGTTCGGCTTCTGCTTCTTCCAAAGCCTCGTGGTCAAGGCCGACGGCTCCATGGTGCTGTTGACCCGCTCGGCCGATCTGCGCCAGGCGCGCCACACCTCGATCATCGAAAATATCGTGCTGTGGACCGACCGCGACGGCGCCAACCCGGCCATCGACCTGCGCAATTTGTTGAACGACCTCGACCTGCTCGGCAAGCGCATCGGCGTCGAATACGACACCCACGGCCTCACCGCCTTCAACGGCCGCCGCCTCGACGAGCAGTTGCAGACCTTCGGCCAGATCGCCGACGCCTCCGGCATCGTCAACCGGTTGCGGCTGTTCAAGAGCCCGGCCGAGGTGGTCAAGGCGGAAAAGGCCGCAAGTCTCACCGACGACGCTTTCGACGCGGCGCTGCCGCTGATCAAGCAGGGCGGCGACGAAGCCGCCATCCTTGCCGCCATGCAGGGAACCATCCTTGCCGGCGGCGGCGACTATCCGGCCAACGAATTCATCATCGGTTCCGGCGTCGACGCACTGCTTTGCCGCTACAAGGCCGGGCGCCGCAAGCTCAACAAGAACGACCAGTTGACGCTGGAATGGGCGGGTGTCTTCCACCATTACCACGCACCGATGATGCGCACCGTTTTGACCGGCAAGGTTTCCAGGCGCCATCAGGAATTGTTCGATGCCGCCCGAGCAGCCCTTCTCGCCGTCGAAAAGGTGATGACGCCCGACAACACCTTCGGCGACGTTTTCGATGCGCATGCCCGCGCACTGGAGGCGCATGGACTGACCAAGCACCGGCTGAACGCCTGCGGCTATTCGGTCGGCGCCCGCTTTTCGCCGTCATGGATGGACATGCCGATGTTCTACCAGGGCAACCCCGAACCGATCGCGCCGAACATGACCCTGTTCGCGCATATGATCATCATGGATTCCGAAACCGAGACCGCGATGACGCTCGGCCGCACCTACCTGACCACGGAGACGCAGCCGAAGCCGCTGTCCCGCCATGATCTCGACTTGATCGTGCAGTGAATCGACGGCGAAGCGCTGTGAAGGGCATTCATCGTCAAGGAGTTTCGCGCCAATGAGACGATCGCACCTGACGACCGTGTCATTGCTGGCGGCAGCGGCGCTTTGCGGTTGTACCCGCGCCAGCGACGTGCTCGAGCCGTCCGCCGTCAAGCCACCGGTGGCGCAGGGTACGGCACCTGCCACGCCGGGCGATGGCGCGCTTACCGTTCCGGCCGTCCCTTCCGTGCAGCCACCCGCCGCCACGCCGGCGCAGGTTGCGGCGGCTCTCGCAAAAGTCCGGCTCCAGATCGCCCCGATCGTCGGCGCCACGGTGGAAGCGGCGACCCCGCTGACCGAGCGGCTTGCCATGCGTGCCCGCGAACGCGGCATAACGCTGGTCGGAAGTACGGGCGCCCAGTCGGCGACTCACATGCTCAAGGGCTACTTTTCCGCCGTCACGGAAGGAGCCGACACCACCGTCATCTATGTCTGGGACATCTACGATCCGGCCGGCAACCGGCTGCACCGCATCAACGGCCAGCAGAAGGCGCCTTCTGTAAAGGGCGGCGAAGGATGGTCCGCCGTATCGCCGGCAACCATGCAGGCCGTCGCCGACGCCACGGTCGACCAGCTTGCCGCATGGTTCGGCAGCAGGCCCTAATCCACCGCCAATTTCACCAGGATAGCGGTTTTTTTTGATTAGCCGGAAGAATCCGGCCTTCCACCCTTGCAATACCGGTCAAGGCTACTAAAAGCCCGATAAAATCCCTTCCAGGAAAGATGAATGAAACTCTTCGCGGGCAATTCCAACAGGGTGCTGGCCGAAGCGGTCGCCCGCTATCTCAACATTCCCCTGGGCAAGGCCAGTGTCAGGCGTTTCGCCGACCAGGAGATTTTTGTCGAAATCCAGGAGAACGTACGCGGCGAGGATGTCTTCATCCTGCAATCGACCTCGTTTCCGACCAACGATCACCTGATGGAACTGCTCATCATGATCGACGCCTTCATGCGCTCCTCGGCGCGGCGCATCACGGCGGTCATCCCCTATTTCGGCTATGCAAGGCAGGATCGGCGCGCTTCCGGCCGCACCCCCATCTCGGCCAAGCTGGTCGCCAACATGATCACCCGCGCCGGCGTCAACCGCGTCATGACGCTCGACCTGCATGCCGGTCAGATCCAGGGCTTTTTCGACATCCCGACCGACAATCTGTTTTCGGTGCCGGTTATGGCCCGCGACGTGAAGGCGAAATACAAGCAGATCCATAACGTCATGGTGGTGTCGCCCGACGTCGGCGGCGTGGTGCGCGCGCGCGCGCTCGCCAAGCGCATCGACGGAGGGCTCGCCATCGTCGACAAGCGTCGCGAACGGCCGGGCGAATCGGAAGTCATGAACGTCATTGGCGCGGTCGACGGCAAGGACTGCCTGTTGTTCGACGACATCGTCGATTCGGGCGGCACGTTGTGCAACGCCGCCGACGCGCTGCTCGAAAAGGGGGCCTCCAGCGTCACCGCCTATATCACCCACGGCGTGCTTTCCGGCGGCGCGATTGCCCGCATTACCGGCTCCGCGCTGCAGGAACTGGTGATCACCGATTCCATCCAGCCGAGCCAGGCCGTCATCGATGCGAAAAACATCCGCGTCGTCTCAATCGCCGACCTGCTGGGCGAAGCGATCTCGCGCACGGCAAGCGAAGAATCGGTATCGAGCCTGTTTGACTGAAGACGTCGTGGGGTATTGCACGCCCCACTTCTGGCAAGCCTGCAAGCCCCTCATTCACGCAGCATCATGAGGGCCGCGCATATAGTTGCGCGGCGACGCCCCCAGCATACGTTTGAACATGGTGGTGAAAGCCGGCACGCTGTCATAGCCGAGGTCGAAGGCGACGCGGGTGATCGGCTCACCCTCCGCCAGCCTCGGCAGCGCCGCGAACAGGCAGGCCTGCTGGCGCCACGTCGACAGCGACAGTCCGGTCTGGCGATGGAACAGCCGCGTAAACGAACGGCGGCTCATGCCGGCCATGTCGGCCCATTCGTCGATGGTCGCATGCGGTGACGGTGCGGCGACGAATCGCCGGCACAGCGCCACTAGCTTCGCATCCGTCGGGAACGGCAGGCCAAGCGGCATTTCCGGCAGGTTTGGAATCTCGTGAAGCAAAAGCCGCAGCAGCAGGCCGGCCCGGCCTTCCAGCGGCGCATCGACGGGCAACAGCACCGCCTCGGCGATAAGACTGCGCATCAGGTCCGTCACGCCGACGACGCGAACCTTGCCCGGCAGCCCGTCGATGGCGTCAGGCGATACGTAGATCGACCGCATGCTGATGGTTCCAAGCATGTCCACCGAATGCCGTACGCCCGCCGGAATCCACATCGCGTGGTCGGGCGGCACCATCCAGCGGCCAAGCTGCGTCTGGACCAACACGACGCCGGTCGGAGCATAGAGAAGTTGCCCGCGGCTATGGCTATGATCGGGCACATGATAGCCGTCCGGATATTCCGTCGGCAGTGCCACGATCGGACCATGGACACGTTCGAGCCAATCCAGCCTTTCGCGATGCCAGTGTTCGAGATCGCCTTTCGACACCGTCACACGATGCGTCGTTTCCGTCATGGAAGTTGGCCCACTTGCGTAACTATTGGACCAAACCACGAAAGAAGTCGTGATTCAACAGGATTATAAGCGCGGCATCAGGGCCTCGTGGCCGTGATCAGGAGCAAGCCTTGACCGACACCACAGTGATATCCGGCGAAGCCACGGAGCAAAGAACGGCGCAGTCGAGCGCGCAGGGAGCCGCTCCGGCGACCGCGCAGGCCGCAGCCCAGGCGACCGCTTTGACCATCATTCTGGCGGTGAGCCTTTGCCACGGCATCAACGACATCATGCAATCGCTGCTGTCGGCCATCTATCCGCTGCTGAAAGACAATTACGGCCTCGACTTCTGGCAGATCGGCCTGTTGACCTTCACCTTCCAGATGACGGCTTCGATGCTGCAGCCGGTGGTCGGCATGGTCACCGACAAGAAGCCGATGCCCTATTCGCTGCCTTACGGCATGGCGTCCTCGCTCATCGGCCTGATCGTGCTGGCCTATGCCGGCCATTACTGGCTGCTGTTGCTCGGCGCTTCGCTGATCGGCATCGGTTCGGCCGTATTCCACCCCGAATCCTCGCGCATCGCGCGCCTGGCGTCGGGCGGCAAGCACGGTCTGGCCCAGTCCTTGTTCCAGGTCGGCGGCAATGCCGGCCAGGCGGCGGGGCCGCTTCTCGCCGCCTTCATCGTCGTTCCGTTCGGTCAGGCCAGCATCGCCTGGTTTGCATTCGGATCGCTGGTCGGCATCCTTGTCCTGTTGCGGGTCAGCGGCTGGTACGCACGCTTGCGCACGGCCATGAAGAACCGCAAGGCCGCCACCTTCGTCTCGCCTTTCTCGAAGAAGAGGGTCGGCTGGGCTTTGGCGGTCCTGACCCTACTGGTGCTTACCAAGAACGCCTATATCGCCAGCCTGACTAGCTACTACACCTTCTACGTCATCCAGCGGTTCGACGTCTCGGTGCAGATGTCTCAGGTCCTGCTGTTCGCATTTATGGGCGCTTCGGCGCTGGGCATCCTGCTCGGCGGTCCCTTCGGCGATCGCTACGGTCAAAAGGCGATGATCTGGTTTTCCATCGTCGGCGTGCTGCCGTTCACGCTGGCCCTGCCCTATGCGAACCTCGAATGGACCGTCATCCTGACGGTGATCATCGGCCTGATCCTGTCGTCCGCCTTCTCCAACATCGTGGTGTTCGCACAGGAACTGGTGCCCGGCCGCGTCGGCATGATCGGCGGCATCTTCTTCGGCCTCGCCTTCGGCGTCGGCGGCATCGCGGCGGCGCTGCTCGGCATCGTAGCCGACATGAAAGGCATCGACTTCGTCTTCCGTATCTGCTCCTACCTGCCCTTTCTCGGCCTGCTCACGATCTTCCTGCCCAACATGAAGGAAGCGAAAAAGGCCGCCTGAGAGGCCATGCAGGCCACGCTTGCGCCGCATGCGGCCTTCCGTTATAGAACCGCCACCCGCATAGACACCCTTGGAGGCAATGCGGGGGAACGTCGCCCCGGTACATGATTTTCATGTGCATGATCCGTCATGCCGAACCGTGGCGGCTTTCGACGTTTTCGGCTCCGGCCAGCCGCCCGAAAACGCTCCAGATAACCTTGAAAGGAAATGCCATGAGCCAAGCACCTTCTTATGAGCTCAAGGCCGAAGCACGCGAACAGGTCGGTAAGGGGTCCGCCCGTGCAGTTCGTCGCGACGGTAAAGTACCAGCAGTCATCTATGGCGACAAACAGCCTCCCCTGGCTATCGCCCTGTCCTATAAGGACGTCTACTACAAGATCCACGGTGGCGCCTTCCTGACCACGATCGCCACGATCGATGTCGACGGCAAGAAGATTCAGGTTCTGCCCAAGGACTACCAGCTCGATCCCGTCCGGGATTTCCCGATGCATGTCGACTTCCTGCGCGTCGGCAAGAACACCCTCGTCAACGTCAACGTGCCGGTCCACTTCATCAACGAAGAGAAGTCGCCCGGCATCAAGCGCGGCGGCGTGCTCAACGTGGTGCGCCACGAGGTCGAGTTCAATTGCCCGGCCGACGCCATCCCCGACTTCATCACCGTCGACCTCGAAGGGACCGAGATCGGTGAATCGCTGCACATTTCCTCGGTGAAGCTGCCTGCGAACATGAAGCCGGTGATTTCGGATCGCGACTTCACCATCGCGACCGTGACCGGATCGTCGGCGCAGAAGTCCGGCGAAGACGAAGCGGCCGACGCGGCTGTCGCCGCCGCCGCTGCTGCAGAATCGGCGGAAGCGAAGGAAGAAAAATAGGCTTGCCGCCCGGAGACGACGATGCTGCTGTTTGCAGGCCTCGGCAATCCGGGCGCGCAATACGCCAATAACCGGCACAATGTCGGCTTCATGGCGGCGGACGCGATAGCCCGCCGCCATTCCTTTTCGCCCTGGTCGAAGAAATTCCAGGGCCTGATCGCCGAGGGCAATCTGGCCGGCGAAAAAGTCATCCTGATCAAGCCGCAGACCTTCATGAACCTTTCCGGCCAATCGGTCGGCGAAGCGCTTCGGTTCTACAAGCTCGCCCCTTCCGCGGTGACGGTCTTTTACGACGAGATCGACCTCGTCGCCGGCAAGGTGCGGATCAAGGTCGGCGGCGGCTCGGGCGGCCATAACGGCATCCGCTCGCTCGACCAGCATATCGGTAAGAATTACCGCCGCGTCCGCATCGGCGTCGGACACCCCGGTGCCCGCGAGATGGTCCACGGCCATGTTCTTGGCGATTTTGCCAAGGCCGATCATGAATGGCTGGACGTGCTGCTCGACGCGGTTTCCGCCGATGTCGATCTTTTGGCCAAGGGCGACGACAACAGCTTCATGAACCGGGTGACGCTGACGTTGCGCGACAAACTCCAGCCGACCGGCCCCGACGATACCCCACCGCCGAAAGCGCCAAAGCCGAAACAGCCTTCCGCCGGCCAGAGCCACATCCGGCAGGCCCGCCCTTCGCAACAGCCGGTAAAACTGCCTGAAAGCGGCCCGATGGCGGCTATGCTGAAAAAGCTGTTCGGCGACAAAAGCGAATGAGGCGCCGCCTGTTACGGCAGCGCCAGTTTCGATACCCTGTTTGAAAGCCGCTTAGCCGGCTGCTGCCATTCCCCTTCGTGTCTCGGCGATTGCCTGACGTACCAGTTCCATTGCTTTTACACGGTGCCCGCCCTTGTTGGGAGCGGCGACCTGAAGCTGGCCGAGCGCCGCCTGAAGGTCGGCAAGGGCTCGTTCCATATGCGGCTGTGCGGCCTCAGCCGCCGTGGTAGCGACGGCCGTGGCGCCAATGGCAACGACTCCGCCGGCAACCCCCATCGCCACAATATTGCGAAGACTGTCACGGCGAGAAAGCTTGGTTTCGATCATGTTGGGAACTCCTCAAGTTTCAGATGCAGTTACGCCGCGAGCCTATTCCGAAATTTCGTGGTTGACGTCGTCGACATACGGTCCGGAACCATGTTCACCGACATTTGATCGTAGCCGCAGCACCAAAATGGGTGTCCTGCATCGTCCATTTTTTTGCCGCACGGGACAGCCCCGGATCACCTCGACGGCATCCGGGGCTTGACGATCGTCGATCCTATCGCCCATAGCCTGACCCGAATTCTTTCTTCTTCTTAAGGTCGGAAAACATGGGTTTCAAATGCGGCATCGTCGGGCTGCCCAACGTCGGCAAGTCGACGCTGTTCAACGCGCTGACCAGGACGGCGGCGGCGCAGGCAGCCAACTATCCCTTCTGCACCATCGAGCCGAATACCGGCGAGGTGGCGGTGCCCGATCCGCGCCTGAAAAAGCTGGCCGAAGTCGGCAAGTCGAAGGAGATCATCCCGACCCGCATCTCCTTCGTCGACATTGCCGGGCTGGTGCGCGGCGCCTCCAAGGGTGAAGGCCTCGGCAACCAGTTCCTCGCCAATATCCGCGAGGTCGACGCCATCGTCCACGTGCTGCGCTGCTTCGAGGATGACGACATCACCCATGTCGAAGGCCGCATCGACCCCGTGGCCGACGCCGAAACCGTCGAAACCGAACTGATGCTTTCCGACCTGGAAAGCCTGGAGCGGCGCGTCGTGCAGTTCCGCAAGCGCGCCGGTGGCAAGGACAAGGAGGCGCTGACCGTCCTGCCCGTCATGGAGCAGGCCCTGGCCCTGCTGAACGACGGCAAGCCGGCCCGCGTCATGCTGAAGGACATCGCCCCCGAAGACCTCGCCATCCTGCGCGGCCTGAACCTCTTGACCTCGCACCCCGTTCTTTACGTCTGCAATGTTGCCGAGGCCGACGCCGCATCCGGTAACGAGCACACGAAAGCGGTCGAGACGATGGCCACTGCTCAGGGGGCCGGAACGGTCGTTATTTCAGCGGCCATCGAAGCCGAAGTGGCCCAGCTTCCCGACGAAGAGGCGCAGGAATTCCTCGCCGATCTCGGCCTTGAGGAGCCGGGCCTCGACCGGCTGATCCGCGCCGGCTATGCCCTCTTGCACCTGATCACCTATTTCACCGTCGGCCCGAAGGAAACCCGCGCCTGGACGATCGAGCGCGGCACCAAGGCGCCGCAGGCCGCCGGCGTCATCCACACCGATTTCGAACGCGGCTTCATCCGCGCCCAGACCATCGCCTACAACGACTTCATCACGCTTGGCGGCGAAGTCGCGGCCAAGGAGGCCGGCAAGGCGCGCGACGAAGGCAAGGAATATGTCGTGCAGGACGGCGACGTTCTGCTGTTCAGGTTCAACACCTGATCGCCGGTCCCGCTTAGCCGCTTCGGTGGCTACCGTCCGTCGGTCCTGCGGCCACTCACCCAGACCCCGGCGATGTTGGCCCGGGTCGCGTTGAGCACGATCTTCTGGAATATATCGTCAAGCGTATCGTCGCCGGCACGGATGGCGATGTTGGATGCGGGCACCCGGCAGTCGATCAGCAGCGCATCGAATTCGTGCCCCGGCCGGAAGCTGCCGGTCGGCAGGTCAAGCGCTTCGGCGCCGCCCGCCGTTGCCAGCCAGAAAGCCTCCTGATGCGTGACCGGCTCGCCCGGCGCACCCCGTTCCTGCGGCGCAAGGCCGGCGTGAACGCCGCTCTGCAGCATCCGGGAAGCCGACAGAGCGTGCCGGCAGCCGTCGAACAGCGACGGGCTGTAGCCGCCGGAAACATCAGTTCCCAGCCCGACATGCATGTGCCGGTCGAGTGCCGCGCGAAGCGGGAAAACAGCGTTGGCGAAATAGAAATTCGAGATCGGGCAATGCGCGATGCCCGCACCCCTCTCCTGGATCAGATCCATGTCTTGCGTATCGATGAAATTCGAATGCGCCAGCACTGTGCGGCGGGTAAGCAGGCCGAAGCCGTCGAGGCTGGCGGCGTCGCTGCGGCCGTATCGTTGCTCGACAAAGCCCTTCGCCCAGTCGCTCTCTGCGCAATGCGTCTGCACATGGCATCCATATTCCTTCGCCAGCCCGCCCAGCCCCTGCAAGGCCGCGTCGGTGCAGCTTGGGATGAAGCGCGGCGTGATCGCCGGCTGCACGAGCGGCCGCTCGCCATTATCCATCGAACGCACCGCCTCGATGAACCTTCTGGTGTCGGCGATCGCCTTGGCCGCATCCGCATCGCGATAAAAAGGCGGGCACTGCTCGGGGTCGTCCATCACCACCTTGCCCACCAGCGCCCTCTGGCCTTTTTCCAGGCATATTTCGGCAAGCGCGAGGCTCGCCTCGACGTGGATGGTGGCAAAATACAGCGCCGTCGTCGTACCGTTGGCCAGGAGATTGTCGACCAGTTCGGCATAGACTTCGCGGGCGAAATCGACGTCGGCATATTTGGCCTCAAGCGGAAAAGTGTATTTCTGCAGCCAGACTTCAAGCGGCACGTCCAGCGCCTTGCCCATCTGCGGCCATTGCGGCGCATGGATGTGCAGGTCTATGAGGCCCGGCAGCAGAAATTGCCCGTCACCAAGCTCGACGAGGCTGCCGGCCTGCCGTGCCGCCGCCTTCCGGGCTTCATATTCGGCATGATCAGGCGGCAGGATTTCGGCGATCCGCCCTTGCCCGTCGATGCCGAACAGATGGCTTTCCAGTATCTCCAGCCTGCCGCGCTCCGGCGTGTGAAAAGCTGTGCCTGACACCATGAAGGGCGTTTTTGTCATCTAGGCTCCTGTCCGGCTGGCATCGGCATGGCTTGAAAAAACCCGTGGGCAAACACGCCTGCTTCTGTCTTTTGAATCCGACTGATCTCATGATCGACGGTCTATTTCCAGAGGGGGAACGTATGGAACAAGCAGTCTCGGAAGTCACTCTCATCGCCCATCCCGACGATCCGTTGCCGCCGGGCAAAGCGGCGCTGCTCGGTCTCCAGCATGTGCTCGCCATGGACGTCTACATCGTCCCCTTCATCATCGCCTCCGTGCTCGCCTTCAGCGTCGGCGATGCCAGTTCCTTCATCCAGTCGGCCTTCGTCGCGGCGGGCATCGCAACGGTGATCCAATCCCAGTTTTTCATGCGCCTGCCGGTCGTGCAGGGACCGTCCTTCGTTCCGATCGGCGCGGTGCTGGCGATCGCCTTCGCGGCCGGCGGCGGTGTTGCCGGTCTGTCGGCGGTTGTCGGCGCGCTCATCCCCGGAGCCATTCTGGTGATGCTGCTGGGCTCCCCGACAAGGATCTTCCACAAGCTGGTGGACCGCTTCGTACCGCCCATCGTCGGCGGCGCCATCATCATCGTCGTCGGCGTCGCGCTGATGCCGGTTGCGCTCAAGGAAAGCGTCTTCGCTGTCCATGGCAGCGGCACCGTCGGCGGCAACATCGTTCTGGCGTTCATTTCCGCCGCTTTCCTCGTCGGCTGCATGCTGGCGGGCATGGCGATGGGCGTAAGGGGCACCTGGCTGCGGCTGTTGTCCGTCATCATCGCGCTGGCGGCGGGAAGCATCGCGGCAGCCTTCATGGGCCAGCTCAGCATGGCGGCGGTCGCCGACGCCACCTGGTTCTCGCTGCCGCGCATCGCTTTCCTCAACCTCGACGTGACATTCTCGCTATCGGCGACGCTGACCATGCTGATCGTCTATGTCGTCGTGCTGGCGGAAACGACGGGCACCTGGTTCGCGGTCGGCGCCGTCATCGACAAGCCGCTGACGGACGAGCAACTGGACCGGGGCGCCACCGGCGAAGGGCTCGGCTGCCTGATCAGCGCGCTTTTGTGCAGCACGCCGGTGACCGGCTATTCGTCGAATGCCGGCATCATCGCCATTACCGGCGTCGCCAGCCGCGTCGCCTTCGCCGCAGCCGGCATCTTCCTGGTGATCTTCGGCCTGATCGGAAAGCTTTCCGCAATCATCGCCTCGATACCGGGGCCGGTCATCGGCGGCGTCTTCGGCGTGCTTTGCGTGGTGATCGCCATGAACGGCTTTCGCGTGGTGCGCAGCACCGCACTGACCGAGCGCAACATGCTCGTCATCGGCCTGCCTATCCTGATGGCGCTGTTCGCCACGCTCGCTCCCCCGGATTTCGTCAAGACGCTTCCGGATTTCGTGCAGTATATCCTGGGTTCGTCCATCGCCTTCGGCGCGGTCTGGGCCATCATCCTGCATCAGATCCTGCCGAGCACACGATAATACCGGCTGCCGGGATGACGGATGTTTCTGGGCATCCGTCATCCTGCGGCTAAAAGGACATCGCCCCACACGACGGTGCCGTCTTGCACTGCACAACCGCCCGGTCCATGGTGCCCTTTATTATTGAATTGGATTTTTGAAGCATGGCGGCCAGAAAGTGGGCCTTTGAAGACTTCGTCGTGGGGGCGACGCTCGACATCGGATCGAAGCTGGTAACGGCGCAAGAGATCGTCGAATTCGCTTCCGAATTCGACGCCCAGCCGATGCATCTCGACGAAGAGGCCGGAAAGCGCAGCATCCTCGGCGGTCTCTCCGCTTCCGGCTGGCACACCTGCGCCATGTTCATGCGCCTGATGTGCGATGCCTTCCTGCTCGATTCGACATCGCAGGGCGCGCCCGGCGTCGATCAGGTGAAGTGGAAGAAGCCGGTGCTGGCCGGCGACACGCTCACCGGGCGATGCATGGTAGTGGCCAAGCGGCTGTCGAAATCGAAACCGCAGCTCGGTTTCATTACCCTGCACGCCGAACTGGTCAACCAGCGTGGAGAAAGCGTGTTCGAACTGGAAAACGCCGCCATGTTCCTGACCCGGGAGGCCGCCGGATCGTGAGCCTCGACGAATTCTTCGGCATCGGCATCACCACGACGCTCGGCTCCCATACCTTCGAACCGGAAGCAATCAAGGCGTTTGCCCGCAAATACGATCCGCAGGTCTTCCATACCGACGAGGAAGCGGCAAGGAAAAGCGTGCTCGGCGGGCTTTGTGCTTCGGGCTGGCACACGGCCGCGACATGGATGAAATATCACCTCGCCACGGGCATGGACTTGGCGGGCTGGAGCGGGCCGGGGCCGATGCCGGAGTTCGGCCCCTCCCCCGGCTTCCGCAATCTCAAATGGCTGAAGCCGGTCCATGCCGGCGAAACCATCCGCTTCACCCGCACCTGCCTCGCCCACCGGCCGGTGGCATCGCGCGCAGGCTGGCGGCTCTTGACCATCCGCGCCGAGGCTTTCGATTCCACAGGCGACAAGGTGATCGAATTCGAGAATGCCGTGCTGGTCAAAGTGGAATGAAGGCACGCGCGCTGCTTGAGTTAATCGGCTTTCGCTCGCCACCCCAAACCTACGGATACCGTATCGACACATTCGAGCTGGAGCGCGAGGGAACCGTGCGCTTCGCCCAGTGGCTTCACCCGAAATGCCGGGCGGTCACGCTTGGCCAGCACGCCGTCGACGAGCTGCGCCGCTACATCGCGCCCGGCGACGCGGTGCTGGATATCGGCGCGCATACCGGTGGCACGACCGTGCCGTTCGCGCTGGCCGCCGGCCCGACAGGCCGCGTCTTCGCGGTCGAGCCGAACCGCTACATGTTGCCGATTCTCGAACACAACACCCGGCTCAACCCGATGGCGGCTCCCGTCACCGTCCTGCCCTATGCCGCAACGATGGAAAAAGCCGCCCTCACCTTCGACTACGGCGATCCGGGCTTTTGCGACGGCGGCGATCTCTCCAGACCGGGTAAATTCCGCAGCAGGCATCTTTACCGGCTGGACGTCGAAGGCCGCAACATAACCCGCGAACTGGAAAACCTGGCGCCGGAATGGCTTTCCCGGGTAAAATTCGTCAAGACGGGCGCTGAGGGCAGCGACGAGGCGGTGATTGGAACCCTGCGCAAGCTGATCGATGCCGCCCGCCCCTATCTTCTGTGCGAAATCTTTCGCCATTCCACCGAGGCGCAGCGCCGCTCCTTCTACCGGCACCTGAGCACCGATCTCGGTTACCGGATCTATCGGGCCGATCCCTATGTCGAACTGCGCGGCAAGGAACTAAGCGCCGACGACATGATGCGGGCCCGCCATGTCGATATCTTCTGCGTGCCGGCCGAGAACGCCTGATTTTTCGCAACGGCCGCTCGCTTCAGGCCACCGGCCGTACATCTTCGTTGCCACGCCCGGCTTCCGCCGTCTGGCTTTTGTCAAAGAACGCTGCCTTTCTGGCAGGTGGGAAGCGGGGCACGAGGCCGAGCCTCTGATAATTTTATACGTGGCGCGACTTCCGCGCCCCGCCGGTGTGCTTGCCTCACCACAGGGAGGGGCATTTTCGCCCACAAGCCTTGGTCGAGGCCCGGATCTGAGGGCTCAT